>JACFMY010000367.1:0-6197 GCA_019455155.1 Caldilineaceae bacterium
AGTTGGGGCAGGCGCCATGTGGGCTGTTGAAGCTGAAGGTGCGCGGCTCGATCTCGGGCAGGCTGGTGCCACATTTCACGCAGGCAAAGTGCTCACTGTAGGTACGGTCCCTGGGATGGTCCGGGTCCGAAACATCGGTGACCAGCACGACGCCGTTCCCAAGCTTCAGCGCCGTCTCCACAGAATCGGCCAGCCGCGTGAGATCGGTGCCCGTCATCTCACCGTCGTCGCCCTCTCTGGGCTGGCGTACAATAATGCGATCGACGACCGCCTCGATGGTATGCATCTTGTAGCGATCGAGCTCCGGCGCTTCGGTCACTTCGTGCAGCTCGCCATTCACACGGACACGCACATAGCCCTGCTTTTGCAGGGACTCAAAGACCGATTTGTGGTTCCCTTTGCGGTCCTTGATGATGGGCGCCAGGATCAGGAGGCGGCTTCCTTCTGGCATTTCCATGATGCTGTCCACGATTTGCGTCGCGGTCTGCTGCGTGATGGGTTCGCCGCACGTGGGACAGTGAGGCTGGCCAATCCGGGCGTAAAGCAGGCGCAGGTAGTCGTAGACCTCGGTGACGGTGCCAACGGTCGAGCGCGGGTTGCGTCCCGAACCTTTCTGGTCGATGGAGATGGCCGGGCTGAGCCCCTCGATCTGATCGACGTTGGGCTTTTCCATTAACCCCAGGAACTGGCGAGCATAGGCTGACAGCGACTCTACGTAGCGTCGCTGTCCTTCGGCATAGATGGTATCGAAAGCCAGGCTGCTCTTTCCGCTGCCGCTCAAGCCGGTGATCACCACGAGCTTGTCGCGGGGAATCTCCAGATCGATATTCTTCAAGTTGTGTTCGCGCGCGCCGCGCACGATCAATTTGTCGAGTGCCATACGCGTCCTGTCCATAAACCGGCCTTCCGCTCGTAGGGAGCGGGGACCGTAGTTCGGTCACAAACTATTAGCTTACCATACAATCGGAGCGCGCTTCCGTTCCGTAACTTACAGGATCTGCGCGAACGTGATCTCTTGCAGCACCAAAACAACAAGGCTTTTACGGCAGGTATCGAACACTCGTTCGATAAGTATGTATTCTACCCGAAGGCGTACAGAACGACAAAGCATTGGAGGACGCCGATCGGTATGTCCGCCCATATCCTCGCCTTTCGTTCCAACTCTCCACTTTATGGGGTGCAATCTGTGGCGTCACGCCTCCTTGTGCTATCATCGCGTTCGTCATTATTTTCACAAACTTTCTTGTCAAACCCTTGAACGAGGAGTGATCCAACATGTACAGGAAGATCGTGAACTCGCTTGTGCTGATGACAGCCCTTTTCTTGGCTGCGTGTGGTGGCAGCGCTTCTGAACCGACCGCAACGCCGGCCCAGCAGCCGTCAGCCCAGGAGGTCATCGCTACCACCCTGGATGTAGCCATGCACGATATTTACTTTGGTAACAACAACGACAACATCAACAACCCGCCGGTGTGGACCGTCAAGGCAGGCCAAGAGATGACGCTCAACCTGGACAACCAGGGAGGGCTCGAGCACAGTTGGGCCATCGTCAAGAAGGATGCCGAGATACCGATTCCTTATCTGCCCGAATCCAATCCGGACCTGCTACTGTGGCAATCAAACAACGTGCAGCCAGCCAAGCAGGCGGCAGAGGCCTTCACAGCGCCAACAGTCGCAGGCGAGTATGTGGTGATTTGCACGGTTGCCGGGCACTATCCGGCTATGCAGGGCCGCCTGGTCGTCGTGCAATAGCTGCCCGTGACATTTCTCCTGGCAGGTGTGGCTAAGGCTAAAGCGTTGTAGACCAAGCTGCCGGTACAGCTTAGAGAAGAGTAAACGGGGTGGCGCGCGCCACCCCGTTTACTGTTGTTATGGCTAAGCGCGCCCGCGGCGCGCGCGGTTCAGTTGCCCAGCACGACATTGGGCAGGAAGATCCTGGTGTGAGAATCATCTATGTCATCTTCCAGGTCTTCATCGTCAACTTCGTTGGGGTCGGCGGTCATGGTCCGTTCGCCGACCAGCACGGTGGCGCCCACAACATTGGTTGGCCGGCCCATGGTGTCACCGGCGAGTGCCGCGCTTGCGGAGCCGGTGGAACCATCGGGCATGATGTATTCCACGATCAGGCAGGGCGCGGCATCTGGGTCACCGTCATACGCGCGCGCGACACGGGTGCCCGTGCCGGTGATCAGCATAGCCAGGCTGTTCCCCTGTGACCAGCCATCACGACCGACGATCTCCTGCACGATGCTGGACAGGTCGGGAGACCACTCTGCCTCGCCGGGTGTCTCCCATGCGGGCACGTCGGTCCACTCGACCTGGGTGTCTGTCGGCGTCCGCGATGACAGGTTGAAGCGCCATTTCTCGAACGTGGACGCGTCGTCCGTTGCTTCGCCCTGGAAGGTCAGCGAGGCCGGTCCGCTCCCGGTCTTGGCGGCGACGAACTGGATGTAGGCGCTGACGATCTCCGCATCGCGGGGGATCTGTACGTCCGTAAAGCGGAGGCCCACGGTACGGGCGTCGTCTTTTCGCTCACCCAGCTCCAGATTCTTGCTGAAGAGCTTGACGTGACCGTTTTCGGACTCCTCGGCATCGTCCGTGCGCCCACCCACGAAGGCCACAGTGTTCACATGGACCGGCGGAGGCGCCGGGTTTTGGTGGATGTGTTCCTGGCCGCTCTGGGCGAGACCCATGTAGGGGAAGTCGCTGCGGAAGGCGACGTCGTTGTAGTCGACGCCATCGTCCAGGATGCCCACCAGCGCGGGATTGAAGCTGAAGGAGGTGTCGCGGCCGTCCAGCGCATGGTAGGCTGCGCCGGCCACGGCCAGCAGTTCGATCTCCACGATGTCGTCGAAAAGGCGGCGGCCATTGGGGAAGCCACACGCATCACCGCCGACCACACCCAGGCGGCTGGGGGTGGGTGAGCAGAGGCCGCCCTTGATATTGGTGTTGACCCGGATCATATCCGCCGGGCGTACACCGGCGGGTTGGTTCACGTTGAAGCCTGCGGGCAGAGTAACTGGACCGGAGGCCGTGTTAATGGTGAACTCATTTGCCAACACCATGCCCGTGAGGAAGATGTCGAAGATGTCCCCGCGGCCTGACCGGGGTGTGCCAACGGTGACTTCAGTGCTGCAGTCTTTGTCGCTGTCACCCGGCAGGGGCACGCCATAGAGGGTGCAGAGCAGCCGCCCAACCTCTGGGTCTTCGACGCTGCGCTGCAGGATCTCCTGGATTTGGGAGCCGGCCGCGCCGGTATAGAGCGCCAGATCCACATCTGGGGAGATGCTGTTGAAGGCATCTTTGAGCGCGTAGGGCAGTACGACCTCATTGGTCAACGGCATGCCCAGGCGTGAGACCTGAACGGGATCGCCGCTGTTGTCGAGCGTACCCAGTCCGGCGGGGCCGTTGAGCACGCGCATGGCGGGACGCCGCGCGGTGGCCCAGACGCCGAGCACCGGCTCGCCGCCGGCAGTCAGGCGGCTGATGGGTACTTCGATCACCAGGCTGTGGTTGTTGAAGCCAGCCACGGAGTCCACGGGGCTGTTGTTGCCCTTGGCGTAGCCGAGAGGCGGCTGCTGGCCACGCAGGGTGACCAAGTCGAAGACCTGGAGATCGACCCAGAAGGCGTCGTCGACCTGGCCGGCGTAGATCATGATCTGGTCGCCGCCGTCGTGGGCTGTGTAGATGAAGTTGTTGGAGAGGTTCGCGTAGTCATCCGTAGACTTGCTACCAATGTTGACCGGCGGAGCCAGCACGTTGTCGAGCAGTGTCTTGGTTCCGAGCGACGAGCTTTCGGTCACAGTGATCCGTTGCTGGCGGTTCCAGTTGGTGCCGTCTGCGCCGATAGGGCCCACATTGTACAGAAAGGTCAACGGATTCTGGATCGACGTTGTACTGGAGAGGGTGTAGGTGAAGTCGGCCACGGCATCGCCGTCGTTGTCAACATGGATGTCGTAGAGGACGCCATTGCCCCATTCCCAGTAGTTTGGACCCCCTTCAGGACCTTCGAAGGGAATCCAGCTGCCGATCAGTACGATGTTGTCCGGGTTGTTGGGTGAGACAAACACATAGGTATCGGTGTTGTCCGCGTAGGCGTCCTGGGAGATCAGGGGCGCCTCGCGATGGCTGGATGCGTCGGCCTGCTGCCGCTGAGCGACGAGTACGCTCGTCAGCAGCAGCGCCAGCGCCACCAGTACGGCAAGTGGTGGCGTCAGCCGCCTTCGCAATGTGGATGGGTGAAACTTGGGTTGCATGGTTGTTTTCTCCTTGGTTGATGCAATGCACTACGTGCGACGATACATATGGGAACGACGCGAGCGGCTCTGGCCGCGCCAGGCACCGTCGCCGGATGGGTTCGGCGTGCCGGACCCATATCCTCTAGGGCTCCGCCAGGGTAGCCAATGCTTCCTCCAGCGCGTCGGTCTCCAACAATGAGAAATGGGGGTTGATGGCGGCAGCCTTGCGTAGGTAATCTGCTGCCGTGGCATCATCCCCGGTGGCCCTGGCAATCATGCCGGCATGGTAGTAGATGAAGGCGTCCTGCGTGCCCAGATTGAGGGCCACGCGGCTGTACTCCAGCGCTTCGTCCAGGCGGCCGGCACGATAGAACGCCCACGCCAGGGTATCGGCAGCATAGATTGTGGGGCGCGCCGCGTAGGCGGCCTGGGCCTGCTGCAAGGCCGTAGCGGCGTCAGCACCGTGGTTTACGGCGAAGGTCGCCAGCTCCAGGTCTACATTCATGCCGGCCGCGCTGTTGAGCTGCTGGATCACGCCAACCAGGTCATACTGCGCGCGGGCCTGGGGCATATCGCCACTTGCCTGGTATAGCTCTCCAAGCAAGATCAGAAACTCGGGCAACGGAAGGCGCTGGGTGAGGGGGACCAGCAGGTCGCGCGCCCGCTGGGTCTCGCCTTGGGCCGCGTAGACCCGCGCCAGGCCTGCCTGGGCATAGGGATAATCGGCGCGCAGCGAGAGCGCCTGGCCATAGATGCGTGCGGCTTCGTCCAGCTCCCCGCGATTCCAGTACAGGTGACCCAGGTGTGTGATCGTCCACAGCCACGGCTCGGAGCCGGGCACCGCGCTCTCGGCGGCCATGCGCATGGCCTCAATTGCGCCCTCCATGTCGCCGTGCAGCTCGCGCAGGTAGGAGACGCGGCTGTATGACTCCACGTCGGGACGCAGGTTGACCATCTGTTGCACCGCATTCACCGCGTCCGGGTAACGGCCGAGCTCTACCAGCGCGTCCGTGCGTATGCCGTAGGCCGCGGCGCGAAACGGATTCACGGCCAGGATCTTGCCGGCCCATTGCAGGGCGCCTGAGAAGTCGTGGAGCGCCAGGGCCAACACCCCTTTTCCGGTCAACGCATCGACCTGGTGGGGATCACGTTGGAGCGCGGCGTCCAGCGCCTGGCCAGCGCGGGCATAGAGCGTTACATCGTTGCGCTCGCGGACCTGTTGCAGGAGCGCCAGGCCCAGCGTCGCATAGGCCGCGACATCGTCTGGGTTGCGTTCGATGCGCGTCTGGAGCTGCTCGATCGTTGCCACACGTGTGCGCGCCGGCACGTTGGTCACAGTGCTTCGCTCTAGTTGCGTCCCCATTTCCAGACCTTCCGTCGCCGCCCGGTAAAGGACGGCGACGGCAAAGATCAGGAGAGCGACGAGCAAGAAGAGCAGGCTGCGCGTGGTCACATTGGAACGGTAGTGGCTAAGGACACGCATAGGAGCTCCCTTTCACGGACACTCGAACGGTTCAGTGCGGCATCTGCCGGCGCCGGCGGCGTAGCAAGAACGAGACAACGACCAGCGGTACCGGTAGCAGCCCGGTAAGGGGGTTCGCGTTGAAGAAATGACCGGTCTTCTGGATCCAGGGCAGCAGCACGCCATAGTACGGATTCATATGCCAGTGAGCTTGACCCGATTGGGCTTGTGCAACGTAGGGGAACGTGTTGCGGAACGGCATGTCGTTCTTGTTCACCCCATCGGTCAGCACATTGATGAGCGCGGCGTCGAACTGGAAGGAACCGTCACGTCCATCCAATACCTGGTAGGCAGCACCGGCCACGGCCAGCAGCTCGATCTCGACGATGTCATCTGCCAGGCGTCGCCCATTGGGGAAGCCACACGCATCCCCGCCCAACACGCCCAGACGGCTGGGTGTTGGCGAACAGAGGGCGCCCTTGATATCGGTGTTGATA
>JACFMY010000367.1:6207-6419 GCA_019455155.1 Caldilineaceae bacterium
TTGAAGCCCGCGGGCAGCGTTGTCGGTCCAGACTGCGTGTTGATGGTGAAAGGAGCAGCCAGCTCCATCCCCGTCAGGAAGATGTCAAAGATGTCGCCACGACCTGACCGTGGCGTGCCAATCGTGACCTCGGTGCTGCAATCATCGTTGGCGTCGCCCGGCAAAGACACGTTATACAGCGTGCACAGTAGGCGGCCTATCTCCGGGTCTTC
>JACFMY010000368.1 GCA_019455155.1 Caldilineaceae bacterium
GCTTACCAGCTAGCGTGACGCGGGCAGGCACGGCAGGCAAGAAGATCGCGCCCCCGCCGGAGGCGCCCATCGATACATTTGCGGCAAGCTCATTTTGGTGGCTCTTTCGCCAGCTTATGGACAGGGTAAAGGGTGATCCAGTCGGTGCACGGCCTGGTTATTATCCGGCAAGAAACCAGTTGGTACGGGAACGCTTTGACCCATTGGAACAACAATTCGCAGCGGAAGTGCAGCGTATACAACACCGGTATCGGGCAACCGGTGATTCTCAAGTTCTTGACGAGTTTATGGAAGCGTCGGTGCAGCAGGTTGTAGTGGCGCTTCAAGATCTGCTGCAGGATATCGAGACTCTCTAAGAGACGCCAGATCTGGCCCGGGTACAAAAAATGTGAGGTGACTAGAGCCAAAGGTGGAAGACGCTCTCGCTGTTTTCAACCGTGTATCCAGCCTTGGTATACAGACGGCATGCCGGTATGTTCGCGCCCTGGGTCACGACTCGACACGAAGTGCACCCTTGCACGGCCAGCCAAAGATGCGCTTCACGAATCAGTGTTGTGCCATACCCTTTGCCTCGATAGGCACTGTCCACGGCAATCAAGCCAATCTCGCCAACCTCATCGTTCGCGCGCACTGTCACCATGCCGGCGATGCGGTTTTGGTGGCGGATAACCAGGACTTCATCCGCCAGCTGCTTCGTGACGCTCCGTTCAATCCAGATGGTGTACAGCTCCTCGAACCTTTCGCGCGGCACAGCAGGGTCGATGAAGAAGCGCGAGTATTCGCCGCTTTGGATGGCCAACGCAACTAGATCGTTAGACGGCATATGTAGGCCAAAGGGCTCCACTTTGATCTGGGAGTCGCTTGTCAGGTTTGACGGGCGTAGCCTTGTTCGAAAAGTTGTCTTGCGATCGACTAAATAGCCACCAAATCTCCTGACGGTACGCTCCGCGATCGTGTCCCCCTTTGATGGCACGAAACAGTAGACAAGCTTTACATCCTGCGCGCGAAGCACGGCCACTAGATCGGCCAACTGGTCTGGTTGCGTTGCCGAAAGCGTAATTTCGGCAACGCCAAAACCAAAAAGGCGTGAATCCCAATCCAGGACGCGAACGCCGTTGGGCCATGGTGACGGACGCTGGCCGTTGTAGGCCGGAGTAGATAGTGCCGTTGGCACGATAGAGAGAAGACAGGGGAAGCCATAGGGCCGGAACAACTGCACAAAACGCGGATACATAGAAAATTTCCCCTGTAAGCGTAAAAACCGAATTCACCACAGACTCATACCTGCCTCTATGGCAAATCTATGAGGTTGTGGGTCCCACTACTTTCGTAGGCACAACACTGACCTTTTATCCGGTAAGGCGCGCCACTAGGCAACACGCAGCCAGACAAATAGGCTCGATGAAGCAGCTATGTAATTTCCTAGGGGAGCGCTCAGCGCGGGTATCTGAGGATATATCTAATAGCCGGAGCTCCTGGCCATCGCCTATTAGAAGTTATCGTTGCTTCTTACTACATAAAAGGTCAGATCTGTATCTGAAAGGCGCGACAACTCTGCGACGACTCTATTGTAGGACAACGGGCCGGCAGGAGCAAGCATCATCGGCTTACATGAAGCTGATCAAATAGTGCACGCTTCACACATGCGCTTAACGAAGATGGGCCGCACTGTAAGTTAAGACGTCTGTTACTTGGGCCGGACACACGGCTGCGAACTGAGTACGCGGGCAGGTTTGGCGTCGACGCGCACAAGCTCAGAATCTACGATCGTCGCGGCCGAAACTGCATAAACGGAAGCTCGCGGCCCAGGGCACGGTAATCCGCTTCAGTGCCGTCCACCTGATACCCCATGAAGCGTGCCAGATTCCTGGCTGCCGTTTCATGGCGCCGGGCGTAGCGCACCATGGTTTCGCCTCCCACATCAGGGGTAAGGGGCACCGCCGTTACCGCTAACGTGCGCCGGCCTACCTGAATTGTGACATCAGGCGTCTTGAGCAGATTCAGATACCAATCTGATTTGCGGCCGAAGCCAGCGGCCACCGTATAGGTATCCGCGGCTGGATCGTGCTCTACTACCTCAATCACAACCTGGCGCAGCTGGCCCGATTTGCGCCCAATATGATTGACAAGCAGAAAGCGCCCACCCAACAGCCAACCGAGATGCAGCCAGTACAGATAGATCGGCAGGCGAAAGAACAGGCGGCTTAGCCCCGCCGGTGGGTCCAAGGGCCTGATTTTCTCCATCGTGCATACCTCTCTTTAACGCTGATAGCACGGCCAGCTACGATTGACACGCTTGGCATCCTGCGCGACGATTGTCCGCAGATGTGGATACCGGCACAGATGACAAAGCCAGCTTCTTACACCATCATAGCACCGCTTACAGCAGACCGAGTACTACCCTACCCGGGAGAGATCGCGTATGCTTGACGCGTTGGTAATCGGCGCTGGTCCGGCCGGTTTGGCTATGGCGGCCACCCTGGGAGAAGCGGGCTTGCGCGTCGCGGGGATCGCGCCGCAGGAACCCGATGCCCCCTGGCCGAATACATATGGTATCTGGGTGGACGAGCTTGAGCCGCTGGGACTGACAGGCATGCTGGGCCATAGTTGGCACGACTGCACTGTGTACGCCGGTGATGACGAGATTCCCCTGAACCGGTCCTATGGTCTCCTAGACAATCAGAGGCTCCAACTGCATCTGCTTGCGCGCGGCAGTCGGGCTCACGTGCAGTGGCAGCGGGCACGCGCCGCGCAGATCGAGCATCTCCCCACGCATACGCGCGTCACCACAGAGAGCGGCCAGGCACATACGGCACGCGTGGTGATCGATACCAGCGGCCACAATGCGGCATTTGTCCAGCGACCGCCCGGACGACGCGTCGCCTGCCAGGCCGCGTACGGGATCGTAGGCACCTTTTCGGCGCCGCCGGTCCGGCCAGGACAGCTGGTATTGATGGATTATCGGTGCGGGCACCTCTCTGCTTCGGAACGACGGGAGCCACCCACGTTTCTTTACGCAATGGATCTGGGAGACGGTCGCTACTTTGTCGAAGAGACGTCGTTGGCGGCTGCCCCACCTGTGCCCTTTGCGACACTGGAACGGCGCCTGCACCGGCGTTTAGCCCATTTGGGGACGGCGGTCACGGCAGTCCACCACATCGAACATTGTCTCTTTCCCATGAACCTACCGCTCCCTGATCTGCGCCAGCCATTGGTTGGCTTTGGCGGCGCTGCCAGCATGGTCCATCCCGCCTCAGGCTATCTTGTCAATGCGGTGCTCCGGCGGGCGCCTGAGGTGGCGCGTGCCATTGCCCAGCAGTTCGCCACCGGAGATCCGGTGCCGCCGCGCGTGGCGCGGGCAGCGTGGCAGGCCTTATGGCCCGCGTCGCGCCTGCGAAAACGGTCTCTGTACCTTCTGGGCCTGGAGACACTGATGCGTTTTGACCTGCGGGCACTACAGGGCTTTTTTACCAGCTTCTTTGCCCTGCCCCAGCCCCAATGGGCTGGATACCTGGGGGACGCGCTGTCAACCATGGAGCTGATCTATGCCATGTCAGGTCTATTGGCCCGCGCGCCCAACCATGTGCGCCGTGCGCTGATCGAGAGTGCGTATCACAACCGAGATCTGTTGTGGCAAGCACTGAGCGCCTGACCTGCCACAGGAAAAGCTGAAGGCAAGACGCGACCCAATTGCGTACAGTTGTCGTGCCAGCGTTATCCGCAAGCAACAGGGCAGATCATAGAAATGTGTTGACAGCGAACGCAAACAGACGTGCATGACTACCATTCATTACCAGCTTGGCCTCCCCGAACATCTGCGCACGCAGGCGGCCCTTTTGTATGACGACGCTTTCCGCCAGAAGCTCCAACCCATCATCCCAGATGATGAGATTCGCCGCGCCATCATTCACCATGCGATCTGCCCCGATCTGGCCATTGTGGCGATAATGGGGAGCGAGTTGGCGGGTTTGGCCGGCTTCCATGATGCCGGCCGCTCCTTCACCGGTCGCGGCAGTGCACAGGCGCTTATGCGCAATTTGGGGTGGGTGCGCGGCCTCGGCACCCTGTTGCTCCTCTCTCTCTACAAGCGGCGGCCGCGCGGCGGCGAGCTGCTGATGGATGGCATTGCAGTCTGCCGGGAGCTTCGGGGCCAGGGCATCGGCTCGGGACTACTGACCCATCTCGATCAATACGCCTGTGAAAGAGGCTACCGGCAAATCAGGCTTGACGTCGCCGAGACGAACACCAGCGCGCGCAGGCTCTATGAACGCCACGGGTTTGTCGCGGTGCGCACCAAGCCCCTATCCCCGCTCCAGCGCGTCATGGCGTTCGATGCCGCGACCACAATGGTCAAGAGTGTGCCCGGGGGATCACGGTGAGTTCGATGCGCACATGGTCGCTGTTGATTTCTATCTCGCCTACCCCTGCGCTACAATGGCCCAGATATGGTCGCTATGAAAACTTTGCACAGCCGGTCGCTGGCTGGCTGGCTGCGTATGGTGATGGTGGTCGCCCTGCTCGCTGCGTTTGCTCTTCGCCTGCAGGCACTGACGCGCCAGGATATCTGGTGGGATGAAGCCCGCAATATCGACGTGGCGCTGCGTCCATTTCTTCAGATTCCCACTGCACCGGAACTTGATATTCAACCGCCCTTCTACTACTGGTTGCTCCATTTTTGGACCGGCTTGTTTGGCGTGGCTGCAGGACAGCCGCCGGCGATGGTGGCATTCTTTTCTCGACTGCTGAGCGTCTTCGCTGGCACGGTTGGCGTCGCGTTGCTGCTGCCCCTAGGCCGTCGTGCCGGCAGTCCAGCCGCGGGGGTCATGGCCGCGCTGATCGGCGCGTTGTCACCGTTCTGGCTGGCGGAAAGCCAGGAAACACGCATGTATACGGCCGGCTTTGCATTGCTGGCAGCGGCTGCCATCATGCTGCTGGCCAGTATGCACGTTTCACCAGAGCGCCGCTTTGGCCGGGCGCTCTTTAGCGTGCCGTCGCTGCTCTTTGTCGTGCTGTCGGCGGCCGCGCTGCTTACCCATTACAATGCGGTCTTCATATTGGTGGCATGGTATGCCTGGTGGGCTGTATGGGCGCTGTTACGCAGCGACCGCCGCCGTGCCTTTCTGGCGGTCGTCGTGCACGGGCTCCTTATGACGCTCATCGTCCTGCCTGTTGCCCCGATTGCGCTGCGCCAGATCCCGGGCTATGCAAACCCAAACCTGACCATCCCCGCTCCCGCGGACTACCTGTGGCAAAATTGGCAGGCTTACGTGGGTGGTTACGCGGCTGGGCCAGATGTGCTCTTTGGATATGGTACTACATGGCTATGGACGATACTTGCTGTCGCCAGCCTGGGCGTTGTGGTGGCCGTGGCCACTGCCTGGCCTTTATCCTCAAACAAAGCGGGGGTGGAGAAGGCAGCAGGCAGCGCCCGGCTCGACGTCACCACGATCTCCTTTCTGCTGAATTGGCTCGCCGGCGGCCTCTTGCTCTACTACATTGCCGTCCTAGATCGCAATGCCTTCAATGTTCGCTATAGCAGCTTTGTCACGCCTGCACTCTATGCCTTAATGGGCATTGGGCTGGCAGCATTGGGCCGCTGGTGGCGGCTCCTACCGGTGCTCGCAACCGTGGCTGTGCTGGCCGGGCTATGGCCCGCGGCCCAGGCCGATCTGTACGATAGTCGCTTCGACCGCGAGCACATTGGCGAGGTAACTGCCTGGCTGCGCGCGAACACGCAGCCAGGGGATATGATCTTTGTGGACCAAAAATACCCGTTTGGCTTCTACTACGAGCCGTACGCCATCGAAGAAAGCGCGCAGCTATCGCCTGCCCCTGTACCAGCCCGCTACCTCTTTGTGGACATTAACACACTCGATAGCCGGCTCCGCATGTGGGCGCGGTCCGCACAGCGCATTTTTTGGGTGCAGTGGTTCGAGAGCGATACCGACCCGCGCCGCGCGGTCCATTTTCTACTGGACAAGTACGGGCAACGCGTGGGTGAACAATGGTTCCAGGGCTATTCCGTCGATTGGTGGGAGATGAGCCCACCCACCGATTTTGTGCTAAGTCCAGACATGGCGCCGCGGCGCCTTCGCTTTGACACTGCAGTCCAGACCGTTGAGTTATCCATACCTACCGGCCCCCTCATGCCAGGCAGGCCGCTGCCCGTGGTAATTCGTTGGCAGCGTGTGGCTGGCGGGACAGCCGGCCAACCGCTCAAAGCGCGCGTTGCGCTCTACAGCGCGGAAGAGAACCGGATCGTCCAGGCGGACGAGCGGCTACTCAATGACCGTCACCTGGCGCCCGCGCAGTGGCAGGATGAGGATCGACCACTCAACGTCTATCTACTGCCGCTGCCGGAGGACCTGCAGGAAGGTGAGTATAGCCT
>JACFMY010000369.1:0-5840 GCA_019455155.1 Caldilineaceae bacterium
GGCGACCATCCCGTTCCATGATGCTGACCTTGCCCGGCGTCACGTTCTGTGCAATAACGTAGCTCTCCCAGGTATCCTTCATGGACTCGGTGAAGTTGCCGTTGCGCAGCAGATTCTGTGCCGCGGAGACGGCCGCATCCGCACGGGTGTCGAGTGTCATCCAGGCACGCAGACCGGAGCTGACAGCCAGCGGCTCCATCCCTTCCTTCACCAACGTCGCGTCGCCGGAACTCACGGTAATGTCGGTCTGGGCATCGGTGACGGCAATCTGGTAGCTGCCGGTAGACAGGGCAATCTCGCCATGGGGTGTCTCTAGCCAGACGGCTAGCGGACGCTGCTGGCCACTGTTCGTGAAAATGCGGGCCTGGCCGCGGGTCAGCTTCAGACGCACCTGGTAGGGTTGGCCGCTCATCTCAAACATGGGGCTGCGCAGCTTTGCTACCCGTAGCCGTGTGCCCGAAAAGATCTGAACGCTGCCCAGCGCTTCGTCGCTGTCACCCTCGCTGATCAGGCGTATGGTAGCCTGGGTAGGGCTGTCGCCCGCCTCGACAGTGCTGCCTTCTGGCACGTCGTTACGCAGTTCTGTGATCGCGATGGGTTCGGTGGAATTGGGTGTGTAGAGCAGGACTGTGCCCTGGGTCGGGTCCAGTGTGGCGTTTTGGGCCACCGTCGTGAATTCGATGCCGTAGCGGACCGCGAGGGGCACGGTAATGGCCAGCATCAAAAAAACCGCGAAGCTCGCGAGCAAGACAATCCAGGCGAGACGCTCTGGGTTCTCGCGAGTGCGGTAGATGACGCCACCGGGCCAGGTTGCACCATCTGGTCCTGCCGGGCGCGTTGCCTGCGTGCTCATGCCCCGTCTCCACGATTGGCCGGCGCCGCGCCGGGGTCATCCGCCGCGGAGTCGTCTCCGGCGCCACCGGTCTGTGCCCCGCTGACCTGGGCTTCAATCCAGTTCAGCCAATGTTGGGCATCTCTGTCGGCCGCATTTACCTCCAGGGCACGTTGGAAAAAGGCGCTAGCGCGGAGAAATTCACCCCGTTCCTTGTAGATGAGACCAAGGTGATAGTGCACATTGGGCGCCTGGGGATTGGCCTGCAGCGCGCGCTCATAGGCCTTGATGGCACGTTCCTGCTGGCGCGGACCGGCCAGCTCCAACCGTCCAAGGTAAGCAGCGCCCAGGTTTGTCCAGATCATGGCATTGTCCGGATGCAATTCAGCGGCCTGGCTCAGAACACGCACAGCTTTGTCCCATTTTGCCTGCAGAATATAGGCGCCACCCACGTTCAGGGCTACGTCAGGATTGGAAGGCGACTGTTCATAGAGGGGCAGCAGCTTATCCAGCGCCTCACCAGGGCGGTTCATCTGCAGCAGCCACGCGCCTTCGGCTAACGCACGCTTGTACTCATCAGGATTGCTTCGCTCAGACATGGGATCAACCTGCAAATCCGTGCTGCCATCCAGTAGTGGCCTGTGTTGGCAGCGTTATACTTCGAAACGAACGGTCAAAAAAACAAGTTCCACGAAATCAAAACGATACCGCATTAGGGGTAAACATGCAAGGATCGGGGGCTGGGTGAAGGGGGAGATTAGATGAGTAACAGGACAACGGATAGCGTCGCCATGCTGGCAATGGTGCTGAAGAGAACGGCCGTGGCCACCAGTGTAGGCTTGGTGTTGAATTCGGTAGCCAGCACCGTAGTGACCACCGCCGTTGGCATGGCGGCCTGAAGTACCAATACCTGCCGCTCCAGCCCGCCTACGCCCAACAATAGACAGAGACCGATGGCCACCACCGGCGAGATGATCAGCCGGACGAAGGTGCTACGCCAGACCACACCATCCGCACTCTCAATCCGTGTGGCGCTGAGCTGAATGCCCAGGAGGACCAGCATGCTGGGAATCGCCGCGCCGGCCATGATCTCGATGGCCCGGTAGAGCGTGTCGGGAACAGGTACGGCCAGCAGATTGAAGGTCAAGCCCAAGACAGCCGCATAGAGCACCGGCGCCTGCAAACTCTGCCGCAACGCCCGTCCCAACGAGGTAGAGCCGGTAGATGCCACGATCACCCCTAGGGTGTTGGTCAGAAAGGCGCTGATCGCGTAGTAGACCGTCGCCAGGGCCAGCCCGGCCTCGCCCAGGGCAAAGAGCGAGATAGGCAGACCCATGTTGCCGTTGTTGGAAATGGCGCTGGCCAGGGTCAAAGCCGACCGCTCGCCGCGCCTCAGATCTCTCCCGAGCAGCCACCCGATCAGACCGGTCACCAGGTAGATGCTGGTCACTACGACAAGCTCGTGCTGGAGCGCGGTCGTGGTGACGTTCATGCCATACAGGCTACGGAATACCAGGGAGGGAGATGCCAGATAGAAGACGATACGACCCAACGTGCGGCCGTCCAACGGGATCTTGCGGACCAGGATGAAACCGGCGGTAGCCACCAGAAAGACTGGTAGCACAGTGCTGGCAAAGACATCCAGCAGGCTGGCGAGAAGAGACATGCGCGCGCCTGGTCAGTTTTTGGGGCCGTTACTACGGCGGGGGGAGGATTCGGCAGCCGCAGGCTCCTCGCCGGCCACTGCGTCGCCCACGTTGTGGAATACCTGGTAGCGATCCAGCGTCGGCGCAAAGAACTCGACAACGTACTCGTTGGGCACGCCCATGGGCTGGGCGATCTCCTGGAGCAGGGCGCGAATAAAGCTGCTGCGCTGGCTGGACGACAGCTGGTGGGAAGCGTTGTCCCACAACAAGAGTGTGCCGTACATCCCCTCGCCCGTATAGTGTAGATCAAGCTTGCCAATAGTCATGGGCGTTGACTCTGGCGTCAATTGATCCAGGTCGAAAAGGGCGTACTGTTCGGACGAAGGTGTACGTACCAGACGCTTTAGCTTTAGATTCACAGCCCTGTTCTACTTTCTATGCGTATTCTCCCAGGTCGTCGTCTTCGTCGTCCGACCAGTCGTGCCAGGGATCCAGCTCATCGAAGCTGTCGTCTTCGACCTCCTGCTCATCGAAGAGGGGCGCGGCCACGGCCTCGCTGCCGCTGTAGAAGAGCATCTCTTCCAGGGCCATCTCGGCTGCCTCCGCCTCCTGGATATCGTCACCTTCGGCAATGGACTTCAGGGCGTCGGTGGCGCGCTGCCCGCCGATGCGGCCCAGGGCAAAGATCGCGGATAGCCGCACCATCTGATCGTCGTCGTCCAGCAACTCCAGCAAATCGGGCAGTGCGGCTTTGGTTTCCAATTCGCCGCAGGCTACGGCTGCCTCCGCGCGCATGGCAGGAGAAGGATTGCGCAACTCAGCCCGCACCAGACGGCGCCACCTGATGTCGGCGCTGCGACCCATGGCGACCAGGGCACTGACGCGCATATCTTCCTCCGGCGAATAGTAGGCGTCCTCGATGATCTGGCGAATGCCCACCTCTCCGGAGTAGGCCAGGCTCTCCAATGCCCGGCACTGGACCAATAGCGGCTCGGCTGAGTTGGTGACAAGGGCGACAAGCGCCTCTTCCGCCCGCATAGACAGGGCGGCGTCCAGTTCATCCAGCTCGCCCGCCAGGATATAGTCGCCCAACGCGGCTGCGGCCGCGGCGCGCACGTCCACGGCGTCGTCATTCTGTGTCATCTGTACCAGCGCGCCGAGCAGGCCGGGCTGCGGATCTTCTTCGTCCAGCCCAATGACGGCCGCGTGACGCACCAGGGAATCCTCGTCGTCCAGCACGGCGGAGAGAAATCCCACGAGCTGTAGCCCGAAATATTCCTTTGCCGCGCTGACCAGCGTCGCCGTTACCAACCGCCGCCGTTCCACCTGGATCAACGGCCAGACACGCCGCAAAGTCTCGATATCGCTGCGCGATAGGTCGGACAGGGCAAAGTACTCGCGATAGGGGATTTCGCCCGGATCGTTGGCCAACCTGCCCAGCAATTCGTCGACCGTCCACGTTGGTTCGGGCAACTGAAACGCCTCGAGGGCTACTTCGTCGTCCTCATCGCCCAGCTCGCTCAAGATACCCTGAACTTCGTCGTCCAACGCATCGCCAAATAGCTCACCGGCGCGGAAGACCCGATAGCCGTTTCCGCTACGATCCGCGTCGAGCTCCCGCTCGTCCGGCGCATCGTCCCAATCGTCGTCGGCTTCGTCGATGCTGCCGGCAATCTCCTCGTCATCAAAGTCGTCATCAAAGTCGTCATCAAAGTCGTCATCAAAGTCGTCGTCAAGGTCGTCGTCAAACTCGTCGACAAGATCGTCGTCAGCATCCGCCTCGAAGTCGTCTTCGAAGTTATCGTCAAAATCGTGAGGGCGTCTGTGTCCAGCCATGGTTGTTTAATGCTTTCGTTCATACTGCACGCGAGCGGCTGCGGCCCTACGCCAGCAGCCGGCATCATTTCCGCCTGCCCGTACATTAAGCATGTTCTATTATCGCAGAATGTACAAAAAAAATCAGCCCCAATGCCTACAAATCACTTCTGATTGCAGGCTTTCCTGCCTGGCGCCGCCAACAGCTGCACGGGCCAGGAGCGAAGGCGTCAGGGCCGCGCCTGGATATTTCCTATAGTTGTACTGTGCGCGCTGGCGCATTCATTGCCAGCTAAATCCCCACATCTCGCTGGGCTGGCTAACGGGCGTCAGCGTACCGTCTGGGCCCTTTTCTGCCACGTCAACATACCAGCGCCATTGGCGGCCAAACTCCAGCGAGGCCAGCCCGCATAGCCCATTGTCCAGATTCCATGATGTGACATTGGCTGGCCGCTGTTGTGCGATCACCCATACAATCTGCTCATTGCCACTCGCATCGATGCCATTCACGTAACCCAGATGCACCACGTAAATATCGGCGGACTGAATAAAGGGAACCGGCTGCCAGACCAGGGCGTCGCTGGCGCTGCAGCTCACCGCGGTCTTGTTCTCGGGCGTGCGCAAAATGGGCGCATCCAGCCGGATCTTGGCGGTGGACGCGGCTGGCGGCGCAGTCGCGGTGGCCGCGGGCCGTGGAGTGGCTGTGGGTTCTGGCGCCGTGCTTGCGCCGGGAATGATCAGTTCCTGGCCCGAGCGCAAGGTACGCGCCTGGCTGATCGTCAATCCATTGGCATCCATCAGGGCCTGGGTGGAGATACCGAAGCGTTGTGCGATCCCCATAAGTGTATCGCCTGGTCGCACCGTGTAGGTTTGGCCTAGGACAGGCGTAGCGGTAGAGGTGGCCGTTGGCGGCGGCGCCGCATTCGGGTCAGGAATGATCAGCTCATCGCCCGGTTGGATCGTATAGACGTCATCACTGGATAGATTGTTAGCTGCAAGTAGCTCATCCAGGTCCAGATCATTGGCCAGCGCGATTTCAAACAGGGTATCGCCCGCACGTACAGTGTATGTCTGGGGCGCCGGCGTGGCTGTAGGAGCCGGCGTGGGCTCGCTAATCGTTGGCGTCGGTGTCGGCAGTGTCAGGCTGCTGGTGATGGCAGCGGCTGCCACCACAGCCGGCGCGACGGTCGCAGTGGCGCTGGGTCGCAGACTGGCGCTGGTGGACCGTACCGTTGCCGTCGCCGTATTGGCATCGGTGGCGCGTACCGTGGCCGTCGCGGTGGGTTCCGGTGTGGACTGGGTTGTGGCCGTAGGCGCCGGCGTATCGGTGGGCGCTGCCGTCGGCGCAGGTGTGTCCGTGGGCAGCGGTGTCGCCGTTGGCGGGACCGCCTCGGTTGCAGCCTCCGTAGGCAGGGCCGCAGCGGGTGCCGCCTCTTGCTCGCTGCCGCTGGGCGCTGAACTGTCGTCTGCTGCCGGCGGCTCCCCGGCTTCGCCAGTCTCCACCTGGGAGTGGCTCGGTTGGCTGGCCAAGACGTTGTCAGCCGCTT
>JACFMY010000369.1:5850-6385 GCA_019455155.1 Caldilineaceae bacterium
GGAATCGTGGAGATCGTCACATCTGGCTGCAGCCGGCTGCCCAAATCGTTGACCATGACCAGTACCCGGTCAAGCCTGTTCTGAGCCCAATCCAGCGGATTGCCATCCAAGCGCGAAGCCAGCACCACGATCAGCAAGCCCGCCAGGATCACAGGTGTCCCCCAGGTTAATAGGCGAGGGGGCGCCGGATGCAGCTCGCGACCACAGTGGGGGAAAATGACCAGGTTGGACGACGCCTGCTTGTGGCAACGACTGCAGCGCACCCGCCTGGCCTTGGTTGGCAACGTTTCGCCACACTCGGGGCAGACGCTGGCGTTGACGTTGGTGAGTGCCCCGCACTGGGGGCACGGACGAAATCCCGCCGAGCGAACCCCTGGCGCCAGTCCACTGCTGGCACGCTGGGGGTCAGCAGGCGGCAATAGTTGGTTTCCCATAGCCTCAACTTCTGAAAAGGAAGAGCTTCGACGGTGGAAGTGGTGGGAGACGCGGCAGAGCGGGCGCGTAGCGGCCCGCTCTGCTCGTTCACTGTCCCATC
>JACFMY010000370.1 GCA_019455155.1 Caldilineaceae bacterium
GATCCATTATCGCGCCGTTTGGTCCCGGCCGTGTTCGGTAGGGGCGGGGCTGGCCCCCGCCCGACGCGGGATGTGCGCGGTCGTGCGGGCGGCGGCAAGGGCCGCGCCCTACGCCCGACGCGGGATGTGCGCGGTCGTACGGGCGGCCGCAAGGGCCGCGCCCTACGGGATGGGCGGGGGGAAATTGGGTGCAGGGGCTTGATGTGGGTTGTCATAAGTGATACGATCAAGGTGCGCGCAGCTGTTACGGGGCCTAAGGAGGTGAACGATGCGCACCCTTCGTCTTGTGGCTGCCGGCCTGTTACTCCTGAGCGGCATTGTCCATGCGGCACAGTGGTTTATGACGCCAAACGACCCTGCATTGGGGGTCACCGTTGGTTTTGGCGTGACCTACCTGGTGCTTGGGCTATGGATGCTGGTCCGCGTAAGTAAGGTGGCCGATTACCTTGTCGTCGTTGCTACACTGATCGGCGCGGTGTTGGGTCTGGCCGGCCTGTACTTGAATCCCTCGTTCTTGCTCGTCTTCTTCGTCGTCGTTGATCTAGCGGTGTTTGCCATCTGCACCTACCTGATTCTTCAGATCGGGCACGGCGCAGGCGGTGGT
This sequence comes from Caldilineaceae bacterium, assembly GCA_019455155.1. Taxonomy (GTDB): domain Bacteria; phylum Chloroflexota; class Anaerolineae; order Caldilineales; family Caldilineaceae; genus JACFMY01. The sequence goes on from JACFMY010000370.1 coordinate 605, forward strand.
ATGCGCACCGCATAGCCAGCCGGTATGCGCATGAAGGAGGCCCTAGACCGTCTCCTTTATGCGCAATCATATGTGAATCTCCCCTGTATGCGGCTCTCCCACTAAAGCCCGGTCGTGCGGGCGAGCACGTGGTCGCGTGCCATGCCCGGCGACAAAGGAGGCAGCACATAGAATTCCTTGATTTTGAACTCACTATCGCGGAGGGCACAGACGTCCAATACCTCATTGCGGTGAGACGTTCTCCTGCAGGTGAGGCGAGCGCCTTGATGACCTTCCCCTTTGACCAGCGCGCGCTGGAGCATCGCTTGCTGGCCTTGCAGAACGCACTGCTGCGTTCCGGCGGCGTCATGCGCAGCGCCCTCTCCCCTGAAGAGCAGGCTGTGCGCGACTTTGGTCAGGAGCTGTTTGACGCGCTCATGGTCGGCGATGTGCGCAGCCGTTTCGATGTGAGCCGCCAGGAGGCGCTGCGGGCGGGCAAAGGCCTGCGCATCAAGCTCTGCATCCAATCGCCGCGGCTGGCTGCGCTGCCCTGGGAGTTTCTCTATGATTCCCGCCAGGCGGAATACCTGGCCCTGTCGCGTGACACACCCATTGTCCGCTACCTGGAGCTGCCGCACACAGTCCAGCCACTGGCCGTCCAGTTGCCGTTGCGCATTCTTGCCATGATTGCCGCGCCCGCGGATCTGCGGCCGCTCGATGTGGCCAGCGAAAAGACACGGCTAGAACGCGCGTTGGCGCCGTTGGTACAGCAGGGCCAGATGGAGTTGCAATGGCTTCAGGGCCAGACCTGGCGGGAGCTCCAGCAGGCCATGCGGACCGGCCCATGGCATATCTTTCACTTCATTGGACATGGCAGCTTCTCTGCCGCCATCGGCGAGGGCATCATCTGGTTGACGGATGACAGAGGTAGCCAGTGGCCTCTGGCGGCCACACAGCTGGCGCGCCTCCTGGCCGACCACCATACGCTGCGCCTCGTGCTCCTGAATACCTGTGAGAGCGCGCGCGGCAGTGAAGAAGATGTGTTTTCCAGCACCGCCTCCATTTTGGTGCGCCGTGGGATTCCTGCGGTGTTGGCCATGCAGTATGCCATCACAGATGCCGCCGCCATCGAATTCTCACGGACCTTCTACGACACGCTGGCCGATGGTCTCCCCGTGGATGCCGCGGTCAGCGAGGCGCGCAAGGCGGTGAGTTTCGGCGTCACCAATAGCCTGGAGTGGGGCACACCGGTTCTCTGTACTTACGCCCGGGACGGCGTCCTGTTTCAGGTTGCGCCAAGCGCCGCGCCGCCGCCTGTTGTTAAGGAAAGAAAAGAACCGGTCCCCGAGGCACCGCCGCCGTCTGTGCCCAAACCGCAAGATCTGCCTGAAGCCTCAGTACCTATTGTCCCCATCTTCGATTGCGAGCTGATCCCGGTGGAAGCGTCCGGCATCCAGGGCGCCATCTTTGATCTGCGCGTCCATAACCGTGGCCAAAGGGATCTGGTCTTGACTTTGAGCGCCCAAGACCCTACAGGTACGGCGTCCTTTGTCTTCACGCCGGACAGGTTGGTCATTCCGGCTGCAGCCTCCGGCAGCGCCCGGCTCACGATCCGGGCCACACACCGGCTGGCACGCGCCAGTACGCTGGAACACAGGTTTCAGGTCGTGGTGCAGCCGGCGAGTGCGCCGCAGGCGACACACCGGCTTGATGGTCTCTGGCAGCAATACGAGCCTGCCGCGGCGCCTATGGCGCGGGGACGCGCCAGCACAGCCCGAATCGATACCGCCTTCGAGCAAGTCGTGGCCATGTGCAAAGACGCGCACCGGCTCACCGTGCGCACGACGACTTTCGTCGTCATAGGCGCTGTCATTGCCGCGGTTGCAGCCGTGTTCATTTTTGCTCCGTACTCGCTGGAGGACGTCATCGCAGTGTTACTGACCGCCGGCTTCTCTGCACTGTGGGTACTAGGCATGCCCGCAGCCATCATTCTGAGCATCTGGAGCTGGGTAAGGCGGCGCCGCGTGCTGCGGGAAGCGATCTATGATGCCAACCTGGACGCGCACGAACTGGTCGACCTGTTGGCGCGGCTCGACAAACACGTCGCCGTCAACAAGCAGCACGCTGGAGATGTTCGATTGTTTGGAAAGGAGCTGCGTAAACGTCTCTAGCCGTCTACCAGACGCTGCTGTCCATGGTGTCGCGCCCGGGTATTTTGCCGACGGTGCTTGTGCACATGGCTCGCCCGTGCGCTAGAGAGCGATAAGCATCAGCCACTCCGCACTAACAGGCGCCAGGCAGAGACGGCAGAAGGAGGGAGATCACAATGCGAAACGTATATAAAGTGGCTTTGATTTGCTTGCTCGCAGCTGCACTGGCCGTAGTAGGGGTAGGTGCATGTGATGGGCCGGAACCAACGCCCATGCCCACCCCGCCGGAACAACCGCCGCCTCCACAGCCGCCGGCCGCGGCGCCGGCCGATTTGCTGCTCACCGAAATCCGGGTGGAGCGCAACAACGATCCCGGCCTCAACTACCGGATCGTGGCGGGGATCATGAACATTGGCATGAGCGACGCCAGCGGCTTTTCTGCCGGCTGTGTCTATCGCTGCCCGCCAGGCGACACCATTACTTCAGGTGGGCTGGATATCGTCCAGGGCGGCTATCTGGCCGCGCGTAAGGCCATGACCTACCAGTCGGCCTTCCGCTACCAGTGCACGGTGCCATCAAGCTCAATCAACCTTGACTGCGACGTGGATTCTTTCAACGACGTGTCTGAGAGCAACGAAAACAACAACATCCGGCAGGTCTCTCTTCCGCTTCCCTAGCATGGGTAGCCGGTAAAAGCGAGAGTCTAGGCGAGAGGAGAGCTTGGGGCGTTCATTGGCAGCCTGCTCTTCCCGTAGCGGCTGTGCGGATCGGGCAGGCCTGCTGCTGTGTGGAGGCGCCCTGGCGGGCACACATCCTGGAGCGCTTCGTAGCCAAAGACTACATATATTCTGAGAGTAGGCCCCGCGCCAGGGCATACTGCACCAGATCGGAACGGCTGCTCAGATTCAGCTTCTCCATAATCCGGCCGCGATAGGTTTCTACTGTCTTGGGGCTAAGGGCCAGCTTTTCTGCTACCTGGGTTGCGGTGTAGCCCAAGGCGATGAGCTTGAGCACCTCGCGCTCGCGTTCGCTCAATGTCTCGTAGGCGTCTGGATTGGACCCGCTCTGCAGCTGCGAGACATAGTCTTCCAGCAGCAGCCGCGTGGCGGCCGGGTAGAGGAAGGCGCCGCCACGCGCAACAGTGCGAATGGCGTCGAACAGCTCGGTGTCGACCGTGGACTTGAGCACGTAGCCCGCGGCGCCAGCTTTGAGCACAGGGAAGAGATATCGCTCCTGGGCGTGAACGGTTAGAATCAGCACCTGGGCCGTGGGGCATTCCTGCCGTACACGGCGGGTCGCCTCCAGACCATCCATTTCCGGCATGGAGATGTCCATCACGACAACGTCGGGCCGCAGGCTGCGCGCCCGCTCCACCCCTTCTGCGCCGTTGCCAGCCTCGCCCACCACTTCCATGTCCGGCTCGCCGTTGATCAGCGCCTTCAGCCCAATGCGCACGACCATGTGGTCATCCACCAAGAGGATACGAATCTTTTCCATATTCAGGCTGCCATCTCCAAAGGCGCGGGGACGCGCGCAACGATGCGTGTGCCTGCGCCAGGCTGCGAGGCCACCTCCACATGACCTCCGAGCATGGCGACTCGTTCGCGCATGCCGGCGAGACCCAGGCCATGCCCTGCGGACGGCTGCATATGGTCGGGGTCAAAGCCGATTCCATCGTCTTCCACGATTAGAATCACGTTGCCGTCGTTGACCTGCAGGCTGGCGTGTACCTGGCTGGCGTGCGCGTGGCGGCTCACGTTCGCCAGCGCCTCCTGACCGACGCGGTAGAGTACCAATTCGGTTTCGCGGGGGAGCCGGTGGACGATGCCACTGATTGTGATCGACGCGTGCACCGTGCCCGCCTTGTTGATCTCGTCTACGCACCATTCCAGGGCAGGCCCCAGACCCAGATCGTCCAGAATCGTAGGCCGCAGGTCCAGCGCCACGCGGCGCACATTCTCCAGTGCGCCTGCCGTGAGCTCGCGCAGCTCCTGGACATGTTGTTGTGCTGCCTCTGGGCTGTGGGCGCGTTCCAGCAGGCGTAGATGGACAAGCAGGGAAGTCAAGGCCTGGGCCGCTTCGTCATGTAGCTCGCGCGCCAGGCGTTGCCGCTCAGCTTCCTGGGCCTGAAGGATCTGGCGGGACAGTTGCTGCAGGGCGAGGGTATCGTGCTCCAGCCGTTCCAGCATCTGGTTGAAGGTTTCGGCCAGCCGGTCGAAGCGCTCGTCGCTGTTGTCGCCGGGCACGACGCGTACGCTGGCTCGACCGCTGCGCACGGCATCAACCGCACGCTGGAGACGGTCCAAGGGGTCCAGGGCCCGTTTCAGCACCCAGTTGTTGACCACGTAGCTGATGACCAGGCCGGAAACTGCGAAGAAGGCAATCAGCTCGAAGTGGACATCCTCTGGATAGGTCAACACGTGCCAGACGGTGATGACTGTCCCAGCCACCGCGCCAAAGGCTACAATCGCAACATTGGCGAGCAGAATCTTATAGAAAAGCGGTGTGCGTAGCAGGCGCTGGCGCAGTTCAGAAAGCATGTAAGGTATCCCCGCCTAAGGGAGCTATTGCGCGGTTCCCATGCTTTTGAGTCTACCACATTGCCAGGGAAAAGAACGATGGCGCGATGTTCGACAAGACCCCTACCGCGTACCTAACTGCGCCTTTGGCCGGATTGACGATTCTCTTTACGACGAATGGAGTATGCTTCTATGGCGCTGCACCATGTTTTGGTCGATGCTGTAAGGTCTTGGTAAGACTATAATTGGAACCATCTCTATGACCGTGCTAGCTGGCTGGTCACCGGACAAATGAACGGCAGTAGTCGTGAATCAGACCGCTTCAAGAGGCGGTCATTTTTTGGCAGGTAGGCTGAGCCAGAGACACTCTATGATGGCGCGGACATTGGACTCTGAGAAATATCGATTGGAAAGGAGCGAAGCACCCCGACCGTGCATCCTCTATGCCTTTGAGCATTGGCAGGCTCGTTTCGCGAATTAGGAGATACTTGTGATCAGTCTTCCCCCTGAGACTCAACATCTAAGATCCCAAATCGAGATGCTGCAAGCGCGCGTCGCCAAGTTAGAAAGGAGTGAACAGGAGCTGCGCCTCCTTGTCGAGCATCTGCGCGATCTGGTCTCGCGCACCGATGTGGTGGGGCACTTCACCTATGTAAGCCCCTCTTTCACGTCTGTCCTCGGCTATGACCCGCAGTCGCTCCTGGGTCGCATCGCGTTTGAGTTCATCCATCTGGACGATGTCGATGCAGTTTTTGATACCTTTACCCAGGCGGTTGCGGAAGGCAGACCGGGTGAGGCGGAGTACCGCTTTCAACACGCGGACGGCCACTATGTTTGGATGCACACCGTGGGCGATGTCCTTAAGGATGATGCCGGTAACATCACGGGGACTGTCCTTGCCTCGCGAGATGTCACGGAACGCTGGCGCGCTGCCGAAGCCCTGCGCGCCAGTGAAGCGCGCGTCCGTTCTTACTTTCAGCTGCCCCTGGTCGGCCTGTCCATTAGCACGCTGCAGAAGAACTTCATCGAAGTAAACGACCGCTGCTGTGAGATTCTCGGATACACGGCAGAAGAACTAAAACAGCTTTCCTGGGAAGACATTACCCATCCAGACGA
>JACFMY010000371.1 GCA_019455155.1 Caldilineaceae bacterium
CGGTACAGCAGTAGCGCTTTGGACGGAAGAGATTCGAGCCGGATCCGGCGTCGCCAGTGGCGGCACTGGATACGTCTGCTCGCCGTATAGCTGGAGCGACTGGCGGCTCGTCGCCAGGATTTTGAGCCGGGCACAGTGACGGAGGAGCGCGGCGGCCATGGGTGCGGCGCCCAACAGATGCTCGAAGTTATCCAATATGAGCAAGACGTTCCTATGCCGGAGATATTCTTTTATTGTATCGAGCGTTGTCTGGCGGTTCCGGACGGAAAGCGGCAGCGCTTGGGCCACCGCGGGCACAAACTCGTCAGGCGAATGCAACGCCGCAAGTGATACGAACCAGACGCCATCCGTGAAGTTGTCCAGCAGTGCGTGGCCCACGGCAATGCTAGTGCTGGTCTTGCCGATGCCCGCCGGTCCGGTCAAAGTGAACAGCCTGGGTACCTCGCGCCGCAGGAGATCGACAAGCTGAGTCAGGACCTGCTCGCGACCGAACAGCTCTGTCAACTGGTAAGGCAGATTGTGAAGCGGCACAGGAGATCGCGACGCTGCCGGTTCGATGCCTTCCTGGTTGTTGACTGTCTCCAGCCGGCTCTGTATGGAGGCCCAGTTGATGGGATGAAGGGCAGAGACTGCGTGGGCAGGCGGCTGGGGCAGGCTGGGCGACGGCGCCAGCCAACGGGCCAGGAGTTGCTCATCGTCCATGCCTCCTATGGTTGCCTTCAATTCCGCCAGGGAAGGATGGCCGGTAATCGCCAGCAGTGCATCAGTCTCTGCCATGGATAGCTGCAGTGCCGTCGCCACCTTTACCAGTGGCTGCCATTGCTGCGGGCTACGAACTCGACCAGCGAGCCAGTTGGTAATGGTGTTTTTCGGGACGCCCGAAAGCAGGGCAAGCTGTCCATGACTGCGCAGACTGCGCTGGACATAATAGTTCAGCAGGTCGGAGAAGCGATTCGGGGCCCCGTCCACAAGATGCTGCTGCCAGACCGCTGCCTGCTGCTGATGGCGAAAGATCAAGAGCGTCCGAACCCGATCCGGCTCACGGGAAAAAGCTTGTTAGGGCGACGGCTAACGCGTCGACACCCCAGTGGGCCAGCATAAAGGGTGTGAGCCGCCGGGTGTGCAGGTATATCGGGATGATAACGGCAAAGGGTAGCGTGGAAACAAGGCGAAATAGAGCGAACTGCCAGTCGAAAAGAAAGGGCAGAGCAGTATGTTGCAGGCCCCATCCAAAGGTAATGATGACGATTGCCAACCAGGTCTTGCCACCTAGGATCTGCAGACGCGGCAAAACATAGCCCATGTAGGTCAACTGTTCAGTGAACCCCCACAGTGCAGGCCAGACAATCAAACTGTACAGCGCACCTGCGAGCGGAAGCCCGCCCATAGGCGAAGGGGCCGGGCCACCGTAAATAAGAATGCCTGCGACGGTACCGCCACCCAAGGCAAGTACCAGGAACAAGAGCAGCAGAACCAACGCAAACCGAATATCCTTCCAAAATAGAGTGCGATCAAAGTCTAGCAACGAGGAGAACGGTAACCCCTCGCGACGCAACAGGATAGCCATGGTTGCCAGACAGGCGAGATCGATTAGTGAGCCATAAACTGTCCACCACGGCCCGGCAGAGAACCATGGCTGCAGGTCGCCACGCAGCGCAAACAGGGCTGCGGTGAGCGCCTGGAAAAGCAAGGCAAAGACAAAGCGGGAGAAGACCATCATCATTGGTCCGGTCCACGTGATCGTTCCCGCGCGGTAAGCGTCTTGCAGAGTCGATGAATTTGAGGTCATGGTACGCCGCTTTCTCGTTGATGCGTCTGATCCTTGGCATTACAACAACCGGCCAATCGATTCGATTGCCTGGTGGACGAACAATCTGTGTCCCTCTCGCATCGCGTTTTCGGTATCTTGATCAAGCCCCCATTCTCCGATTTTGGAAGCCGGTCGCAAAGCAGCGCACAGATCCCAGTAGGGCAGGTAGGTAAAGTCGACGCTCGTTATGGCCTGGTAGCATTCGGTGAACCGGTGCATGGCGTCGCTCCCGCGCGCCCACAGCAGTTCTAGTCTGCAATTGGCGACATCGGCAAGTGGGTCGCCCAAGTGCGCATCCTCCCAGTCGAGCACGGCGACAAGCTGGCCATCCTTCCAGAGCAGGTTGCCCGGCCAATAGTCCCCATGGAGCAAGACAGTTTCGTTTCGCTGGGGCAAGGGCCAGAGCGACTCCAACACGGCGCGAATCCGTTCCTCACCCAGCGAGCTGTCCAGGACAGGCGGCGCGGCTCCAAACCCTCGTGTGTCCTGGGGCAGGGATGACAGGTCCAGCTGCGCCAGACTCACTTGATGGATCCTGGCCAGCTGCGAGGCGATTTGACGCACAAAATCGGCTAAGGTGGAGGGTGCGCTCTGTGTGCTTCCCTCGACATATTCGATCACAAGGTAGGGAGTAGGGAAGATCTCGCAGGACAGATCGAAGAAGAAAGGCTCTGGCACGGCCAATCCTGCGCTGTGTAAGCCATGGAGGAGCCTGAACTCGGCTGCCGCGATATGCGGGTTCCGTTTGGTCTCTGCCTCGCCGTGGCGGCGTACAATCCATTTCACGATCTGGCCGTCGGGCCGGACCAGCTCAAGGACTGTAACCAACGCCGACACGCCGCCCGGCAACTGCCACGTTCGTAGCAGCCTGCTGCGCGGGTCAAACCTCAGGACCAGCTGTTCAAACCTTGCGGCTTCGCCGGCAGCCACCATCATGGTGTTAGCCAACAGCGCATGACCAGGCGGGCCTGTCCCGGTGGGGTTACATCACGGAAGCCTGCCCGGAGAAAGGCCTCAGGTGATCCCATATAGGTGTACAGGCGAGCATCTGACTCCACGGGATAGCCCTCGACGATGGCTGCGCCCTGGGACTGGGCATAGCTGACCGCCGCTTTCAAAAGCCTAGTGGTGACGCCTTGCCGGCGGAAGCGACGATCGACAAAGAAGCAGACCACGGACCAAACCGCGCGGTCATCGAGGCGCGGGAGGGCCTGGTATCGTTCAAGCGCCGCGTAGCGTTCCCGCGGCGCAACGGAACACCAACCGATGGGCTCTTCGTCCGCGTAGGCGAGGACGCCTGTAGGTATGTCTTGCTCGACGAGCGCCTCCAGCGCGGCCACGCGTGTTTCTGTGGTGGATTGGCGAAACTGGGAACTGGTCATGCGCCATCGCATACAGGAGCAGTAACGGAATTTGCCATGCTCGCAAGAGAAGCGAGCCAGATCCCGCAATCGCTCCTTCGTCACGGGATGAAATTGCAGGCGAGAAGCGGGCTGGTTCTCCTGAGTACTCATGGAAACGCATCCTTGAGGTGATATGCCGGTCGTATCGCCGTCAAATGGTGCAAGGATTGGATGAAGCAGCCACGCCGGGCGTCCTACCGGGAGGCGGACAGAGCAAGCAGACGGTAGCTGACCAGCGTAAGAATGAGTAGGGCTGCGAACATGGCCACAAGCGGCCACTGGCCGAGCTGGGCAAAATACCCTGGGCTGACGAGCACAGTGTAGGTGAGCATGCCGAGCGATGCAAATGCAGCATTGGGGCCCCAGCGAACATGTCTGAGCAATGAAACGCCTGAAATGAGCAGAGCAACCGCGGTGCTGCCCTCACCAAGGAGGTGAAAGGCGATGCGAATGGGCTCGGTTTGCAGCTCGGGAACCTGACCGCTCGCGAGGAAGAACGCCCACTGGCCGAGCATGAGGACGCCAACTACAATGGAATACCAGGCTGCGAATCTCATAGCATCTCCTCATCGGTTGAGCCGGCCGGATGACAGGGCAGGAGAAGCCACACTGGCTCATCCTGTATCGTCATTCTAGCACGACTCTGTCCGGGGCGGACTGATGCCGGCGGATATTTAAGAAGGCGCTGCCTATCTGAAAATGCAAGAGCGGCGGCAATCTCGTCAAGTTCACGGATTGCCGCCGCTCTTGCACCTATCAATCCACTTGGGATTTGTCGCCGTGGCCCCGTGTCCGGGGCAGTGGTAGCGCATACGGGATTCGAACCCGTGTCTCTGCCTTGAGAGGGCAGTATCCTGGGCCACTAGACGAATGCGCCTCACACATACTCTTGCTCTTGTGCCCAGAAGCATTCCGGATTGTACCTACAGGGGGTCGGTTGTGTCAAATCAGGTGCACTTTGCGGGACGACCGACTTCGTCTGTTAGGCGGTAATTCGGGGCGTCAAGCTTCCTGGAAGTGGTCGAGAGTCCCTGATCCGGCCACACCAAGCCTGACCGCTTCCAGGAAGGTGGCTGCGACGCACATAGGACCCGCGCAGGCCCGGGGGCATTGCTTGAAACGGCACGGCTGTGCTATTGTTCCCCGCCGTGCGTAATGTCTGCGCCGTCGCCGGGAGAAGGCTACGTATATCGCTGGCTCACGCTAAGCGTACGGACCGGCACAAGGGAATCTTGCTGGAATCATAAAAGTGCTACGAATTGTCGATAAGGAGGACGGGATGGGAGAGATAGCCCGGTGCGAATGGGCCGGCAGCGATCCGCTTTATGTGCGCTATCACGATGACGAGTGGGGCAAACCCGAGCACGAAGAACGCAAGCTTTTTGAGATGCTGTGCCTGGAAGGCGCGCAGGCAGGCCTAAGCTGGATCACGATCCTGCGCAAGCGGGACAACTACAGGGACGCCTTCGACAATTTCGATCCCGTCAAGGTGGCGGCCTACGACGATGCAAGGGTGGCAGCGTTGCTCCAGAACGCTGGCATCGTTCGCAACCGTCTTAAGGTGCGAGCCTTCATACAGAATGCCCAGGCCTTCCTGCGTGTCCAGGAGGCCTTCGGCAGCTTTGACGCCTATATCTGGCAATTCGTTGATGGCATGCCCATTGTCAATCACTGGCAGCAGCTGAGCGACCTACCGGCCAGGACCGCGGAAGCTGAGCGCATGAGCAAGGACCTGAAAAAGCGGGGCTTTACCTTTGTCGGCCCCACCATCTGCTACGCCTTTATGCAGGCATGTGGCCTGGTCAATGACCATGTGGTCGGCTGTTTCCGGCATCCCGACTGGCGACCCGTGCACGGCGAATGAGGCTTCTAGCACGGTGTGGCCGCAGAGTGCCGGCTGCCTGAGCCCGACCATTCGTTACCGCTCATCGCCGTCACCGCGGATCTGGCCGCGTGCGAGCCGGTCGAAGAGCTTGCTAAGGTTGGCGCTGGCGACTTCTTCCAGGCTTAGGTCGAGCTCGGTGGCAATCTGGGCCAGATACCAAAGCACATCACCCAGCTCGTGCTTGAGCGCTTCGCGGTCAGCGGCGGAGATGTTGCCGTTTTTGTCGCGGAAGATCTTTTTGATCTTGCCTGCCACTTCGCCTGCTTCGTTGACCAGTCCCAGAGTCGGGTAGACGATGGCGTGGTCAGTATGGATCAGGCTCCAGGTGCGCCGGGATTGGCGTTGGTAGTCGTTGAGTTGTTCTACGTGGATGGTTTCCATAGTTATGGGTTTCTGTTGATCCTTGGCCGGCTGTCGCCCGATTGTAGACCCGCAGCGTCGAATCGCCAAAGCGACATGGTGGCCGTTCTTTATATCTCGCGTGTAGGTGAACTCCGTGCTATCCGTGCTACCCTGGCGCAGGGTGTTGCGCCGCGAGCTACTGCTCCTCTCTCTCGTCATCTTTCTGGCCGACACCGTGGTCGGCTTCATCATGCCCCTCTTCCCCCTGCTGGCGCGGGATCTGGGCGCCTCGTTAATGCTGATTGGCAGCCTGGTGGCCTTCAAGGGGATAACGCAGGTGGCCGTGGCGGTGCCAATTGGCCTGCTCTCCGATCGGTTTGGCCGGCAACGACTGATTGCCGCCGGCGCGCTCTGTTTTGCTGCCGCGGCAGCCAGCCTGGCGCTGGTCTCTGCACCAATGTTGTTGGTGGTGGCGCAGATCCTGCTTGGGATCGGTATTGTAGCCGTCTTTGGCATGGGCGCGGCCATGGTAGGCGACTACAGCGCGCCGTCTGAGCGTGGATTGGTTATGGGCTGTCTCACGACGGCCATGGGGCTGGGCTTTGCCACTGGCCCCTTACTGGGCGGGGCGTTGGCCGAGCTGACCGGCGTACGGAGCAGCCTTTTGGCGTTCACCTTTCTTTCCGTCGCCACCTTCGCCCTGGCGTGGCTGGGGCTGACCGATGTTGGGACAGGGTATCGCGTGCGCGCAGCCAATCCACTGCATCATTTGCGGCTGCTGGCCGCGAACCGTGCGCTGATGTTGGCGGCGGTCGCGAATTTGCTGCTGAGCCCCGTGTTCAATGGCGTAATCGTCAACTTTATGCCCCTGAAGGCGCAGGAGCTAG
>JACFMY010000372.1:0-2906 GCA_019455155.1 Caldilineaceae bacterium
TGGCCGTGACCCGCGCGAGGACGTACCACCCCCCATCCTGCGCAGCGACGTGCTCACTCTGGACGACCTGTCACCTGGCATGCAGCTGCAGGGCACGGTGCGCAACGTGGTGGATTTCGGTGCCTTCGTGGACATTGGCGTCAAACAGGATGGCCTGCTCCACCGCAGCCAGATTCCGCGTGGCACGACCTTGAGCGTCGGCGAGATCATCGATGTCGAGATCCAGAACGTGGACAAGGAACGGGGTCGCATCGGGCTCGGCTGGCCCAACCAGCCGGCGGTAGATTGGGCAATTTCCGGCTGATCTGCGGAACGGGCCGGACGGGCGCGAGATCTCAACGTCCGACCAGCGGCAGATACAGGCTGACGCTGTTGGCGCCTGGCAGCGTTCCGCAATCACTCGTTCTTTTCTTCTTCGATGCCGTCCGCCATGACCCATCCCACCAGTCCATCCTCTGCCTTGACACGGTACCAGCGCACGCCGTTGATTTCCACGGGATAGCCGGTGTAATCACCGCCAGGCTCGACGACGACGAAGGTAGCGCCCTGCGGATATTCGGCCAGGGTGGCGGCTTCGGGGTCCGCGTCGGCATAGAAGCGTACCATCCCCATGGCGCTGACTGGAGCGCCGGCCACGATGGATGGAGGAAGCGCTGTCGCCGCCGCGGCAGCCTCTACTGCGTCCGGGGTCGCTCCGGCCATGCTCTGAACCTCCTCAGCCGTAAGGGGAATGGCCCCGCTCTCCGGCGTGATGGCCGGCGCGGGCGCCGTGGGCTCGCCGCCACAGCCGGCTGCGAGCATAGACAGGGCAAGGCTGAGCAGAATTACGAGCAGTCGGTGAGTCATCATGGCAATCTGTTTCTGTCTCTCGGATCGGTTTCATTGAGCGCCGGCACCGCCGCTGCCATCTTTGAGCAACGCCAGCATCTCGTCAATGGGGTAGGTATTGAGCACGCTCGCTGCAGTGAGCCAGCCCCGCCGCGCCATGTGCACGCCGTAGGGCAGCACCACCAGACCTTCCACGCTGTGCGCGTCACAGTTGATGGCAATCTGGCACCCCAATTCCACGGCCCGCCGCGCATAGACGTCATTCAGGTCCAGCCGCTCGGGGCTCGCGTTGATCTCTACTGCGGTCCTCGTTTCCGCGCAGGCCTGGAGCACGCGCTCTACGTCGATCTCCGTGGGTGGCCGGCTGCCAATCAGCCGGCCGGTGGGATGGCCGAGGATATCCACGTGGGGGTTGTAGACGGCCTTGAGACAGCGTGCGGTGATGGTTTCCCGATCCTGCCGCTGGGCGCTATGGATGCTGGCCACGACCACGTCCAGGGTGGCCAGCACTTCGTCGGGCAGGCCCAACGTGCCATCGGCCAGGATCTCCACCTCGCTGCCCTGCAGCAGGCGAAAGGCATAGCCCTGTTCCTGGCACCAGCGGTTGTACGCGTCGATTTCGGCGCGCTGGCGGCGCAGGCGCTCCCCGTCGACCCCCTGTACAACGCCCAACCCTACACTGTGGTCACTGACGTTCCAGTACGCGTAGCCACGAGTACGCGCCGCCTCACCCATCTCCTGCACGCTGGCCGTGCCATCGCTCCAGGTGGTGTGGCCGTGTAGCTCTCCCCGTATGTCCGCGACGGTGATCAGCGCGGGTAACGCGTCTTTGCGCGCGGCCTGGATCTCGCCCCGGTTCTCACGCAGCTCGGGTGGCACCCAAGCTAGGCCCAGGAAGGCATAGAGATCCGCCTCTTCTTCAAAGAAGCGCTGTTCGCCTTCTGGCGCGCCCCCGCTGCCCGTGGCAGTAAGGCCATATTCGTTCAGGCTCCAGCCTTGCTTCAGCGCCAGCTCGCGCATCTCCACGTTGTGCTCTTTGCTGCCTGTGAAGTACTGCAGCGCCGCGCCCCAATGCTTGCGCTCGACCACGCGCAGATCTACCTGTAGGCCATTGCCCAATATGACGCTGGTCTTTGTCTCGCCGCTGCCGGCGACGTCCGCCACCTGGGGCAGCGTGCGAAAGGCTTCCATTACCGTGGCCGGATCATGGCTGACACAGAGGATATCGACGTCCCCGATCGTCTCCTTCCACCGCCGCAGGCTGCCCGCAATCTCGATGCGTTCGATGGTGCCGGCCGGAACGACCTCCTGTAACCGCGCCACGATGGCCTCGGCCAGGGGCCGCGCGACACCGATGGAAGTACGCGTATCGCTGCGTTTGGCCAATAGCTCGATGCCCTTGAGGATCTTTTCCTCACTCTTGGCGCCAAAACCTTTTAGATCGCGCAGGCTGCCCGCGGCGGCCGCGGCTTGCAGCGCCTCCACGCTGTCGATGCCCAGCTCTTCCCACAGGCGTTTGGCCTTCTTGGGCCCCATGTCCGGCACGGCCATCATCTGCACGACACCCTCCGGCACCTGATCGTAGAGCGCGTCAAACTCCGTGTAGTGGCCATGGGACAGCAGCTCGTGGATGGCGTCGGCAATGCCTTTTCCAACACCGGGGATCTCCAGGAGCTTGCCGGCAACATCGACCTGGTTGATGTCTTGGGCCAGGTTGCGAATGCTCTCAGCCGCGTTCTGAAACGCGATGATGCGGAAGCGATTGGCGTCCAGAATTTGTAACCGGGCGCCGACACCGGCCAGGATCTCGGCGACCTCCCTGTTGGTCATCTTCTTTGTAGACAAGCGCACACTCTCATTCCAGGTAGGCAAAGCTGCGTCTAGCGGTCTAAAGAACCGTAGAAACCGGCATGTCAGTCGCGCTGCACCAGACGCACGAGCACGACAAAGGCTAGCATAGCCAGCGCGCCCAGTGCGAACCAGAGGACACGTTCCTGTTTGTCGGCAGGAATGTAATCTGCCGCCAGGTCCCGGGCCACATCCTTCACCACCTCTGCGGCCATACCAGCTGCCGAGGG
>JACFMY010000372.1:2916-6266 GCA_019455155.1 Caldilineaceae bacterium
CATGCCGTGGCTCTGGATCATCGGCCTCGGCGGCGTCGGGGCGGGCGGCATCGCCGCCGCCTACACCGCCATCCCGCACGTGCGCGGCCGCATCGACCGGTTCCTCGATCCGGCCTCCGGCGACACCTACCAGGTCGACACGGCGATCGAATCCTTCGTGCGCGGCGGCTGGCTCGGCCGGGGCCCCGGGGACCGGCGCAGCCTCTGCGGCAGGCGCCATGCGCGCCTGGATCATCTGGTCGAGCGCGGAGAGCCCCTGGCGGGTCAGCGACTTGGCTGTGCTCTCGATGAGGCGCTGGCCCACACCCGCAATGCGCCCGCCTACCTGGACCTCGCCGCCGTAGCGCAGGAGCGTGGCGCCGCTGTCATGGTCTTCTAACTCCAGCGTGCCTGCGCCCGACACAAAGCCGGGCGCGCCCTGGCCATCAACCTTCATGGTGTATCGCTCAAGAGGGGAGATATCATCCAGCGTAATCTTGCCTTCAAAGCGCCCCTGCACGGGTCCAACCCGCACGTTCATGGCTGCCTTGTAGTCATTGTCGCCTACTTGCTCGAAGTTTTCGCCGCCAGGCAGCGCGCCGACCAGTACTGCCGGATCCATAAGCGCGTCCCATACAACTGCCCGTGGCGCTGAAAACAGATGGGTGCCTTCCAAACGCATAATAGTTGTCCTCCTCACCGTGGTGTGCCGTGGTGAAGTGAATCTTATGTCCCGCTGCGTCCCCTGTCAACCCGGCAGCGCGGCCAGGCAAGGCTGCTCCCAATCACGACGCAGCCAGCGCGGCGCCGGCGGCCAAACCCGAACCTGTCCAGGTAGGTCTTGACGTACGAGCACTATTCGTCCAAAATAATAACGAGCGTTCGCTATGATTTGCCAACTGTGAAGGACAGGTCATGGAAGAGACGACCGTCAACAAAGGCGAAGCGACCCGGGTCCGAATCGTCGAAGCGGCCTACAGGCTCTTTCTGGAACAGGGCTACCATGGCACCTCTATGCGCCAGATCGGAGATCGGGCGGAGATTACCATGGGGGGAATCTACAACCACTTCGCCAGCAAAGAGGCGATCTGGGAAGAGGTCCTAATGGCCAAACACCCGTACCACGAGATTTTGCCTCTGCTGGAAACGGCCGAGGGCTCGACCGTCGACGAGTTCGTGCGGGACGCGGCCAGCCGCCTCGTGCGCGAGTTGGGCCGGCGCACCGACGTGCTCAACCTCATGTTCATCGAGCTGGTGGAGTTCAACGGTATTCACATCCCGCGGCTCTACGAGGCGATCCTGCCCCATTTGCTCCGGCTGAGCGAGGTCTTTAGCCACAAGCGCGGCCACTTGCGCACCCTCTCATTGCCAGTCCTGGCGCGATCCTTTTCCGGCTTCTTCTTCTCCTATTATGTAACCGGCCTGCTCATGCCGCCTGCGGCCCGCCGCGCCATGGGCCGCGACGCGCTGGAAGATTTCGTCGACATCTACCTCTATGGAATCCTGGCTGGCCCGACGGAGCACACACATGATTAGCCGCCTGTGGAGCCTCATCCGCAAAGAGTTCATCCAGATTGTGCGGGACCCGCGGACCCTCGCCATGACCTTTGTTATGCCGGTGGTGATGCTCTTCCTGTTGGGTTATGCGGCCACCAACGATGTTCGCAATATTGCCCTGGCGGTCTTCGACCAGGACCAGACGCCGGCCTCGCGCAGTCTCATCGACGCGTACCGGGCTGCCGACTATTTCCGCCTTACCTACGTGGTCTCGTCCGAAGAAGAGGTGCGCGAGCTGATTGACAACAATTCGGCCCGGGCCGGCATCATCATCCCTCCTGGCTACGGCCGGACCATCAGTGGCTGGCGTTCGGCCCAGGTCGCCTTCGTGTTGGATGGCTCCGACCCGACTGTAGCAAGCACGGCCCTGGCTGCCGCCGTGTTGATCGGGCAGGCTCAGTCGACCAGACTAGCCGTAGAGCGACAGGAACGGCAGGGATTGGCAGTTTCCATGGCAGCCCCCATCGATGTGCGTACTCAGGTGTGGTACAACCCCGGTCTGGTCAACGCTTATTACATGGTGCCCGCCATGATCGGCATTATTCTCCAATACCTGACCACAATGCTCACGGCCACTTCCATTGTGCGTGAGCGAGAGCGCGGCACCATTGAACAGCTCATCGTCACGCCCCTGCGGTCGTGGGAGCTGATGGTTGGCAAGCTTGCGCCCTATGTATTGCTCGCTTTTCTCAATACCTTGGAGGTGCTGACCGTCGGCATCTTCCTCTTTGGCGTACCCATCAACGGCAATGTCTTTTTGCTATTGCTCTTGACCGCGCTCTTCCTGGTGACGACACTAGGGATCGGCCTGCTGATCTCCACTGTGGCCAATACCCAGCAGGAAGCCATGTTAACCACCATGTTTACGATTCTGCCGTCCATTTTCCTATCAGGCTTTTTCTTTCCGCTGGCGGCTATGCCGGTATGGCTGCAGATCATCAGCTATGCCATCCCGCTACGTTATTTTCTCATCATCGCCCGCGGTATCGTGCTGAAAGGCGTCGGGGTCCCAGCGATCCAGACGGAGATCATTGCGCTGACGATCTTCGCACTGGTCGTCATGAGCGCAGCCATCGCCCGCTTCCGCAAGCGCCTAGATTGAGCAGGTACGGGCATTTTTGTAAACCGGGCATCACGAGGAGCATGCTATGCATCCGAATCCGAAACGAATCATCCCCGCGCTGTTGATTGCGGCCGGCCTCATTGTCGGGGTCTATTTCTATCTGCGGGTGTCAGCCAACGCCGGAGAAGTCACCTACTCAGGTACGATCGAGGCCACCGAGGTCAGGGTCGCCGCCATGCAGGGTGGGCGTGTGGTGAAGGTCCATGCCAGGGAAGGGGAACGTGTCCTCGCCCGCGATCTGCTCGTGGAAATCCAACCCGGGGCTTCGGGGCCGGCCGCTTACGGCAAGGAGATGCTGCATGCGCCCATAGAAGGCGTTGTGCTCTATCGCTCCATTGAGCCGGGTGAGATCGCCGCACCCGGCGCGCCATTGCTCACCATTGGCGACACGGAAGCGCTGCGTCTCACGGTGTACGTGCCCGAAGATCGCTATGGGCAGATCTTCCTGGGCGAGACGTATCCGGTGACGGTGGACTCATTCCCGGGAGAGGTATTTCAGGGCACCGTCAGTCGCATTGCCGGTGAGGCTGAGTTTACCCCGCGCAATGTGCAGACTGCAGACAGCCGTAAAACGACTGTCTTTGCCATTCGCCTCGATCTGGCGCCGTCCGGCGGCAAGCTCAAACCCGGGATGCCTGCCGATGTCCATTTTGCTGCCCTCCGGTAGCACTCCAGGAAACCATGGTAGAGA
>JACFMY010000373.1 GCA_019455155.1 Caldilineaceae bacterium
CAGACCTGGCTGCGCACTGCCGAGAGATCGGGTGTGGCTTCCGAGAGTGGATTGGGGCTGA
This sequence comes from Caldilineaceae bacterium, assembly GCA_019455155.1. Taxonomy (GTDB): domain Bacteria; phylum Chloroflexota; class Anaerolineae; order Caldilineales; family Caldilineaceae; genus JACFMY01. Next base: position 62 of record JACFMY010000373.1, read on the forward strand.
GCTGGCGCACATCTTCCAGCGCCAGCCGCTGTACCCAGAGACCTGTGATTCGGTAGGTAGATTCAGCCGCGCGGCGCGCATTGGTGACCAGTCGCAGCTCCTCACCAGAGGTGACTGGCTGCGGCGGATCGAGGAAACGGGGCAGCAGCGCCCAAGGTACAATAAAGAGCAAGATAAGAACCAGTAGCCGTACTCGCCGCGAGCGGTTTTCCCAGCCAATGGCCACCCCTACCAGCCGGCCAATCAGCGTGGCCAGCAGCACGATCAACCAGAGCAACAAGGTGTTGAGCAAGAAATCGATCAGCCCGATCTGGGTTTGCCCGGCAAAGGTGACACGGGCGACGGCCAGGGGGAAACCACGCCAGCCCGTACACCCGGCCGCGCAGCCAGCATAGTAGGGCGGAACCCAGAAGAGATAGATGCTGGTAAACGAGAGAACAAAGGCGCCCAGAAAGGTCAGAATGGCGATGCGGTACCAATACCGGGTCTGCTGTTGCCACCAGACCGCGAGGAGCGCTACAGAGAGCAGCCCCCCAAGCGCCAGGACGAGATCACGCCAATCCGCGAAATACGCCCACCCTTCCGGCAAGCCTGGCAGACTACCTTCCTGCATGGTGTCGATTTCCTTGACTCAACCCTTTGGGATGCCGGGGTGACGCGGGGAAAGCCCACGTCAGTGACCCGTGTGCTGTCATGGTCACAAGCGGGCTTTCCAGCACAGGAACGCCCGATCCAGCGCTGCGGGCAGTCCAAATAGCGGGAAGATCTGGTTTTGCCCTTCCCAGCGCGCCAGCTGTTGCGTCCCATCGCCGGCGCGCGTCAGCAACAGCACCGACCCCTGATCCAGGCAAGGGGCAAAGGCAAGCAGTGTCTGCTGGCGCGGCAGCTGGTACGAATTCACCTGAATCTCACTGGCCGGCGAATCGCCCACGGGCGGCAGCTGGATCTGCACGATCCCGAAGCGGTCGAGGCTGGTGTCGCTGCCCGCGGCGAAGCGCGCGCGGGCCAGCAGCAGGCGATCGTTGCCGAGCCAGGCGGCCTCGGGCGCCAAAAACTCAAAGCGCGTCTCGGTCTTGTACACAGTTCGGATGATACTCGCTCCCCGCCCAGAGAGCGTCAACATGTTCGCCATGTTGGATGGCTTAAGCGTACCTGCGGTCAAGCTTGGCTGCGCCGGATCGTAGGCGAAATAGATCAGCCGCACCAGGTCGGGGCTGAGCACCAGCGGTCCCCGGTATTGGCCGCTCTCCAACAAGGGCAGCGGTCCCTCGACCACACGTCCACGTCCTGCTTCGTCTGTCTCTACCGTCAGGCGGAAGAACCCTGTGTAGGGCTGCAGCAATGCAGTGTCGGCGGTATCGACAAAGAACGTAACACGTGAAGGGTCGCCCGGTGTTTCTGGCTGGACGGCCAGCAGAATGGGCGTGAGCGATGGCCCTGTTTGCCCGCTGAGCTCGCCAAAGATAGTGCCGCTTGCCTGCAGGCGCAGGGCAATCTCCCCGCGGGCTGGATCGAAGTGCCAGAGCTGCCAGCGGTCCAGCGCGGCGTTGGGTGTTTCGATCCACCAGAGACCGCCGTACGCATCACCCGCCACGCCCTGAATGCTGTAGTAGGCCTGGGCAATGATCTGGAGACCGTTGCCGTCATTGCGCATCCAGCTGAAGGTATTGACGCCGCCCGGGGTGTCGGGCTCGCCAAGAATGTAGCCGGCGTTGGGATCGCCGCTCAGCCACGCTGCGCGGTCTTCGTATTGGAAGAGCTGTTGGGCACGGCCGCCTGCGCCCAGCAGATAGACGCCCGGCGCGGCCTGGCTACCTAACAGGGCCAGGACCGTGCCCTCGGCGACGCCGTCCTCGATCTCGTCCAGGTGCAACACCTTGGTGCGTTCAACGCGCGGCGCCCCAATAATGCGCACTCTGCTTACGGCCACCGTCCCTTCCTCCTCGCCCGCTGTGGAAGTGGTGATATAGGCGACGGTGCCAGGCCAGAGCAACACGGCTGTCCCCGGCACCCAACCGGCGCCAGGATCGTTCAGGACGCCGCCCCATACCTCCACCACTGCGTTCTCCACGCGCAGTTGCAGCGTGCGGCCATCGGCCGCCACAGCCGGCAGCGGCTGCAGTGGATCCGGCGGCACGGACGCGCCGCCCAATGTGACGCTGAACTCGCCGGGCTCCGGTCCTGGCACGCTAACGGCCGCGGGCGCGGCGACTGACGGCTGGCGAATGACCGGCGTCACCAAGGGTGTGGGCGTTGGCGTAGCTGTGGGCAAGATTGACAATGCGGATGGCTGATCGGGTGGCGCATCGATGGACGTGCCGTCGGCACGATAGAGAGGAACGCTGGCATAGTCGCCGTAAGGAATGACCAGCTGGGCCGCCACCCATCCCACAACGCCGCTGCGGCCATCCTCGACCTGGGCGGCGCGGATCAGCAGCCAGTCACCTGCTTCGGTTATGCCGAAGATCTCCACTGGCGTGCCATTGGTGAGAGCGGCGATGACGATGAAGTCGGTCCCAGGTCCACCCCGCAGCCGGGCCGTATCGGTCAGCAACATATAGCCGGTCTGCGACGCCACCGCGTCGACGGCGATAGTGGGAATAGGCAGCGGCTTCTCCGTCGCCGTGGGCGTCGGCGTGAACGTCGGCGTATCGGTCGGCGTCGGCGTGGCGCTGGGCGTCGGCGTCGTGGTGGGTGTGTCAGTTGGCGTGGGTGTAAAGGTCGGCGTCGCCGTGGGCGTGGGCTCCAGGGTGGGATTCAGGATACCCGCCTCGTCGCCGCCCAGGACGTCGCTCAATGGAATCGTCAGCGTAATCTCGCCAGAGACGCCGACCACAGTCTCTGCTGCCAGCAGAGGGGTAGCCGTAGCAGTCGGCGTTGAGGTAGGGCGCGGCGGCGCGGGTGTCACCAGGCCGGCAGTCGAGGCCAGGAGCACCGGTCCCACCGTCTTGATCAGGTAGCGGCCGCCTTCGGACTCTTCTTCAAAGGTTACGTCGAAGGAACGGTTGCGATCGGCGTTGTCAAAGAAACGCAGACGCAGGGACTGGCCGCCATCCAGCATCTCCCGGTCCAGGTCGTTGACATAGACCGCCATCCAGTCGCCGGGATCCGCGAGGCCGAGTTGGAACATTTCGTTCAGAATATCAATGCGCGTGACGTAGTTTTGGGCACGGCTCACGTCGCCATTCTGCAGCAGCGCCAGCAACATGGCCAGTGACGCCAACGGCGTGGGCTCTACTTCGGCTGAGGCCAGCTGGTAGCCGGTGAGCGTAGCAGGCGGGCCCGCGTCCGCCTCAGAGAATGCCGGCCGCCAGCGCGAGATGAGGCGCTGGCGGGCAAAGGGCGGCTGTTCAATGAATACACCAGCCGCGCCCCCCTGTGTGCGAATGGGGCTGTCAGCTGGTAGGGGGCTGCTGATAACCATATCAGGCAGCACGCCGCCCTCTGTCTCCTCCAGCGTCACTTGGCTATCCGTCGCAGAAAAGGCCCAGACTGGATCATCATCGCTGCGCCAGGTGAGCTCGAACGCGGTGCCTGGCAACGGCTGCGACCAGAGATGGGCTGAGAGCACCGGGCGCGCCTCCGGCCGCTCGACCATGAGGATATGGTTGCGTCCCAAAGGATCGCTGCGCATGACGCCATGGGAAAGCCCCGCCATGAGCGGTGTGTAGCCATTACCCGCCACAGACGCTACTGCGTCCATGAGCAGCTGCCCCTGGATCCGCTCATCACCCACGCTGCGCCAAAAGAGCATGGGCAACGGCGTACCGGCTGGTGTGCGGGGCGAGACAAAGGCTGCCCATGGCTCCCTTGATAGCTCGGTATAGCTGACGGGAACAAAGATCATGCCCTGTTCCTGCGCAAGCCGCTGGAGGAGCGAGGCGGCCCGTGTCGGGCTAAAGTCGAGTAGGGAGAGGGTGCCAAGCCCCTGGAGGGCCACATCGAAATAGCGTTGGGCCCATTCAGCAGGTGTGGCAGGCGTCGGCGTGGGCGTCAGCGTAGCCGTAGGTGTAAAGGTTGGCGCAGGTGTGTTCGTCGGGGTGGCGGTGGGCGTTGCCGTTGATGTGGCAGCAAACGCGGCCCGCAATGCCTCTGCGGTCGTGACAGCAGTTTGGGCGCGGGACAGCCCCTGGTTGACGCCCAATTGGAAGGCGACCACGAACAGGAAGATTGCCAGCAGTCCAATGACGACCAGGCCAACACCTAGTGTCAGCAGGCGGCGTGACTCGGGCGAAAGGTTGTTCAGTCGATCGATGAAACGTTCCACAGTTCAATGTCAGCTTTGCATCGCCTGGACGAAGCGCCGTACTTGCTAGCGGCCGGAAGGGCGGGACTGCTCACGCTGCCAAACAGGGCAGGCTAATTCTGGATGGTGACGGAGACCCGGCACGGCGGGGGGAAGTTGCCTGTCTGGTCCACAACAGTGAGCTGAAAGGTCCAGGGGCCGTTTCCAAGCCCTCGGGTATCGACACTGGCCAGTGCGCCGTTGAACACGGGGCTACGGCCGTCCGCCAGATAGGTGAAGCCTCCCTCTGCATTGGCGCCAGGCGCAAACTCCACCTTGTAGTAGCTAAACTGCTCGTGGGTGGCGGTCCCAGTCAGGGTAAAAACGCCGTTGACGACAGCCCCGTTCCCCGGCGACGTGATGACGGCCCGCTGGTCAGGACAGGCGGGGGCCGCGCCTTGGGCCGGCGGCGCTTCCTCTGGCGTGGGTGTCGATGGCGGTAGCGCCGCGGCCGTCTGCGTCGCCGCCGCTGGCTCCGGCGTGGGCGGCACTTCGGTAGGCGTTACCGTCGCCGTAGGCGTCGAAGACGGGGTGGCTGGGAGCGGGGTTGTGGTCGGCGTAATGACCAACACAAATTCTGACGGCAGCGTCGGCTCCGGTGTCGCGAGAATGGCTCCTGGTTCAGCGGCTTTGGGAAACGTACTACTGGCGAAGTAGGTGATACCCATGACAACCAGCAACACCATGGCAACGGTAAAAATGCTGCCCAGGTCACGGATGGCCTTTTCTCGCTCCAATGAAAAAACGGCCTGGCGACGCTCCCCTCGCACCAGCCAGACGCGATACAACTGATAGAGCGCCACCAGTCCGCAGACTAGATAAATGTAGGGCGCGTACGCTGCTATGATCTGAAAGACCACCCCCATAACGCGCTTAGTCTACCCTACGCCTAAAGGGAATGCAAAGAGTGGGGGAAGGGGGAGAGAAAACCACCATGAACTCTAGAGAGTGAAGCCACCATGACTCCATGGACACCAAGGGGCACCATGCATTTTGGATGGGGTCCGGCCGCCGTCATGGTTCCATGGACACCAACGGCACCAATTAAGCTGGGCTGGGCGACGGTATGGCGGCAAGGCTCATATGGACCTCTCGAAACCATGGTGTATATGGAGTTCATGGCGTCATGGTGGTTTTCGTCCTCTCCTCCGCAAACTACGGCAGTGCGCCGGCCTCTTGCAGCATCTCGAGCGTGCCCTGGAGGTCGCTCAGGTCGCTTAGGTCGATGGCGGGTGGGTTGATTTCCGACAGGGGCTTCAGCAGGTCGTTCGTCTTCACGGTGTCGCCCGCAAGCGGGTATTCCACTGTAGTATCGGCGAAGTATTGCTGCGCCTCGTCAGAGAGCAGATAGGCCAAGAATTTGAGGGCCACATCCGGATGGGGCGCAGTGTTGAGCACACCGGCGCCCGCCACGTTGATCAGAGCGCCGGCGTCGCCACTGGGGAAGTAGTAATTGCGGGCTGGAAATGCCTCGCCCTGCTCGGCGAGATAGCGGAAGAGGTAGTAGTGGTTGACCAGACCAGCCAGCACCTCACCGCGGCCAGTCGCCTCAACGATCACAGAGTTGTTCTCGTACACTTGCACATCGTTGGCGATCATGTCTGCCAGCCACTGGCGCGTTGCTTCCTCACCGTGAATGTAGCGCATGGCCGTGACAAAAGCCTGGAAGCTGCCATTGGTGGGCGCCCACCCGATCTTACCCTGCCACTTCGGGTCTGTCAGGCCAAAGACATCGGGCGGCAGATCGGCCTCAGAGAGCTGATCCGTATTGTAGACCAGCACACGGGCGCGACCGCTAGCGCCTACCCATTCGCCGTTGCGGCTGCGGAAGCGGGCATCGACCCGGGTCAGGATCTCGGCGGGCAGCTGGATCAGGCGTCCGGCCGCGGCTCCGGCACCCAACCCGCCT
>JACFMY010000374.1 GCA_019455155.1 Caldilineaceae bacterium
ATGAACAGGAAAAATCAGCTTGAGTGTTGCAGTGCCCTAGCGAAGCGTCAGTATTGCGATCCCGCCCGCCCGGCTCATTCAGTGTCGCGTCGCCACTTTATCAGGCGCCGCTCGGCCAGCGCCACCATGCCGTACGCGATCATGCCCAAGAGGGCCGCGGTGATGATGGTTGCCCACAGATAACCAGGGTTGAACGTATTGTACTGTGAGCCGACGACGAGCTGCACGCCGATCCCGCGGGTGGAGCCGACGGGCAACTCGCCAATGATGGCGCCAATAACGCTGGCCGTGGCAGAGATCTTCAACGCGGTAAACAGATAGGGCACAGAGGCCGGCAGCCGTAACAGGCGAAAGATCTGCGTCTCCGTCGCGGCGTATGAGCGCATGAGCGACAGCGCATCCCGGTCCACAGACTCGAGACCGCGCAGGACATTGATGACGACGGGGAAAAAGGTCAGGTACGCGGCGATGATCGACTTGGAGAGCCAGGGCGGCGCGCCCAGCCGGCCCAACCCCACGACGATCATGGGCGCGATGGCAATGATGGGCACGGTCTGCGAAGCGATGACATAGGGCAAGAAACCCCGGCGCACGGGCAAAAAACGCTGGAATACAACTGCGATGAGAAAGCCACCCACGCTGCCAATGGTAAAGCCTACAGCGGCTTCGAACGCGGTATAGAGCCCGTCTTGGGCCAGCACCAGCCACGTCGGTCCTTTGGGCGTTGGCCGGCCGAAGGCTTCGACGATCTGAAGCAAGTGCGGCAGCTTGTAGTCGGGGATGGCAAAGATCGCCTTGCTCCCTTCCCAGATCACCGCGATGATGGCAAACAGGACCAGATAGCCAGCGAGCAACCATGCCCAGCGCGGCAGCCCCGGGCGATGCGAGATGGGAGGGGAGTCGTTGAATGAGACTGTGTTGGTCATTGGTTGTAGAGTTAACCACCATGACACCATGGACACCAAGTACACCAAGAGGCACCATGTTCTTTGTTACTGATGATAACCACTATGGCTCCATGAACACAATGGGGCGCCATGAGTAATGAGGTTCGGCTAAACGGTTGCCAGGCGTATCAAAAGCTGGCCGGTCACATAGCGCCCGCGACAAACCTCACTGGATCCCCAATGTTTATCAGAATGTAAGCAAAAAAACCATGGTGCCCCTTGGTGTCCATGGAGTCATGGTGGTATTAGCCTTCATTCCGCGCCTCCGCTGCCTGGACCAGCTCGTATAGCCGGCTGGGGCTGAGGGGGATCTCCAGGATCTCCAGATGAACGTCGTGGAGCGCGTCTTCGATGGCCTGGGCGAAGAGCGGACCGACAGGGATCGCGCCTGCCTCGCCGGCCCCCTTGATGCCCAGCGGGTTGAGCGGCGAAGGCGTCTCCACGTGGTCAGTTTCGATGCGGGGTACGGTGTCAGCGGTGGGCAACAGATAGTCCATAAAGGAAGCATTGAGCAACTGGCCGTTCTCGTCGAAGCTGAGCTGCTCGTAGAACGCGTTGCCGATGCCTTGGGCCACGCCGCCCTGGATCTGTCCTTCCAGGATCAGCGGGTTGATGACCCGGCCACAGTCGTGGACCACGACAAAGCGCTTGATCTCCAACAGCATGGTCTCCGGGTCGACTTCCACGACCATGGCGTGAACGCCGCTGGCCGTAGCGCCTCGCTCTGGACCGAAATAGTCGGTTGCTTCAAGACCGGGCTCGGTGCCTGGTTTCACCGCGCCGCGCAACGGGTTGGCCCGTGCGGCCAAGTCACCCAGCTTAATAGCCGTTTGGGGTGAGCCCTTGACACGGACGGTACCGTCGACCAGCTCCAGATCCTCCTCGGCCACTTCCAGCTCGTCGCTGGCCTTCTTGAGGATCTTCCTGCGTACGGCTGCGGCTGCGGCGTGGATGGCATTGCCAGCCACTACAGCCCCACGACTGGCGAAGGTGCCCGCGCCCCAGTAGAACTCGGATGTATCGCCCGTCACCAGGCGCACATTGTCAGGCGTCACGCCTAGCTGGTCGGCCACGATCTGGGCAAAGGAGGTGAAGTGGCCCTGGCCCTGGGTGCCAATGCCGGTGGCTACGCTCACCCGGCCGCTGGCTTCTACCGTGACCTTGGCTCCTTCGTAGGGGCCGATGCCTGTTCCCTCCACATAGGTGACCACACCGATCCCCACATGCTTGCCCGCTGCGCGCAGCCGCGGCTGCTCTTCGCGCACAAAGCGTTCGTAGTCGATGATCTCCAAGGCGCGCTCTATCGCCGGCAGATAGTTGCCGCTGTCGTAGGTCAACGGCGCAAAGTCCTGATAGATGATTTCGTTGTTATAGGGGAACTTGTCGGGCGAGATGAGATTGCGCTTGCGGATCTCCACCCTGTCGATACCGAGTTCTTTGGCCGCCATATCGAGCAGCCGTTCCATGACAAAGACGCCGTGTTGGCGCCCGGCCCCGCGGTAGGGTGTGACAATGGGCTTATTGGTGAAGACCGAGCGGAACTCGCTGTAGTAGTTGGCGACGTCATACTGGCCCAAGAGGGTACACTGGCTGTTGAGAGGCACGGTCAAGCCATAGGGCGCATACGCGCCAGCATCGTGCAGGAAGACATCTTTGACGCCGAGAACCTTGCCGTCACGGGTCAGCGCGATTTCCGCCCAATGAACTTGCCCGCGCTCCTGGGTCGTGGCATAGAAATTCTCCTGGCGATCCTCGATCCACTTGACCGGACGGCCCAGGCGCATAGCGATCCACGGCAACAGGACCTCTTCCTGGTAGAACATCATGATTTTGGGGCCGAAGCCGCCGCCGATAAACGGGGCAATCACGCGAACCTGCTTTTCTGACAGACCGAGCATGGCGGCCAGCCCGTTGCGAATCGGAATCGGCGCTTGCGTCGTGTCCCAAATGGTCATCTGTTGGCCACGTGCGTCCCAGTGGGCAACAATGCCGCGGTTTTCCATGGCCGCGGCGGTACCGCGGTCATAGGCCAGCTTGCGTTGAATCACCACATCGGCCTGGCTGCGTGCTAACTCGTAGTCGCCTTTGGTCTGGATCAGATGCGCGTAGAGATTCTGGTCGAGATCGTCGTGGATCAGCGGCGTGTCTGGGTCCAGCGCTTTCTCAATATCAACCACCGCGGGCAGGAATTCCACATCCAGGAAGATCTGCTCCGCTGCGTCTTCGGCCTGGTAACGGCTCTCGGCTACCACGACAGCCACCGGCTCGCCTACGAAGCGCACTTTGTCTTTGGCCAGCGGCACCTGCGTCTGTTGGTTGAAGACAATGTGTTTCACAGGGGGAGGTGGCACCAGGAGGGGCCCAGGCTGCCAGTATCTACCCAGGTCAGCGGCAGTGTACACCGCCACCACACCCGGCATGGTCTGTGCGGCCGTGACATCGATGGACTTGATCCGCGCATGGGCGAACGGGCTGCGGAAAAAGGCCACATGCAGCATGTCAGGCAGGTGGACGTCGTCGGTGAAGGTAGCCTGGCCCGTCAGCAGCCGGGGGTCCTCGTTACGTTTAATCGGTTGCCCGAAATATCGTGTCGCCATAGATCTCTCAAACTCTGAAGCTGCGAAACCACAGGGGGATGTACAGACGGATGGCCCGCCACGCTCGTTAGCTTTGTGACGTGATCTCTTCGTGGCCCGCTTTGTTGCCTTCACGCAGGCGCTGCGCGGCCAGGAGCGCCGCGTCGACGATGTGCTGGTAGCCGGTGCAGCGGCAGATGTTGCCCGACAGCACGTCGCGAACCTGGGCCTCAGTAGGAGTGGGGTTCTCTTCCAGGAAAGGCAGCAGCGTCATCAGAAAGCCTGGGGTGCAGTAGCCGCACTGAAGGCCGTGCGTCTCGCGAAATGCTTCCTGCAGCGGGTGCATATGCTCTGGGTCATCTGCGAGCCCTTCCACAGTGGTAATTGTGTGGCCGTCAGCCTGGACCGCGAACATGATGCACGAACGCACCGCGGCGCCGTCGAAGAGGATCGTGCACGCGCCGCACGAACCGTGTTCGCAGCCCACGTGGGTGCCGGTCAGATTGAGCTCGTGGCGCAAAAAATCACTCAACAGCAGCCGCGGCTCTACTGCTCGCTCATAGTGGTTGCCATTGACTGTTACACGAATCAGTACGTGATCTGTCACTGCGTCCTCATCTCTAGCTTTTCGCCCGTGCCACCGCTTCTTGCAGCGCGCGGCGGCCAAGCACTTCGACCAGATGGCGCCGGTAGGCGGCGGTCGCGTGAATGTCGCCGAGGGGCTCGATATCGTCATGCGCGGCGGCATGGGCAGCCGCGGCGATCACGTCTGGTGTCGCCTGCTCGCCAATGAGCGTCCGCGTCGCAGTAAGCGCCTGCGTGGGACCTTCGCCCACACTCAGATAGACCAGGCGCACATCCTGGCAGCGATCCGCACCATCCAGGGTCACAGTAGCGGCCACGCCCACAAGGGCGTAGTCGCCGTGACGCCGTGCGATCTCTTGCATGGACCAGCCGGACCGCGCGGGCAGCGAAGGGACAGCTATCTCGGTCAAGATCTCGTCGGGGGCGAGCTCGGTTGTAAAAAGGCCGATGTAGAAGTCGGCAGCGTTGACCCAGCGTTCGCCGTGCGTGCTTTGCAGACGAAAGCGTGCGTTGAGGGCAACCATGACAGCGGGCAGCTCAGCGGCTGGGTCAGCATGGGCCAGACTCCCGCCGATGGTGCCGCGGTTGCGGATCTGCACATGGGCAATAAAGGGCATGACGCCGTGCAGGAGCGGCACGTGGCGAGCGATGACGTCGCTGCATTCAAGAGTGCGTTGGCGTGTCATGGCGCCGATACGCAGCTGTCCGTCCCTTTCTTCCTTGACATAAAAGAGTTCCTGGATGCCATTCAGGTCGATGAGCACCTGGGGCTGTGCCAGGCGGAAGTTCATGGTTGGGATAAGGCTCTGACCGCCGGCCAGCACCTTGGCGTCGTAGCCGTGGTGGCTGAGCAACTCCAGTGCTGCTGCCAGGTCGCTCGGAGCGAAGTATGAAAACGGAGCGGGCTTCATTAATGAGTTGATCCAATGACTATGCAGCGGCAAAGGCAGGACAAGGGGTTACGATTGGGGCAGGATTATAGGCTACAGGATCAGGTGTTGTCAAACGAGGTTGGCGAAAGCGCTCATTCTCATTCCGGCAAGATTGCTCATTTGCGGGCAGTCGCCAGGTACGAGCTGTTCCGGATTGTGGCAACGGGTATTGCAAGAAGTAAATGCCCACCAAGTGGAACGGCGCAGATACAGTCAGAAGAAGATCAAGTTTCCGCCCGTATCTGCGCCGCTGCGCATATCTAGGCCCACGCGGCTTGCGCCGCGCTCCCTGTGCCGCTTATTCGTCCAACCAGGCAACCGCGCGGCAGAAGGCCGCCTCGCCACCCTTGAAGAGCCACGGGAAGACGCCAATTGTCAGCCGGCGGTTGTGGAGCGCCGGGTTGCCGATTTCGCCGCCCAGATTTTCCACGTGCACGCAGTCGTGCGGGAAGAGCGCATTGTGCGTCAGCTGGTAGGCGCTGGCGGGGAAGAGCACATCGATCTGGTCCGCGCCGAACTTTGCCTCGCATTGGGCTCGCACCTTGGCCCAATGCTCAAGGCCACCCTTGCCCAAGAACCGGCCAATGGGCAGATTCATGGGATGGTCGGTGGAGATCATGTCCACACCCCACAGGTGGATCTTCTTTTCCAGCAGCCAGTCACAGATGCTGTAGTGGGGACCAGGATGGCGGTGAATATATTTCTCTTCATCCCCTTCCGGGCTTAGGAAGGAATAGCGGTGCCATCCCGTGTGAATCAACAGAATGTCCCCCTCCTGCACCTCCACGCGCTCCTCGATCATTTCCGGCGTGAAGATAGCGAGCTCGTCAAGCGCATCGCTCAGATCCACAATGACGCCCGGCCCCCACAGCCATTCCAGCGGCAGCTCGTCAATGGTCTTGCCGTTGGTGACGAAGTGGCGCGGTGCATCCAAATGGGTGCCCATGTGGTTGGAGCTTTGGATATATTGTGCGTTCACACCATGTTCGGACTTGCGCTTGAAATATTTCACCTCAAAAGGTGGATAAAAGGGCCAGAAGGAGCAGTCCTGGTTGAGCGGTTGGGAAAGATCGTAGATTTTTGACATAGTCTTCTCCAGTTGAAATGTTGGGTAGATTGGCAGGGTGGATCAGGTTGATCGGGTTGATATTTGTACCAGCGTTAATT
>JACFMY010000375.1 GCA_019455155.1 Caldilineaceae bacterium
CGCTGGACGGCTTTTCTGCAGGTACGCCAATCTCTGTCGATGGCGATACCGGCCAGGTCAAGGGCGGCTAGACCAACCGCGCGGGGCGCCCGTCTACTGCAATAATGGCAATCATATTCATATCGGACAAAGGAGTCACAGGTAGAAAGTTGGCGAACACGAGATGACAGCAGATCTGCTATACGCGACGGTTGCTGCGGTCGGTGTCCTGGACGGCGCGGCCATGGAAGCTGCCCGGCGCCGCCAGCGCGAGCTGACAAAGCCCGAAGGCGCATTGGGCCGGCTGGAGACCCTTAGCATCCAGCTTGCCGGTATCACCGGCACGTTATGCCCGCCATTGAAACCCAGAGTGGTGATTGTCTGTGCGGGCGATCACGGGGTGACTTTGGAGGGCGTCAGCGCCTTTCCCTCAGCCGTAACGCCCCAGATGGTGCTCAATTTCCTCCACGGCGGCGCGGCCATCAATGTGTTGGCCCGGCAGATGGACGCTACGGTCACCGTGTTGGATGTTGGGGTGGCTGCTGACTTGCCCGACCACCCGGCTTTGCGCAAGGCGCGGGTTCGTGCGGGAACAGGCAACCTTCGCCGTGAGCCGGCCATGGAACGCGATGAGGCCCGCTCTGCGGTTGAGGCGGGCATTGCCGCGGGCCAGGCCGCGATCGCGGCTGGCGCGCGTGTCCTGGTGACCGGTGATATGGGGATCGGCAACACGACCCCCAGCGCCGCCATTGCCGCGGTCGTAACGAGACGACCGCCGGCTGATGTCACGGGCACAGGAACGGGTCTGGCGCCGGATGGCTGGCGCCATAAGGTTGCTGTCATCGAAGACGCATTGGCGCTTCACCGTCCCGACCCAGGCGATTCGCTGGACGTGCTGGCCAAGGTAGGCGGGCTGGAGATTGGGGCGATTGCCGGCGTGATATTGGCCGGGGCCGCGGCGCGTGTGCCGGTCGTCATCGACGGCGTGATTTCTGCGGCTGGCGCCGCAATCGCGGTTCTGCTCTGCCCGGCGTGCAAGCCTTTTCTCGTGGCTGGACATCGCAGTGTTGAACCGGGTCATGGGGCGCTACTGGCCCATCTAGACCTCTGCCCGCTCGTCGATCTGGACCTGCGTCTGGGTGAAGGCACTGGCGCGGTGCTGGCGCTGCCCTTCCTGGACGCGGCGGTAGCCACACTCAATGAGATGGCTACCTTTGGCGATGCCCAGGTCGCGGGCAAGATTGCGTAGGCAGAGAGGTGCCTGAGAATCACGCAGCAGACCAGCAGTGTGCTACAATGCACAATATTTGTACTGTGACTTGTATTGTGCATGATTTGTATGGTATCTGGACATGTCGCCCGCCGTGGGCAAGTGTCCAACTTTTCAAATTGAGACGATAGTCATGACTGCACAAAAAGTTGCGCGGCCAGCTGCAGTGGCTCATCCGAACGGCAGCGCACAGCCCAAACCTAAGATCTCCATTGTTATCCCCCTCTATAATGAGGAAGAGAGCATTCCGCATCTCTATGAGGCGTTGGTGGAAGCCATTGCCCACTATGGCCAGCCGGCCGAGGTCATCATCGTAGACGATGGATCGAAAGACCGCAGCTTTGCTCTGCTCAAAGAGATCGCGCAGCGGGATCCTCGCTTCATCATCATCCGCTTCCGGCGGAATTTTGGGCAGACTGCGGCGTTCGCTGCTGGCTTTGCCAAGGCGCGGGGTGAGGTGGCCATCACAATGGATGCCGACCTGCAGAACGACCCCATGGATATTCCCCTGCTGATGGCGAAGGTAGAAGAGGGCTACGACATTGTGAGTGGTTGGCGCAAGAATCGCCAGGATCGCTATTGGGATCGCAAGCTGCCTTCGATGTTGGCCAACCGGCTGATTTCCAATGTGACCGATGTGCGTCTCCATGACTATGGCTGCTCGCTCAAGGCTTATCGCACGGAGGTGCTCAAACACGTTCATCTCTACGGCGAGCTCCACCGTTTCATTCCTGCCCTGGCCAGCCAGGTGGGCGCCACGGTGACCGAGGTTCCTGTTAACCACCGGGCGCGGCAGTACGGCAGCTCTAAATATGGCATCAGCCGCACGATCCGCGTGATGCTGGACCTGATCAATGTCTGGTTCCTGGGCAGTTATTCCACGCGGCCGATCCATGTCTTTGGGACGTTAGGCCTGGCTTCTGCTGGCATCGGCATTCTGCTGGGGATCTACTTGAGCTTTTTGAAGATCTTTCTGGCCCAGAGTATCGGCAACCGGCCGTTGTTGCTGTTGGCAGTATTGTTGGTGGTCATTGGGGTCCAGCTGGTGACCATGGGTCTCCTGGCCGAGATGATCACCCGCACCTACTATGAGAGCCAGGACAAGCCGATCTACATCGTACGCGAGATCGTCAACGGCGATTGGGAAGAGAGCGTTTAGGTGTAGCTGGTTTTCATTGCTGACGAACAAGGCCCAACGCCGGCAAGCGTTGGGCCTTTCTGTTTCTGTGATCCTTCAATGAGTCTTCTTGCCTAATGCCGTACCAGGGGCACGAAGAGATCCTTGTCACAGATGACATTGGGCGCATTGAAGGTCATGCACGCCTTACGCGACATTTCAGACCAGGGGGCGCCGTCGGGCACCCGTGCAAACGCGCCGGCCGCTGGCCGATCGTCGTAGTCAAAAGCATCGACGACCGCCGTGCCTTCACCGCCGTAGAGCCCCACGTAGTCGTCGCTCGCGTTCAAAGTGAAGTTCAGGTGCACAAACTTGCCGCCGGCGGTCTGGCCTGGATCATCGTCGGCCAAGAGCAGCAGGATGCTGCCTGGCGGGATGCTGAGGCCATTGGGCAGGCGGAATTTGAGCGGCTCGGACCGGTCGTTGGTGATGGTGAGGCCGTTGAGGGAGACCGCGCTGGTGCCGGGGTTATAGAGCTCGATCCAGTCGGGCGTTTCCGGCGTGGCAAACTTACCGATCTCGTCTGGGTCCGGAATGGAATCGTTCTTGACCACCACCTCGCTGACAAGGATCACAGGCGGCACATAGCCTACCATATAGCCGTATTCTCGGCCTGGCAGCGGGAAGCGCGTCGACTCGTTTTCGTCGTCGAACGCCTGGACGTAATATTTGACCAGGGTGCCATTGGGCAAGGCGGGGATCTGGCCCTGGTAGAGGTCACCAGCCGTCACGTTCATGGGCACACTCACCCAGGTAGCGGTAGTGGAGGCCGAGTAGTGGAGCGTCGCCGTCATGACCGTGACGGCATCCGTGATGATGGCACTGACGGTAAAGGTGCTGGCCGGCGCCGGTACGGTAGGCGTGGTCACCTGCGAGATCCACGGCGGGTCACTGTCGTTGCGATATCCAGGCGTGGGGCGAAGCACGGCCCAGGTGGGGCCGCCATCCGTCGTCCGGCCATAGGACACATCGGATGGCAGCGCCGGAAACTCGATCTTGTCGATCTCAATGTAGCCGCCCGCGCCATCGGAATAGGAGAGGATGACTTGCTCTCCCGCCGCGCTCAGCGCGAAATCCAGATGCGCGGGGCCCTGTTTGGGGTCGTTGTCAGCATAGAGGATGAGATACCCATGGGCGGCAATTGTGAGGCTGGCCGTGATGACATGCTTGTCAGGCTGGGCGGGATCGTCGGTGAGGGATAGGCCAGTCAGGGAGACGGGACTTGCCGTTGGGTTATAGATCTCGATCCAATCGGGCGTCTCGTCCGGTTCATCCGGATCGACCAGCGTTGAGTTGTTGCTGGCCATCAGCTCGTTGATGCGCAGGCTGGTCTGGCCCGGCAGCGCGGCTGCGGGTTCGGCCTGGGCGCGGCTTTCCTGGGCTAAAGCCAACAGCAGCGCCAGGCTCAGCAGGGCGGCGATCAGCAATAGAGGCGCGAAGCGGAAAGTTCGGTACATATCTTAGTTCCTCAAACCCATTCGTAGACAGACAGAGTCTCTACACCCTGAGCACACCAGGGGTACAACGCCAGGCGACGAGGCGTTGGGGGCCCATCCCTGACCGATCCGCCGCTGGATGGGGCGCCACGCTTCCCCTGGGCAAGCTCCATCAATTGCAGGTTCCCGGATAGATGATCGCCGGCAGGAAGACAAAGTCCGTGGGCGGCTCGTCCAGATTGAAGCGCCCCGGCGTCGGTGTCTTGAGCTCGATCCAGACTTTCGCATCTGCGGGTGACCGGCCAAAGGCCACATCCGCGGGCACCGAATCAAAGTCCACCACATCGATGACCTGGTTGCCGCGTTCGTCAATGTCAAAGAGCACGAGGGGCTCGCCGCCTTTGCTGAGTCTGAAGCTGGTGTGCAGCGGTCCTTGCTCGGGTTCGCCGTCGGCGATAAAGACCAGGTAGCCAAAGGGCGGAATGATGACACCATCTGGAATGCGGTGGGTCCTGAGATTGTTCGGATCATCGCTCAGGTACATGCCGCCCAAGTCAATGTACAGGTCGTTTGTGTTATACAATTCGAACCAGTCTGGATACTCGCCCGGCTCCTGGGGATCTTCCAGCGTGCTGACATTGTCCGGCATCAACTCGTTTATGATCAAGGCCGGCTTGCGGGCGAAGTTCGGGTCACCGCTGGCGTCCAGATCGCGCATGTATTCGGCCAGCAGGGGGAAACCGGTGGTGATGTCGGCAGCCGTGCGGCGGTTTGTAATCACGGAAATCCGGATGTTCTCGGCCGCGCAGATGCTGTTCTTGGGCTCTACGGCCACGAAGTACCGGTCGCTGGCCGCGGCCTGAGTCGGCAGGTTGGGCAGTGACACAGTCATCTCACCGTTGTTCAAAGGGAAGGTCGTCTCACTGGCCGCCAGCGCGTCCTGTGCCGGGTTGAAGGCGCCATCGCCGTTGTCCCGGTAGATGGCAATGCGGGCAAAGAGCTCTGCTGCCTGGGCGCCGGTCAGGCGCCGGCCATCCTTCGTCTGGAAGCGCAGGGTCAGCGCCCGCAGCTCCAGCGCAGGATCACCAGGACGGCCCCGGCTCGACAAGATCATGTCCACCATGAGCTGCTGGCCGCCAGCACTCACCTGCGGGCGCGCCTCACGGATCCCATACTGGCCGCCACGGTTTTCATACCAGGCGATCTTGCCGTCCGCGCGCGAGGCCGACAGGACATCCAGGTCGCCATCGTTGTCCAGGTCGGCCGCGAATACGCCGTGGGCGACATCGGCGAAGGCGCTGATAACGTGAGCGGTGAAGGACGGGGTATAGCCGCCGCTGCTTTCATACCAGATGATCTCATCCGAATACTCGACTGCGGCCACAATATCCAGGTCGCCGTCACCGTCCATATCGCTGGCGATGGCCGCGTGCACACCTGCAGCCTGGTTGCTCACGATATAGTGATCGAACCCGCGCCCGGCGCGCAGGCGGTTGGCAAGCCAGGCGATGGTGTTGTCACGCTCCGAAACTGCAAGGAGGTCCGCGTCGCCGTCGCTGTCGATGTCGGCCGCGTAGATAAACTGGGCGCCATCGGCAGTATTGATGATTGTATACTCCGGCCAGACGCCCCCGCCCGTGTTGCGATACCAGGCCACGCGGTCGTCACGGGCTGAAGCCGACATGAGGTCAAGGCGCCCATCCCCGTCAATATCAGCCGCATAGCTGGACCGCGCGTACATGGCAGTCTGGGTCACGTTATGGCGCGCGAAGCTCGTCCCGCGGCCATCTAGGTTCTCGTACCAGGCGATCGTGTTGTCCGTGTCGGACGCAGAGTAAACATCCATATCGCCATCGCCGTCAATGTCCGCGGCGTGCACGTCGCGCACACCCAGCGCGTCGTTGACAACCAGGTGGGGCGTAAAGGTGACCGCACCGCTCTGGTTGAAGCGGTTCTCGAACCACCAGATGGTATTGGCGTCGCGATCGGCGGCAAGCACGTCGATGTCACCGTCGCCATCCAAATCGCCGGTGTCGACCCAACGCCCGGCCAGGAGGTTGTCCACGATGGTGTGGGATGCAAACCGCGGAGGGCGATCGCCGTCGTTTTCGTGCCAGGCTACGATGTGGCTGGAGGTAGATAGCAGATCCATGTCGCCATCATTGTCCAGGTCTGCCGCCGCCACTGAACGTGTCTCTTTATAGGTCGCCACGATTCGCTCGCCGTTGATAATGGCGCTGCGATGGATGGTGTTGTTGACATAGATGGAAATCTTGTCATCGAAGCGTGAGGCGACCAGGATATCCTGGTCGCCGTCGCCGTCTATGTCAGCCACATCGATA
>JACFMY010000376.1 GCA_019455155.1 Caldilineaceae bacterium
GAGTTTGCTGTTCGTCCAATGCTCTGGCACCTCCCCAATCCACTCCACCCCGGAATCCTTCATCTTCGCCTTGGGGTCGAGTCCCTTGGTGACGGCATGGGTGATGAGCGCCTGGCGCTTCTTGGCCAGGAGTTCGATGAATTCGGTTTTCTTGGCGATCAGGGCGTCAATTCGGGCGGTTTCGCGGTCGAGTTTTGTAAGGATGGCATCCTGCTCCACCTTGTCAGGGGCAGGGATCTGAATGGAACCGACGTGCTCCCAGTCTGCCCTTGGCATCTTCGCGCCATCACAGCCCGCCTCGATCTGCTGCGTGACCTCGTTGGTGAGCAGCCAATTCCGAAGCCAGGCCGGGGACAGCGATGACGGCTTGATGACTAGGAATTCAGTCGAGCAAGCGCCATCAACTAGCCCTGTAATGCATTTTCGGAGGTAAGGGCGAAGCTTTCCATACAAGACATCGCCCCCCTGAAACAGGCCAACCGTCGAATCGTCAGACTGTCGTGACGTCGTGGCTGTCGGTTTGTATTGACCACTGCCAGACTCAACATCCTCCAGCCCGATGTAAGTCAATCCTGCTGGAATGGTGTTGCACCTGGCGGTAGCGATCTGCGCCATGCGTTTGATTCTCGCAACATCCCAATGCTCTGGCACCTTGCCGATCCACTCGACGCCGGAATCCTTGTAGGCCGAATAGGGCTTGTAGTGGCTCATGACTGGCCGCCCTCTGGCCCAACCAACATGACCGTGCGTTCCCGTGCATGCTCAATGGCCCGATGCAGGCGTTCACGCAGCACAGCGGCCGGCGGCAATTCCACCAGATACTCCGCCACCCGGATCGACTTGCCTTCAAGTTGCAGCAGTTCCACCTGCTCTGCGTCGGCGCCCGCGCACAGGATGAGGCCAATCGGGGCTTCCTCGCCGGACCCCCGTTCGTGCTTGTCCAACCAGCGCAGGTAAAGCTCCATCTGGCCGGTGTGAGCGGGCTGGAATGACTCAAGCTTGAGTTCGACGGCCACCAATCGCCGGAGATGGCGGTGGTAGAAAAGCAGGTCCAGGTAGAAATCGTCCTTGCCAACCGTCATGCGTTTCTGCCGGGCCACGAAACAGAATCCGCTGCCCAGCTCCAGTAGGACGGTTTCCATTTCGCGCAGGATGGCGGCTTCCAGGTCCTTCTCGCTGTAGGCGCCGGACAGACCGAGGAAATCGAGCAGGTACGGGTCGCGAAACACGAGATCGGGCGTCATGCGGCCGTCGCGCAAGGTCGCCAGTTCCTGCCGGACGACCTCTTCGCTGTTCTTCGATAGAGCCGTACGCTCGAAGAGCATGCCGTCGATCTTCTGGCGCAATGCACGGACACTCCAGCGTTCTACCCGGCACATTTCGGCGTAGAACTCGCGGGCGAGCGGGTCTTTCAGGGGCAGCAGGGCAAGGAAATGGGTCCAGGTCAATTCTTGTATCAGTGATACAAGAATTCGCTCGTCGGGGAATTGCTCGGCAAATCGAACCATCCGTGTCAGCGCCGAGTAACTGAAGCCCTTCCCGAAATCCCGCTCCAATTGTTGCGCCAGCGTCGCAAGAATCTTCTGCCCGTATTCGCCCCGGCCATCGATCAGGTTTTCCGCCAGCAGACGCTTACCGATGCGCCAGTAGGCGATGGTCAGGCCCGCGTTCGCGGCGCGGGCAACCTGGCGGCGAGCATCCTCGATCAGTGCGCGAATGTCCGCCAGCAGGGAATCCGGATTGGTTGCGGGATAGGTCATTGGAGGTCGTCCTGCGAAATAACGATTGCAGGCCCGGCGATATAGTCGCTGAGCATGATGGCTTGCGCCTCATGGGCAATGGCCGTTGCCGCCTGGTTGATGGTGTGCGGGCCATCCTTGCCGTTTTCGTTGATGACCATGTAGCGGCTACCCGGCAAGGCGACGGCCTCGATATAGCCACCCACAACCTGCTGAAGAATGGCAAGACGCTTCGCATCATCACGAGGCAGGGTCATCGCCTCAATGCTGCCCTCAGGCAGAATGACCATTACGGGCATGGTTGTTGCGATCACCATGCCCCTTCCGGTTCGATGTTGCTCAGCCGTATCGTCGTCACGCTCCCATCGTTGCTCCCCATTTGAATCATGGGTTGTATGGGTTTCGGCGGACGGCGATACCAGTGCTCACAGACATTCACGAGATCGCTATTACCAGGCTTCCTCAGGAAGGTCTGGATCAATTCCATGGTCAGAACTGGGTCACGGTGCAAGAAGAAATCCCCCTCCTGCATCAGGCCATAGGGGGAATCAGACATGCGTGAAATCGGCTTCTGAAACGACTTACGGGTAACACTTTCTGGTCGGCCCGCTGATGCAACGGACTCATGGAATATCGGCGCCATCAAATCCACAATTGTTCCGTCGCATTCAATCCAGCAGTGAAACGCATTCAGATCGCAAATCGGCTCGTTTTCTTCGAGGCGACCAAACGCTATCGTGAACCCGGTTTCATCATCCACGCGATAGAACGCAGCCCCGGCAACGGGCCGCGCTGGTCGTTTGTGGGCATGCTCAATCAGGTAGGCACCCGTAATCGCAAAGAACAGGCATGCACGCTCAGTGTTCGCCTCAACGCAATCCAACACAGCAGCAATTATCCGAAACAGTCGGATGTATTCCGGCATCGTGAGTACCGGTTTCCTTTTCACTCCGTAACCTCGCCGAGCAATGCCGCAATCTCGGCCTCGACTCGTTTCAGTTCCCGGTCGATGTCCGCAAGCGCGGGCGGCGGCTCGTACTTGTAGAAGAAGCGGTTGAAATTGATCTCGTAGCCGACCAGGCCAACCGCCTTGTCCTTCTTGTCCAGGTAGGACTCGTCGATCCAGGCATCGGGAACGTGCGGCAGCACCTCTCTGGCGAAGTAGTCCCGGATGTCCTCAAGGAACGGGACGTTCTCGTAGTCGGTCAGGTCGGTATCGGGCACGATGTTTTCATCCGCATCGACCACTGGCTCGCCATCTGGATCGCGGACGCCGAAGGCACTGATCAGGGCCTTGATGAAGGTCTTGCCAACCTTGCCAATGGTGGAATCCCTCTTCGCCACCTCGTCCGCGAAGGACTCGGCCCATGCGAACGGGTGCGTCGCCCCCATATGCGGTTTCAAGGCGCGCTTCCACGCCGCATGACTGTCCGGCGTCAGCTTGGCCCACGCCTTCTCGTCCATGAGCTTCGCCATGGTTTCCGCATTGACGTGCAGGGACATGCGCAGCGGGCGCAGCACACGGATGCGGCGGTAGGCGAAGCGGCGGTGATCGAGCATGCGGCTGATTTCGCCGTCCTCGGCCGAGGCGTACACGTCGACAATCTGGCGCATCTGGTCGTCGCTGATGATCCGGCGCTTGTTGCCCTCGTTCTTGATCGAGGCCCACAGGCCGGTGGCGTTGATCAGTTGGACCTGGCCCTGGCGGTGTTCCGACTTCTTGTTGGATAGTATCCAGAGGTAGGTGCCGATGCCGGTACGGAAGAAGATTTCCGTGGGCAGTGCGACGATGGCCTCCACCAAATCCTTCTCCAGCAGCCAGCGACGAATCTCAGATTCCCCTGAACCAGCACCTCCGTTGAAAAGCGGCGAGCCGGACAAGACGATGGCGGCACGACCGCCGCCGTGCTCGGGCAGTTCCAACTTGCTGGCCAGATGCAGCAGGAACAGCATCGACCCGTCATTGATCCGTGGCAGGCCAGGGCCGAAACGGCCATCGTAACCCTTCTCGGTGTGCTCGGCATTGACGGCGGTTGAATCCTTCTCCCACTTCTTGCCGAAGGGCGGATTGGACAAGCCGTAGTGGAAGCGGTCATTGGGAAACTGGTCGTTGGACAGGGTGCTGCCGAGCTTAATGTTCTTCGAAAGGTCGCGTCCCGGATCGGATTCAAGGGTGCGCAGCAGCATGCCGGTCAGGCAGACGGCGTGGGTTTCAGGTTCCAACTCCTGTCCATGCGGGATCAGGACAGGTGGCACCTTGAAGCGGTTGCCATAGTCGGCCACGTGGTTCATGGCGTCGGTCAGGAAGCCACCGGTGCCGCAGGTCGGATCGTATAGGGTGCGGATCAGGCCGGGATTCGCCTCGAACAACTCATCGTCCGGGTCCAGCAACAGCGCCGTCGCCAGATGCACAACATCGCGCGGCGTCATGAAGTCTTCGGCGCCTTCGTTCACCTCGGCCCCGAAGCGTCGGATCAGGTGCTCGTAAAGGTTGCTCATCACACGATCCGGCACCGCGTCCGGATGCAAGTCGATGGCCGCGAAGTTTTTGCAAATTTTGAACAGCACGCCAGCCTTATCGAGCCGGATAACTGTATTCGTGAAGTCGAATTGCTCGAAGATGACCCGCGCGTTGTCGGAGAAGTGCGCGATGTAGTCCTGAATGTTCTGGCGTGTCTTGGTGCCGCCCAGTGTCGAGAGTTCGTATTCCGAAGTGTTGTAGAAGGGATAGCGCGTGGTCTGGCGCAGGATCAGGTCGAGATCGATGCCGCTTTCCTTGTGCGTGTCATGCGCATCGCGCACTGCCTGGCGAGTTGGCTCAAGGACGCATTCGAGGCGGCGAAGCAGCGTGAACGGCAAGATGATCTTGCCAAAGTCCGTGTGCTTGAAGTCGCCCCACAAGTCCTCGGCGTTCTTCCAGATGAAGTCCGCCAATGATGCCGCCGAACCCGCCAGTTCCGCCATTTCGCGCTCCAACCTTAGTTTGCACGAAACAGCATATCATAACGTCGGCGGGGATCAACCACATTTTGCACAAAACAGGGATTGTGCTTTTCGGCGTTGCGATGAGACAACCAACCTCACTGCACTTCCAATTGGTTGGAACTGGGCCTGCTGGTGGCTATGCCTGCTTCAGACTGGGAAGAGTCATTCAGTCTGTCATCGCTGCCGAAGCGTTTCCGACCCGCTGTGACCGATCAGCCCTCTATAAAGCTGCCGTTGGTAAACTCAACCTGTCGGCCATCAGGAGTCGTTCGTCCGGAACGCCAATTGAGACGCTACGGACAGATTGCGGGCGGTCAAGTTCTCAGTCTGTTATGTGACACCGGCCCAGAGTTGCCTGCGATGCGGTCAACCAGAGCTGCAGGAACCCGTCGACTTGCTCATGCGCCCCATAGTTGGGACGCATTTCTTGGTGCTGGGTTTTACTCAGTACCGCACGATCAGGGTGGCAACAGGATCGTTTGCCCCTCCCGATGTGCAGGTGTTGATCACAGCTGGCGTGCTATCCAGGCCGACGACGAAGCCGCCGGCAAGTGGGTTTGCATTCGGGTTGTCCAGCTTGGTGTCTAGCTCCAGTGCTATTGAGCAAGGGAGCGCAGTAATACGAATCGCGTTTTCGTTCGTCGTAGAATTGAACCACAGGGATACCCTGCCACCACCAAACTCCGAATTGATCACGAAACTCCCAGTCACATTGTCGAAATCCGCCTTGGTTAGTAGGCCGGCTCGGATAAGATGCTCCAGTGCGCAGGCGCTCTCCGTCTCGGTGTTCACCAACCCGTCTCCCACACCGCCGCCAGCAGCGTAGTTACATCCCGCTGAAATACCGCCGTTGGCAGTGATAAGAGTTCCCGCATTTGGCAGATCGCCTGGAAAATAGCCGTATTGCGTTTTGAAAGTACGTGCAGCACTTCCGAGATCCTTGATCTTCGCTAGAAGCGCCACAACACGCCCCCGCTCGATGAGGGCAGATCCTCCGACATACATGCTTCCAATCAAGAGCGCTATTACCACCAAGACAATCGCAAGCTCGACGAGTGTAAATCCGGTTTCGTGGCGCCGTGTCATTTGCTTTCATTCCGGCCGAAAAGGAAACTGACGTACATGGTTACGCACCAAGAGATTACGAATGAAACGCCCGTTGCCCAAGGCACGAAGATCCAGAACCCAATTCTTGCAACTTCATCGGCACCCGCGAAGCGCCCAATCCAGACCAGCAGAAGGAGAAATGCTGGCGTAAGAAGAAGGCTTGCCTTCAGGCGGGCTTTCCAGGAATCCATAACCCTTCCTCAGCAAGCTGGTGCGCAGGCTCTATTTAAGATCGAGGTTAATGCTGAAGGGGACAAACCCATTGCCACGTCATCAGTTGCTGCAACGCATGTGCTTATGTTCGTAAGAGGTTCTGGAACACCATTAGGTCCGTAACTGTAAACACAGACTGCTGCAGTCCCGGATGA
>JACFMY010000377.1:0-1600 GCA_019455155.1 Caldilineaceae bacterium
AGCTTTCGGTGCTCCGCATTTTAATAATCTGGCGAGGGCCCTTCTTAGCCATATCTCACACTCCTTTGTTCCGGCAGCCCAATATATCTACAAACGAAAAGTATAGCGCAGATGTTCGGCCAGTGCCAAATAGCGCGCCCTGCGATTGATGATCGAACGCGATGTCTGTCATGTAGGTGGGTGGTGCACCGGCCTTTAGCGGAAATACTTGCCCGCGATCAGCTCAACCTTCGCCAGTACGTCCGGCCGCACCATGGCCCGGTTTGTGATAATGGCGTCGCGCAGCGCGTTCGCCTGGGGGCTGGGACCCGCATCCGCCAGCCGGCGAATGGCGCCAGCAACAGCCTGCTTGGCCACCTCGGCATTGTGGAGCAGCGTCTGGACGACCATTTCCACCGTCACGGGCTGTTCGCTTTCGTGCCAGACATCATAGTCCGTGACATGGGCCATGACCGCGTAGCTCATTTCGGCCTCCCGTGCCAGTTGGGCCTCGGGCGTGGTGGTCATGCCGATAATGTCCATACCCCACTGGCGGAAGACGCGGCTCTCTGCCTTGGTGCTGAAGCGGGGCCCTTCGATCGTGACAAAGCTACCACCCTTGTGAACGGGGTTACCGGTCTCCTCGACTGCCGCGTAGCAGATATCGCTTAGGAAGGGGCAGAACGGCTCGGCTACGCTGACGTGAACAACCAGGCCGTCGGTGCCGACGGTGGGATCATCGAAGAAGCTGCTGGCGCGGCCGTGGGTGCGGTCAAAGAGCTGATCAGGAATCACAATGTGGCCGGGTGCGATGGCCTCGCGCAGACTGCCGCACGCGCTGACGCTGATCAGGTACTCGACGCCCAACATCTTGAAACCGTAGATGTTGGCCCGGTGATTAAGCCGGCTAGGGCTGATGCGGTGGCCACGGCCGTGGCGCGCCAGAAAGGCTACCCGCTGGCCAGCGACCCTGCCCGTCACGTACGCATCCGAGGGCGCGCCAAAGGGCGTCTCCAGCGTAACCTCCTCGATGTCGGTCAGGGCCTCCATTTGATAGACACCGCTGCCGCCAATGACGCCAATCCGAATCTTCTCCGTCATCGCTTACTTTCCTCTCTTGCCTATGCTGTTTTATCACGCCGCTACTCTGGCAGTCTGTCGGCGGGGATTGCTTTCAATATAGGGTTTTCTTGGTCGCGCCGGGAGAGAAGTGGGTCGGATACTCCCCAGTTGACGGCTAGCTCCTCGTCGTTCCACAGGACGCCAAACTCGTCCGCACCGTCGTAGTAGTTGTCGACGAGGTAGGTCAGCGTGGCGTCGGTGATCGTGTAGAAACCGTGTGCGACGCCGCAGGGGATGAAGATACCCATCTCGTTATCCTCGCCGATCTCGACGACCTGGCTGGCGCCAAAGGTTGGGGAGCTGCGGCGTAGATCGGCCAGGCCCACCCGGACGCGGCCGCGCGTGACGTACCAATAGTCAACCTGGCGGAAGTGATAGTGGAGCCCGCGCAGCACGCCAGCCTTGCTGTCGCTGCGATTGGTCTGGAAGTTCTGCCAACTCCGCTCGGGGAACCACTCTTTGCGGAAGGTCTCGAGGACTCGTCCACGCTCGTCGCCAA
>JACFMY010000377.1:1610-6199 GCA_019455155.1 Caldilineaceae bacterium
CTGCACGAATCTCACGCCGGCAATTCGGTCGGACGGTATAATTTTAGTCATCTTATCGCCTGGCTCTTACCTATTCAGGGTATGGTAGTCTTTTCGAGAGCGCCTGTTCATCTGGCTGCTCGCTGCCGCCGTGACCGGTGGCGGCGCGCAGGCGGCCGATGACCTGCTGGATGGCGCCATTCTTCAGGTGATACGCCGCACGGTTGGCAATGAGTACAGCCTGGGTTTCCATAATCACACGTACTTCTACCAGGCCGTTGGCCCGGAGGGTATTACCGGTCTCGACTAGGTCCACGATCAGATCGGCCAGACCAACGAGGGGACCCAGCTCTACGGAACCGCTGAGCGTGATGATCTCCGCATTGACCCCACGGACGCGGAAGAAGTCTGCAGTCAAGTTTGGATATTTCGTGGCTACCCGCGGCTGGCTGGCATAGCGCAACGGGGTGTCAGGACGGTCAGACGGGCCACAAAGGCTGAGGCGGCAGTGGCCAAAGGGCAGCAACAAGGGCTCGTACACCTGGCGACGACTCTCGCGCAGCGTATCCAACCCACAGACGCCCAGGTCGGCCGCGCCATACTCGACATAAGTCGGAACGTCTGCCGGTTTGGCGAGCACGTAGTGTAACGACGCGTCTGCGCTCGATAGGATCAGCTTGCGGCCGTTGTCGCCAGCGGGCAGGGAGAGTCCGGCCGTCTGGAAGAGCTCGAGCGTCTGATCAGCCAGCCGCCCTTTGGGGAGAGCGACCACCAGCGGCGCGAGATGCGGTGCGGTCATGCGGTTGCTGTCTCCTGGTGAGCTGGCGCCACGGGTTGGTTCTCGCTAGCCAGCTGCGCAAGCGCGGCCACCACATGGGCAGGGGCAATCTGCTCCAGGCGCTCGGTGCCGTCCTCGATCCTTGCGATCTGAACGCCGCCCGCCGACCAGTCCAGCGTGGCGCTGATACCCAGGGCCCGGGCAGCCGCGCTGAGCTCGGCGCCATGACGGTGGTCCAGATCCACTGCAATGCGCAGACCGAGCCGCCTGCCCTGCTCCACTACCGCCATGGCCTCGGGTGAATTGCTGGTACTTGCCAGGATATCGGGCGGCAGGGGGCGCGGCTTGGCCGATAGCGCAGTTGTACGGGCGCGGCGTGCCAGCAGTAAGCGTTCCAGGCCAAAGGCGACTCCCACGGCGGGCAGAGACGGGCCGAACGTGCCCACCAGGTCATCGTAGCGCCCTCCACTGGCAATCCGGTAGCCTACGCCAGGCGCCAGTACCTCGAAGGTAATGCCTGTGTAGTAGCCCAGGTTATGAATTTCAGTGAGGTCGAGGCTGATCCGGTCCAACACGCCAAATGCGTCCAGGGCATGGCAGATCGCACGCAGAGTCACGACGGCAGCGCGCATCCGTTCATTGAGACAGAGCCGCTCAGCTCGCAACAGAATGTCGGCGATGTTTTGGCCACTGAGACGCGGCAGCTCCACCAGGGCGCGACGCTGGCGGCTGGGCAACGGGGTAGCGGCGAGAAACGCCTCCAGCTCGGCCTCGCTGTTGCGGTCGATGGCTTGCATCAGCTGGTCCCGCGCGGCCGGGCTCAGTTGCAAGGCGTTGATGAGCCCGTCGAAATATTGTATCTGGCCCACCACAAGGCGAAAGTCGGCCAGCCCAGCCATCTCAAGCGCACGCACGGTCAGCGCGAGGATTTCGGCATCTGCGTCGGGCGTCGCGCTGCCCACCAGCTCAACGCCGGCCTGCCAGAATTCCCGCTGCTGGCCCGCGCGCGGTTCCACGTCACGGAAGACGTTGCCGGCGTAGCAGAAGCGCTGGGGTAGCGGGGCGTCATGCAGCCGCGTCCCAACGAGCCGCGCCACCGGGATCGTCATGTCGACGCGCAGGGCGAGCATACTGCCATCGCGGTCCAGGAAACGGCACATTTCTTGTCGTAATTCCCGGCCCCCCCGGCCGCTCAGGGTATCGGCATATTCGAAGGCAGGCGTGATGACGTCGGCGTACCCCCAGGTACGGAAGCTCTGCAACAGCAGATGCTCCAGTTCACGGCGCTCGTAAGCTTCCGCCCAGAAGTAATCAGCTACGCCGCCAGGGATCTGGCCGGCAATTGTGCTTGCAGATGCTTGAAAGGACACCGGGTCACTCGTCCATCCGTCAGCCGTCATGGCTTTACTGTCGATCCGTCGTTGGGAGAGTATAGCATATGAGAGCAGGAATGCTGGTTTACGAACGGTCATTGTGCTGCTAAAATAGGGGCCATGTGTGGACGTTTTACGCTATATGTGACACCTGAGGAACTGGCCAGTTACTTTGGCCTGGCGGAAGCGCCGGTCTTGGCCCCTCGCTATAACATTGCGCCCACGCAGCCGGTGGGCGTGGTACGCCTGGACCCGCGCGGGCAGGCGCGAGAATGGGCGTTGACAATCTGGGGCCTGATCCCTTCCTGGTCTCAGGATCCGTCCATTGGGGCGCGGCTGATCAACGCGCGCGCGGAGACCGTCGACGAAAAACCATCGTTTCGTACAGCCTTCAAGCGCCGGCGCTGTATCGTCCCTGCATCAGGTTTTTATGAGTGGAAGAAGAGCGGCTCAGGCAAGCAGCCCCACTACATCACCTCGGCAGACGGCGCGCCGCTGGGCTTTGCCGGGTTATGGGAGCGCTGGACCGGTCCCGACGGCACGGAACTGGAAAGCTGCACGATTCTGACCACGGATCCCAACGAAAAGATGTCGGAGCTTCACAACCGCATGCCTGTCATCCTGGCGCCGGAAGACTTTAGCGAATGGTTAGGCACAGGAGGTGACGACACCCCGGCTACCCTCGCTATCCTCAAACACCTCTTCCGCCCCTATCCAGCCGAGCGGTTGGAGATCTACCCTGTCAGCCTCTACGTGAACAACCCGCGCAATGAAGGCGCCCAGTGCGTCGAACACGTCCCCGCACATTAGAACAGCCAGAAAATCAGAAGGGCCAGAAAACCGGAATAAAGATGGTTGCAATGATGATCATGATCACCTGGAGCGGTAGCCCGACGCGCAGATAATCGACGAATTTGTAGCCGCCAGGGCCCATGACAATGGCGTTGGTCTGGTAGCCGAAGGGTGTCATAAAGGCAGCGCTGGCGCCAAAGAGCACGGCCACCAGCAGCGGCACTGGGCTGACGTCCAATGACGTGGCCAGGCTTAGCGCCACCGGCGTTAGCAGCACCGCCACGGCGTTGTTGGACAAGATCTCGGTGAGCAGGGCGGTCATGATGTAGAAGATGCTCAGGAAGAGCACATGGTTCGACGTACCGATGACGTTGACCAAGGTCTCCACGATCAGGCTGACCAGGCCGGTTGTCTCCATGGCCATGCCGACGGGAATGGTGCCGGCCAGGAGCATGAGGGTGGAAGGTTCCAGGGACCCAATGGCCTCGTCGACGCGCAGGCACTTGGTCACCATCATTAAGGTCGCGCCAGTTACGGCCAACACCACGATAGGGATTTGGGTAAGAGAGGCCAGGAGCACCACCAACCCCATGATGATGAGCGCGGTGGTGTTTTTGGTCTTGCGCACAAGAGAGCTCTCGACGCCTTCCACCAACAGCATACGGCAGCTATCGGCCGCCATGCGCAGCCCGGCCGTTTTGCCGCGCAGCAGCAGCACGTCGCCAACCTCGAGACGTTGTTGGCGCAAGCCCTGTACCTGTTGGCGACCCTGGTGCTGGAGCGCCATCACCTTGACGCCGAAGCGGCGGTTGAGCATAACGCCGGCTACCTGTCGCCCAACCATCTCCGATTCGGGCATGACGACCGCTTCCACCACCTGCTCTTCCAGGTCGGTGAGCGGCGCCCGATCCTGATCCTCGACCACCGTGGCCAAGTGTACATTGTTGACCTCCTGGAAGAGCATGATCTCCTTGGGGGTACCCGCCACGATCAACAGATCATTGGGTGCCAGCTGCAGATTCCGCAACTGTTCCGCCTGGTAGCTGTGTTCCCGGCGAATAATCTCCAATAACACCACCGAATTGGCTGTAGCTGGCTCGTCGTTTGGCTGCATTTTGGCAGTACGCAGCCGGCGATGGCGGCGGATTGGGAGCGGCGGCACGGGCTTATCCTGCAGCGCGATACGGCTGAACGCTTCGGAAACAGCTTTGCCGTTGAGTTTGCTCTCTTCAGTGACCACGAGCTCCGTGATGTAGGTCGAGTGCTTGCGTTCACCCAGCAAGCTAACCAGCGGTGAGTGCTCAGGCAGCAGGCGAAAGCCCCCCAGGATAATGAAGGAGCTACCGGCAAGTGCATAGAGGAGACCCAACGCGGAGAACTCAAAAAGCCCAAAGGCCGGACCCCCTGCTTTGCGATAGAGGTCAGCGACCAGGATGTTGGTGCTGGTTCCCAGCAATGTGACAGTGCCCCCTAGAATCGCGAAGTAAGAGACCGGCAGCAGGAACTTGGAGGGCCGCAGGTTATATTGGCGGCACAGGGAGACGATCACCGGAATCATCATGACGACGACCGGTGTGTTGTTCATGAACGCGCTGGAGGGTACTTCCACCAACGCCAGCAAGAGCA
This sequence comes from Caldilineaceae bacterium, assembly GCA_019455155.1. Lineage (GTDB taxonomy): Bacteria > Chloroflexota > Anaerolineae > Caldilineales > Caldilineaceae > JACFMY01. The sequence goes on from JACFMY010000377.1 coordinate 6,159, forward strand.
GCAACCGCCGCGCGCTCCCGTCGGCAAAACGCCCAAGATAG
>JACFMY010000378.1 GCA_019455155.1 Caldilineaceae bacterium
TCGGTTGGTTATTTTCCTTGCGTCCAGCCGGCGCGCACCTGCTGCGTTCCCTGGAGCAGCGCGCGCAGACCCTCCTCGTCGCCGTCCTCCAGCAGAGCACGCAGCTCGCCCAAATGGGCCTGAAAAGTCTCCACCTGGTCCAACACGGCGCTGCGGTTGGTCATGAGAATGTCTAGAAACATCTGCGTGTCACTGGCCGCCACACGGCTTGTATCACGAAAACCGCCGGCCGCCAGCTGCCACACGGCTGCATCGTCGGCCCCAACGTCGGCCACCGCGCGGGTAAGTGCGCTGGCCACCAGGAAGGGCAAGTGGCTGATGCTGGCGACGAGCCGGTCATGGCGCGCCGCATCCAGTATAACGGGCTGGGCGCCGACAGCCTCCGCCAGCTCAGCTGCCAGGTCGAGCGCGGCAGGGCTGGTACGGGGCAGCGGCGACAGCACCCAAGTGGCATTGCGATAGAGCCCGCATTCGGCCGACTCGAAGCCTGCGGTCTCTTTGCCGCACATAGGATGGCCGCCCACCGGCTCCAACGCTGGCGGCAGCATTTCCATGGCCGCACAGATCGAGCTCTTGGTGCTGCCCATGTCCATAACCAGTGTGCCCGGCCACAGTCGCGGGCCGATTTCGTTCAGGGTGGAAATGATGTTGCGCACCGGCGTGGCCAGGATGACGATGTCCGCGCCTAGGATGCCGGTGTGCAGGTCGTTGGTCACCAGGTCCACAGCGCCGGCAAAGAACGCGTCGAGCACCGTGCGCGTGCGGCGGGCTACACCGCGCACCTCGCGGCACAGCCCGCCTTCTTTCAGGTCCATGCACAGGCTCGCGCCCATGAGCCCAAGACCGATAACAGCTATGGAACAGTCGCGTAGGGGTTTTGTCATAACAAAGGTTGATTGCCGGATCGAATTGTTGGCCATTCTGGCTTGGCAGACGGCATGCATAGCGTGGCGCGGGGCGCAACGAGCATGCCGGTGCCGCCCACATGATCAACCTGATCCACGGCATTCGCCAAACCAACACCTAAATCTCTCTACCTACCGCCTGTGCCACCAGCCGTAAATCGCCCATGAGCCGTTTGAATCGCTCAGGCGTCAGGCTCTGCGCGCCGTCACTCCACGCGTGGCTGGGATCAGGATGCACTTCGACCATGATGGCGTCGGCGCCTGCGGCCACCGCTGCCTTGGCAATGGGCGCCACAAGCTGCCACATACCCGTGCCATGGGCGGGATCGGCAACGACCGGCAGATGGGTCAGCTCCTTGAGCAGTGGCACCGCGTTGATGTCAAAGGTGTTGCGGGTCGCGGTCTCGTAGGTGCGAATACCGCGCTCGCAGACCATGACGTTCATGTTGCCGCCGGAGAGAATGTACTCCGCGCTCATAAGCAGCTCCTGGATCGTGCCGCTGATGCCTCTCTTAAGAAAGACCGGCTTGTTCTGTTTGCCCAACGCCTTGAGCAGCGAGTAGTTTTGTGTGTTGCGCGCGCCCACCTGGAAAATGTCGGTGTACTCGCCCACAAGCGGGACATCCTCGGCGCTCATGACCTCGGTAATCACAGGCAGGCCGGTCAGCTCGCGTGCTTCAGCCAGAAACTGCAGGCCCTGCTCGCCCAATCCCTGGAAGCTGTAGGGGCTGGTGCGCGGCTTGAACGCGCCCCCGCGCAATACTGTCGCGCCCGCTTCCTTCACGATGCGCGCGGTCTCGATAATCATCTCCCGGCTCTCGACGCTGCAGGGCCCGGCCATGACTGCGATTTTCGTGCTGCCAATGGGGACGCCGTTGACGTTGATAACCGTATCGACCTCGCTAAAATCACGGCTGGCCAGCTTATAGGGTTGCATGACGCGCAGCGTCCGCTCAACGCCTTCCATCACTTCGAAGGTGCCATTTTGGATCAGGTGCTCGTCCGCGCCGATCACACCCACAATCGTGCGCGCCTCGCCGCGGCTCAGATGGACTTTGTAGCCCATCTCCTCCACGCGCTGGACGACAGCCTCGATTTCCTGCGGTTCGGCATGTGCTTTCATTACGATGATCATGATGGTTAGTCCTTGGAACGTTTGTCACGCCGAACAGGTTGTTTTAGATGATATCGCACGTCCAGAATAACCTGTTTAGCTGCAACAGCTCTGTCTACTGAATATCCCCCTAAGCCGCCACCAACTGAGATGCCTGTTCCTGCTCCTTTGTGGGCGCGGCGATCTTGCGGTCAACGGCTGCGGCGATGCGCCGGAGACTCTGCATCAGTGTCGCGAAGTCCTCAGGCGTCAGGCTCTGGCGGCCGTCGCTGACCGCGGCGTCTGGATCGGAGTGTACTTCGAGAATCAGCGCGTCCGCGCCCGCAGCAACTGCCGCCCGGCTCATGGCCGGCACCAGCTCGCGCAAGCCAGTGCCGTGGGAAGGATCAGCCACGATCGGCAGGTGGCTGCTCTCCTTGAGGACCGGCACCGCGTTGAGGTCGAAGGTGTTGCGCGTGGCGGTCTCGTAGGTGCGGATGCCCCGCTCACAGAGCATGACGTTGTAGTTGCCGTTGCTGACGATGTACTCCGCACACATGAGCAGTTCGCGGATCGTGCCGCTGATCCCGCGTTTGAGCATCACGGGCTTTTGCTGCCTGCCCACAGCCTGGAGCAGGCCGTAGTTCTGCATATTGCGCGCGCCGATCTGAAGGACGTCGGCGTATTCGGCCACCATGGGGACCTGCTCCTCGCGCATGACCTCCGTGATGACAGGGAGCCCAGTCACCTCCCGCGCCTCGGCCAGATATTCCAGCCCCTTGAGCCCCAATCCCTGGAAATCATAGGGGCTGGTGCGGGGTTTGAACGCGCCGCCCCGCAACATGGTCGCGCCGGCTTCTTTCACTGCCTGAGCAATCTCGATGATCTGCTCGCGGCTTTCGACACTGCACGGACCAGCCATGACAACAACCTCATTGCCGCCGATCCGGACTTTCCCTTCGGCTATGTCTACAATCGTGTTATCAGGCCGGGTGGTGCGGCTCGACAGCTTGTAGGGTTCCTGAATGCGCAGGGTATGCAGTACACCATCCATTTGGTCAAAAACCTCGCGGGTGACTCGCGTCAGATCCCCCACCAGGGCTACGACAGTGCGGTTGTCCCCGTAGATCGGGTGAGTCTTGACGCCCATGGATTCAGCTTTACGTATGACGGCGCCAATATCGGCAGCAGTGGCGCCCGGTTTCATGACGACGATCATGGTTTCCTCCAAACGATTTGATGTGGTTGGATTTCTAGGTTTAAATCTGTAACAACTCCGCCTGTCCATTGGTGTCCGCCTGGTCTAGCGGCCGCGCCGCCTCAAAGCTGCCCAACAGCTTGACGAAGATTGCGCGGCTGAGCAGGGCAACCAGGGCCGAACTGATGGGTGGGTCCTGCCAGTGGCCATCCAGATCGAGATAAAAGACATATTGCCAGGGCCGGTTGCGTCGTGGCCGGCTTTCCAGCTTGGTCAGGTTCACCTGTCGCGTGGCAAATTCACCCAGCGCGCTGTAGAGCGAGCCCGGCGTATTAGGCACGGCAAACACCAGGGAGGTCTTGCTGCGCGCACTATGTTCGGGTTCCCCCCTGCCCACAATGAAAAAGCGTGTGTAGTTGTTCGTGCTGTCCTCGATGCCCTCCTCAACGATCTCCAGTCCATATACCTCAGCGGCCAGCCGGCTGGCAATCACCGCCACGCCTTCTGCCGGGTCGGCGGCCAGATCCTTGGCGCTGCCCGCGGTGTCATACCAGGGCACGGCCGTGTATTTGTGCCGGTTGAGATAGCTTTCGCATTGGGCCAGCGCCTGTGGATGGCTGCGCACCTGGCGAATCTCGCCGGATCGGCTGGGAACAACCAGCAGATTGTGCCGCACACGCAGCAGTATCTCGCCGTGCACCTTCAGATCGTGGTCCAGCAGCAGGTCATAGGACTTGTTGATGCTGCCGGCCGTCGAATTTTCTACCGGCACCGCGCCCAGATCTGCCTGGCCCTGTTCCACCTCGGCAAAGATGTCCTCAAACGTTCGGCAGGGCCGCGTCTCTACATCCTGGCCAAAATGCTGGCGGATAGCTTCCTCCGAATAGGCCCCATGTTCCCCCTGGAACGCGACAGTCGTTTTCATGCTTTCACCCTTTTCCTTTTTGGCGGTGCCGGCCAGACCCCGACCCGTGCTCAGGGTCGTTACGCAAAAGATCCAATCGATCGCCCCGCATTGTTGCCCTTTGATCTACCCCTGCCAACGGAACCCCGCGCTCCTTAGCCCACCTTCCAGGCCGCCACCTGCTCCTCGATCCACCGGTTCAGCTCCTCCATATCCACACTGGAGAGGACAAGGGTCTTGTCTGGCCGCAGGGACTGTGCCTCGTTCAGATAGACATGCTGGATGGCGTGCTGCGTCTTGTCCGTATTCCAGTGCACAAGCACCCGGATGCATTTGTCCAACGAGCCAGGCACATCGATCTCATGACCGCAGAGCAGCGGCACGTCGAGCCAGCCTAGCTGGCGCGCGGCCGTAGCCGGAAAGGCGGATACCAGGTCGGTGGTCGTGGTAAAGATTGCGCTGGCAATATCCTCCTTTTCCATGCCGTTGAGATGGATCATGAGGGCAAGCAACTCCCTGGTCGCTTTCAGGATCTCCTCGCGATCGTCGCCTTTGACCGTCGTCGCGCCCCTCACACCTCGGCATGCCTTGGACATCGTTCCCCCCTCATTCTGGATTTGCTGGCTAGGTTTTGGTCTCAACAAAAAAGAGAGCGAGGTCGCTTTCGCCAACCTCGCTCTCTCTGCGTTCTCCGTGCGCTTGTTACGCAGGCATCCTTAACGCTCCGGCGCGGGCTGGCATCTTGCGAAAGCCATAAAAATAAAAGCTAAAGCGGTAGGCAAAGGCAACAAAAAACCCGCGCCAGATATGGAGCGGGCTGATGTTCAGATCGGCGGCAGGCAGCATGGCATCCACCGGACGCATCCGGATAGAACCCTGCTGTTCACTCTGGTGAAGCTTCTGCCGCGACATCGTTGCTCTTCTGCTCTCGACTACCGCTATGCCCGCGCAGGGCAATATGCCATAGAATGTTCGAAAGCGTAGCACGTCTCAAACCGCTTGTCAATTCGTTGATCGAATTTGCTGCTCTTCCAGGTAGGCCTTCAGCGCCACGGCATTGTTATGTTCTCGATCTCGAGCGCCGTAGACAAGCGTCACCTTGCCGCTCTCCGCCAGCTGGATCAGCTGCATCACGAATTCCGTTCGTTCGTCCAGCTCCTCCGCGTAACGCCGGCGAAACCCATCCCATTTTTCAGCCTCGTGGTTGAACCAGCGGCGCAGATGGTCGCTGGGCGCCACATCCTGTAGCCAATGGTCGATCCTGGCATCCTCTTTGCGCACGCCACGGGGCCAGCGCCGGTCGACCAGCACGCGGACGCCATCCCCCTCCGACGGCGTGTCATAGGCACGTTTCAACGCTAGACGCATTGCCACACCTCCCGATACCCGTGTGATCACAGTAGCACAGGTCGACCACTTGCCAATGTAAGCGGCTTTAACGTCTGTTCACATTTCCCAATCTCGCCGCCGGCACAGTCGCAGGGCTCCCGAAGCCACTGGGAAGGTAAGGTAGGATCGAAAGGGTAGCCCCGCGTAGAACAGTAACGGACCGGCGACTAGGCCGGTCCGTTACTGCTATGCGAGGTACGTCAAGCCCCTACATTGGAGGCCCCGGCGCACATGCTCGTGGCCTGGGCCTCGCCAATTCGCGCCAGTCGCCGCCTGGCGCTCACTTCCGCACAATCGGCAAGAAGAGCGACGATGTCGACCCTGATGCACCCTCTACGGTCCACACATCGCCAATGCTGAGCGACACAGGTATGACCACGACCTGTTCTGGGCTGCCGCCGCCCGCGGCCTTGGTGATGGTAACCTGGGCCGAGTGGGTCTGCCCGGCCGCCAGCCCCGCAGGCTTGGCGGTGAGCGTCAACGCCGCAGGGTCGCCGCCGGACGTTACCGAACCGTTCCCCGCGCTGAGAAGGAGCCACGGCTGGTTGCTGGTGGCGGTCCAGTCTACCTGGCCACTGCCCGCGTTGGAAATGCTCAGCTCAGCCGTCTGGTCCGCTGTATCACCCTCAGCAATGTGCCAGCCTATCTGGCTTGGGCCGACAGAGAGCGTTGGGCCAGGCAGGTTCAGATCATC
>JACFMY010000379.1:0-3210 GCA_019455155.1 Caldilineaceae bacterium
ATGGCAGGCGGTTTGCCCTACTGGTCGGTGCGTGCCCCGCTTGATGGCCAGAGCCGTGATGGCTGGCTGGCCCAATATACATCGACAGGCCAGCCGTTGTTGGCGCCTTACGAACCCGTATCGCCGCCCCTTGTAGAACCCTCGGGCGCGTTCCAGCCTGGCGACGTGGTGCGTACACTCACGGCCGTCCGCATGCGCCGTTCGCCGGGCGTGACAGGCAAGCCGGCCGACGACACCGTGGCTATCGTGCCCCAGGGCACCGTGCTCACGGTACTTGGCGGACCCGAAAAGGCCGACAACCTGACCTGGTGGCGCGTGAAGGGTAGCTTACCCGATGGCCAGCGCATCGAGGGGTGGATGGCTGAAGCCCTGCCCGACGGCGAGCAGCTCCTGGACAAAACGGGGATCGAAGCGCCGCCTGGGATCGGCGTGCCTCTGCCCGCCAGAACCTTTCAGACCGGTGACCGCTTCCAAACGCTGACGCTCGTGCGCCTGCGCCGTTCGCCCGGCGTCACTGCCAAGCCGGCGGACGACGTCATTACGGAGGTACCAGGCGGCAGTGAGGGCAATATCCAGGGCGGGCCAGGCGAGGCCGATGGCATGCTCTGGTGGCAGGTGCAGCTGGCGGGTGGCACGGGCGGCCTCCTGCGCGGTTGGATGGCCGAGGCGCTGCCTGACGGCGAGCGTCTGATGCAAAAGATCGCCGGCGGTACCCCAATCCCGGGATTCGCGCGCGGCGATCTCATCCAGACCACCGACTACGTGAACGTGCGCCGCAGCCCCGGCATTCACAACAAGCCTGCTGATGACGTATTCGGCGCGCTGCAGCCGCGCGCGGTTCCGGTTATCTTGGGGGGCCCCGAGGCAAGCGACGGTCTTACCTGGTGGCGTATCGGCGGTATCCTGGTGCCCGGCGGTGAGGTCAAGGGCTGGGTCGCGGAGCGCACGCCGGACGGCATTCCGTTGTTGGCCAAACCGGCGCGTTTGCCTGGCACGAATATACCCGACAAGGTAACTGGGACCTACCTGAAGGCGCCCTTTTCCGGCACGTACGGAATTTCGCAGCTGTGGGGGGAGAATCCATCATTCTACAGCCAGTACAGCTATGATGGCGTTCCCCTTGTGGGGCACAACGGCATCGACTTCTTGACGCCCTCGGGCACCGTGATTGTGGCCGTAGAAGACGGCGAAGTGATTCAGAGCGGCTTCGAGCAGGGTGGCTTCGGCAACTTCGTGCTGTTACGCCATAGTTGGGGTGAGTCCATCTACGCGCACCTTTCGACCATCGGTGTGGCGAAGGGGCAGGCCGTGGGCCGTGGCCAGTATATCGGCCTCTCGGGCAACAGCGGCGGCAGTACCGGCCCGCATCTGCACTTTGCTATTCGCATCAACCCCTACAGCCGTACTGATGGATGGGGTGGCTACAGCGACCCGCTTCCTTATCTGCCGGTTGATGCATACGTGCTTCCCCCGTACATCCTGGATCCAGGCGTGCTCGCCATCGCCGCGGCCCTGCCCGCCCCTGGGGCCGCCTTGCGACAGGAGCCGCCAGCCATGGGCAACGTACCTGGCGAATTGAGACCGTGAGGTAGGGCGTGGCGAGTCATGCGTGACGAGGCACATAGATAGCAAGCCGCCTCAGGTATTTAGATAATGGCCAGCTGAGCGTGCCGCTGGTGGCTACCAGCGGCACGCCGGCTCACGCGCGCTTCGCCACCGCGCAATCTCTACGTCTCTCCCGTCACTATGCTATAATGCCGTGTCTTGGAACAGTATTGACGCGGAGATTACATGCCTCGACCGTTGCTTGATTCTCCCTTTATTTTTGGGATCCATGAACCCGGGGGCGAGCAATTGATGCTGGCCGCTGGACACCCGGGATGGATACTCTTCTCTGAAGTGTTGGGTCACGATCCGGATGACATGACCGGCGTGGACTATACGAGTTACAGCGACCGTGGCTTTGGGATCATCGTCCGGCTCAACCATGGCTATGAGCCCGACGGCACCATTCCCCATAGCAGCCAGTACGACGCCTTTGCCCGCCGTGTGGCCAACTTCGTCGACACCAGCCGCGGTTGCCACATCTGGGTGATCGGCAACGAAATGAACTATGCTGTAGAGCGACCAGGGATCAAGGTCGACTGGTCGCGCCATGACAGCAGACGTTCTGGCCCGCCGGAGGAAGCTGACCCGACCCGGCGCGGGCTGGCGGTGCGCTTCAATGTCCTGCCTGATCACTCACGCGAGATCCGTACCACGCGCGGCGCTATCATCAGTCCCGGCGAAGTCATTACCCCCGAGCTCTACGCGCGCTGTTATCGTCTATGTCGCGAGGCCATCCACCGCCTGCCCGGACACCAACAGGACCTGGTTTTGGTCGGCGCGGTGGCCCCGTGGAATACCCAGACCATCTATCCCGGCAACCCCAACGGCGATTGGGTGCAATATTTCCACGATATCTTGACGCAATTGGGGCCGGGCGGCTGTGACGGCTTTACGCTGCATGCCTATACCCATGGAGCAGACCCCTCGCTCGTGGCCAGCCCAGCGCGCATGCCGCCGCCGTTCCAGAACCGTCACCAGCATTTTCGGGCCTACACCGACTTCATGGCGGCCGTACCGGCGAACATGCGCCATCTTGCTGCTTTCATCACGGAAGCCGGTCAGGTGCAGCCGTGGGTCAACCAGAACACGGGCTGGGTGCAGGCCATGTACGGTGACGTGGATAGCTGGAACCGCCAGCCCGGAAACCAGCAGATTCGGGCTGCAATCTTATACCGCTGGCCACGGCTGGATAAATGGTATATCGATGGCAAGCAGGGCGTGGAAGATGATTTCCGCCGGGCACTGGCCAGCGAATACCGCTGGCAGGGCGCGGCGGCCGACGTGGACGCGGACATAGAGCTCGCCGCCGCGGCCGAAGAGCTTCCCGCGCCGCCGCCTGCCAGCGGGGCGCCGGCGCGCGAGGCCGGGACAGTCCCTGAGTCACCTTCGCGCGCGCGGCGCAAGCGCAAGCCGCCGGCGCCGAAGCCGTACCAGATTGAGTGGCTCAACGACCATTTTCCCTCGCGGTTGACGGCTGGCCAAACCATCGTCGCAACCATCACGCTGAAGAATTCGGGCTCCATTACCTGGAGCTGGGGCGGCGGAAATCCGTTTCGCTTGGGCTACCGCTACTACCGCAACCGGCGGATCATCCCAATCCCG
>JACFMY010000379.1:3220-4880 GCA_019455155.1 Caldilineaceae bacterium
CAAGGATCTGCGCACCGACGTGCCAGAAGATGTTGTGCCGGGCCAGACGGTGGTGATCCAGGCGCGTATCGCTCTGCCGGACGAGCCAGGCAACTATACGCTGGAGCTTGACCTGGTGCAGGAGGGAATCACCTGGTTCAAAGATCAGGGTTCTCCGGTCCTGACCCGCTGGCTAACGGTGGAGGCGCCGCCTTCGGCCGCGCCCCATGACGGCGCGGGGAACGGCGATGTCTACCTACCTGTCCGTCTGTTTACCGATATCAGTACACGCCTGCCGCGCAGCGGTACACCCTACGCGCGGCGTAACTTGAACCAGATTCGCTATATCGTGGTCAGCCATACGGGTGCGCACCCGCAGCTGAGCCTGGAGCGCGTGGCCCGCGCCCATATCAAGCGTGGTTACCCGGGTATCGCCTACGATTTTGTTGTAGACACAACGGGCCAGATCTTTAAGGTCAGCGATCTCGAAGACGTAGCGCAGCCGGACCAGGTATGGTCCGAGCAAGGGGTCAACGTTTGCCTGACTGGCGATTTCGACGCGGCGGCCCCGCCGCTGCCCCAACTGGATGCCGCGGGCCGTCTCTGTGCCTGGCTCGCCCAGAATCTGGGGATGACCGCCGACGCCATCGTTGGACTGGGCGAGCTGATCCGCAGCGAAAGTCCGGGTGAGACCTTCTATAAGGGCCCACGCTGGAAGGAAAGCCTGAGTCGCCAGGTGAAGTTGCATCTAGCCGCACTAAGCGCTTCGGCCAGTGACAGCGAGCGCGTCGATGATTTCCAGCGGCTACTCGCTGACCTGCAGAAACAGAATGAGACACTCCAGACGCAGGTTGAGGAGCTACGCAAGCAGGAAGCCGACGCGCGCCGGACGGCTAGCCGCCTGCAGGGCGATGTCGCCGAGCTCAGACGACGCCTGGAAGAGCAACCCACACTCATCGAAGGCGGGCTGCGTCTCTATGCGATGGTGGATAAGCTCCCGCGCGATGCACAGCGCTATGTGCCGCGCTTGCCCCAGACATTGGAAGCGATCGTGGTCCATCACACGGGCGCTCCTCCCGAAACGACACTGCAAGAGCTCGCCGATCTCCACCGCCGTGATTGGCCTGGTATTCTCTTCGACTTTGTCATCGATGCCCGTGGCAACGTCCTCCAAACCCAGCCGCTAGACGAGGCGCCAGACAGCCCCGAGCCGTATGTGCGCCAGGCCATCAATGTGGCGTTCGCTGGCGATTTCGGCGCCGGCGGCTGCCCATCACCCGAACAGCTGGCTGCAGGCGGCCGCCTCATCGCCTGGTTGATGGAGCATTACCCCGCCCTGGAGCTGGACCAGGTCAAAGGGTTGTGCGAGTTGCTGCCGGCATCGGACTCGCCTGGTCGAGATTGGTTGGAAGGGCTGGCATGGAAGCGCCAGCTGTTGACTTCAGCCCGTCGCGCAGCGGGGCAGGCTGGTGATGACGTCCAGGAAGCGGCGTTGCGCGCCCGCATTGGCGAGCTCGAGGAGACGGTGGAAAAACTGCGCCAGACACGTGAGACCATAGAGGGCCATCGCTTGGAACTGGCGGCCGAGAACCAACGCCTGCAGGAGGAGCTGGAGAGCCGCGCGGCTGCACCGGCCAGCTATGTTGTCCCCAAGCCACCCATGCACATGATTGTCGACCAG
>JACFMY010000379.1:4890-6170 GCA_019455155.1 Caldilineaceae bacterium
AAACATCCCACGCTGCGCTATGAGCGGCGGCCCTTGAGCCAGATCAGCCATATTGCCGTGCACCACACCGCGGCGCCACCGCGTGTAAGTCCAGCGCGCATTGCCGAACTGCATGTGGCGGCTGACCCAAGCCGGCGCAAAGACGCGTGGCCGGGTATCGGCTACCATTTCTATGTGCACGAGGATGGCGTCATCGAGCAGACCAACCAGTTGGAGTCCGTGAGCCATCACGTGGCGCGCCATTCAGGGTATTCGGTGGGCGTCGTCTTTGCCGGTAGCTTCATGAACGGCAAGATACCCACCTCAGCACAGCTGCGTAGCGGCGCGCACCTCATTGCCTGGCTTATGCAGGAGCTCAAGGTGCCGCTGGCGCGGGTGTGGGGACACCGTGAGTTTCCCGATAACATGACGATCTGCCCGGGCAGCGAATGGACACAGGGTAACCGCTGGCGTGACCTGCTCTTTGAGCGGGTGGAACAGGTTCAGCATGGCGTCGGCCTCAAGACGACCCGCCACTACATGCTCTTCCCAGCCCAAGAGGGCGCGGCCAGTGAGCTGTTCGCCAATGCCAGAGTCTATTTCGCACGCTTCAAACCCACGGTCGGCTTTCGCGCCGACGAGGCCCGTACAGCCGAGTTTGTCACCATTGTGGGCAGCGAGGCGGCCGTGAGCGCCACAGTCGAACGGATGCTGGTCGAAAGTGGCTGCCGTGTAGAACGAGTAGCCGGCCGCGATGAAGCGGAAGCGAGCCGGTTGCTGGCGGAAATGGTGCGCGTGGGACGCCGTTTTCGCACCTTTGACGTGGATTTTTAGCTTACGGGTTGCGTGTCTATGCCGTCGATTATTGCCCGCTCCCAACCACTTGGCGCCGGATATACCGTACAGCTGCCGGCCTTCCAGGGGCCGCTTGACCTGCTGCTGCACATGATCGAAGCGCAGGAGCTAGATATCAGCGTCATCAGTCTCGTCGCGGTGACCGACCAATATCTGCAGACGCTGGCGCGCCTCGAGGAAGTTGAGCCAGACGCGCTGGCCGAGTTCTTGGTCATTGCGTCGCGGCTGCTCTACATCAAGTCGTACAACCTCTTGCCGAAACCCCGGCCGCCGGTGGATGATGAGGAAGAGGCGAGCGGCGACGCGCTGCTGCGCCAGCTCCTGGAATACCGGCGTTTCAAGGAAGTGGCGGCGCTGCTGCGCATGCGCGAGGAGCAGGGCCTACGCGCCTACGTGCGCGCGGCGCCGCAGCCCGAAGTGGAGCGGCGCCTGGATCTGAGCAATGT
>JACFMY010000380.1 GCA_019455155.1 Caldilineaceae bacterium
CGATACCATTGCCAAGCGCGATGCCGAACTTGATCTGCGGCGCGCGCTCAAGGGAGATTGGTAGCCTACCCTGCCCATGTTGGACTGCCTCACCTTGCCACACGGTGTGCTGCAGCTGCCCGCGTTTCTGCCCGACGCCACCTTAGGCGTCGTGCGCGGGGTAGACAGTGCTGACCTGGAAGCGGTCGGGGTGCAGGCGGTCGTCATGAACACATTCCACCTCATGCAGCACCCAGGCTCTTCGACGATCCAGGCGCTGGGTGGGCTGCATGCCATGAGCGGCTGGCCGCATCCCATCGTTACCGATTCGGGTGGCTTCCAGGCCTATTCCCTGATTCGCCAGAACGCGCGCTACGGTACGTTGACCAACGATGGCATCGTTGTGAAACCCGACGGCGCCAACCGCAAGTTTCAGCTCACGCCGGAAAAGTGTGTGCAGCTGCAGGTGAGCTATGGCGCAGACGTGGTGATGTGCCTGGACGATTGCACACACGTCGACGACCCGCCCGAGGTCCAGCAGCTGTCGGTCCAGCGTACGGTTGCCTGGGCGAAGCGTTGCCGCGCCGAATTCGACCGGCTCATGGAGCAGAAGCAGCTGGCGCCCCCGGACCGACCGCTGCTGTTCGCCGTTGTGCAGGGAGGCGGTTCGCCCGACCTGCGCCGTGCCTGCGCGGATGCGTTGCTGGCGATCGGGTTTGACGGCTACGGCTTCGGGGGCTGGCCCTTGGATGCGGAAGGCCAGTTGGTAGACGAAATGCTCGCCTACACCCGGGAGTTGATTCCGGCTCACCAGCCCATGCATGGCCTGGGCATAGGCCATCCGGCCAATGTGACGGCCAGCATCCAGCTCGGCTACACCATCTTCGACTGTGCGTTGCCCACCCGCGACGCCCGGCGCGGCCGGCTCTACGCCTATGCGGGCGAGGGCCAGCCCACCACACGGCACAACGAGTGGTTCCGCTTCCTGTATATTGGCGACGACAAATACATCAAGGATCCACGCCCGCTAGACGAGACGTGTGACTGCCTGGCGTGCCGTCGCTACAGCCGGGGATATCTGCGGCACCTGCTGCGCGCCAACGAAACCGCCTTTCAACGCCTGGCCACGATTCACAACCTGCGCTTCATGGCGCGGCTGATGGCGCAGTTGGGCCGATAGGTGCCGTCGTCTGCCATGAATACCATCGATAGTGTCGTCGGGGCCGTCCAGGCCAGCGCGAAATATCGCACGGTTGCGCCGGAGCTCATCCGGGCCATCGCCGGCGCGGAACTGTCCAACCGGCGCTCTGTCAAGGCGGCCGTGAAAGCCACAAAAAACAAGCTGCACCAGGTGGTGGGCGCGTACCAGGGCAGTGACAGGGCATATGATCGCTGGCTCGCGCAGCTGGCTCGCGCCAGGGAGCAAGGCGCTGACCTGCGACCTGTGTGCCGGCAGCTGATGGGCAACCATGCCTCGACGCGAGAGCGTCTATCGACACTGGACCAATTCTACGACGTACTCTTCTCCGATCTACCTCCGGTCACAAGTGTGTTGGATCTCGCCTGCGGGCTCAATCCGTTGGCGCTGCCGTGGATGCCGCTGGCCCCTGGGGCGCGTTACTACGCATGCGACGTCGATGCAGCCCAGATCCACTTCCTCGCCGGCTGGCTGCAGCTGGCTGGCTTTGCCGGCGGCGCGTTCACGTGCAACCTGCTTGACGGCGCGCCAGGCCAGGCTGTGGATGTCGCGCTGCTGTTGAAAACCATACCGTGTCTTGAGCAGCTGGATAAAGCGATCGGCCCGCGCCTCCTGCCGGCAATCAACGCGGCGGCACTCATCGTTTCCTTTCCTGGCCACAGCCTTGGCGGCCGCTCAAAAGGGATGGTCGATAGCTATGGAAGTCACTTTGCCAGCCTGGTTGCCGGCCAGCCATGGCAGGTCGACCGCTTTGAGTTCCCGGGCGAGCTTGTCTTCCGGATTCGCAAATAGCCGCGGCGGCCATGGCCGCCGCTCGTCATGATCACAGGTGATAGCAGATGACTAGTGGCAATCGTCTTTCGCCCGTGCAGCAGCTAAGGGAGCTGCACAACCGGCCGAACGAAGCGGTCGCATTTGCCCTGAAGTTGTTGACGGAACGGCAGAGCAAGGATGTATTGATCCCAGCGCTTGAGCTACTGGCCGGCTATCCCCACCCGCCGGCAAGAACCCCTCTGTTGGCCCTCTATGCACGTTACGCGCGTGACAAGGGTGTGCACGACCAGGGCGCGTTTCTACGCCGCGCCGTGATGGCCGCGCTGGAGCCCGTGGCACGCGTCGACGACATTCCCATGTTGAACAGGGCGGTGGAGACCTACGAGTTCTGGCCACCCGATTTTGCCGAAGACGCGGTCCTGCTGCGGGCCAGCGCGCTGGTGGCGCTCAGCCGCGTCGACGACGAGCTGGCCTGCTTCCATGCCGCGCGGCTGCTAGTCGATCCCTACACCGCACCCATGACCGGCGAACCTGCAGTCACTGCGGCCCGCGTGCTGGGTGCGCAGGGCCAGCTCACAGCCCTCTATCTCTATGCCATGCAGCCGGCGCTGGAAAGCGAGGATCACGGCCCGCCCTGGCCAGAGGTGACAGCAGAATGTCTGCGCCAGCTGACGGACCTACCAGACCAATTGCTACCGGGCCTGGTGGCCCGCTTTGCAGAGAGCAAATCCGCCGTAGTGCGCCTTGGCCTCTATGACCTGGTCATTCACCACGTAGTTGGCGAGGCGCAAAAGATGGCCTACCTACAGCGCTTCCTGGCAGAGTGCGACGACCTCGACTGCTATCGTTACCTGGTGATGTCCGTGGCGGCCGCGGGCCGGACGGAGCTATTGGAGGTGCTGCGCGCGGCGGCGGGCAAAGAGCGTGATCTGGACCGGGTGGTCATCTTGTCAGAGGCGGCCAGTATCCTTGGCCACTACCCTGAATTTCGCGCGCTGGCCAAGCTGTTGGACGAGCGATTACAGAAGTGATGGTACAATGGCGGGCAAAAATCGCAGGGAGGAGTACCCGTCTATGACCGCACCAGCCATCACCGCGCGCCAGGCCTGGATCCTGGCCGCCCGCCCCAAGACGTTGCCTGCTGCCTTGTCGCCGGTCCTGGTAGGGACGGCGCTTGCCATAGCCGATGGCGTTTTCGCGCTGGGGCCGGCGCTGGCCGCCGCGTTGGGCGCGTTGCTGCTGCAGATTCTTAGTAACTTCGCCAATGACTATTCGGACCACTACCGCGGGGCCGACACCCAGGATCGCCTGGGACCAGTCCGTGTCACCAGCGCGGGCCTGATCAAGCCCGCGGATCTGCGCAAGGGGATCGCGGTCATCGTGGCCCTGGCTGTTCTGGTCGGGCTCTATCTCGTCTATGTGGGCGGCTGGCCCATTGTGGTGATTGGCCTCGCGGCCATCGCGGCGGCGCTGGCCTACACAGGCGGCCCGCTCCCGTTCGGCTATTACGGCCTCGGTGATTTCTTTGTCTTCCTCTTCTTTGGCGTCGTCGCCGTGTGTGGCACCTACTATGTGCAGGCGCTGATGGTGACGCCCGGGGTATTCGTCGCTTCCCTGGCTGTGGGCGCGCTGGTGACTGCGATCTTGGTGGTCAACAACTATCGCGATATTGAAACGGATCGCCGCGCCGGCAAGCGGACGCTGGCAGTGCTCCTGGGGCGCCAGGGCGCACGCCTGGAGTATGCGTTGCTCTTCGCCCTGGCCTATCTCATCGCCCCCGCGCTCTGGCTCGCCTTTGGATTGGGGCCGCTGGTCCTGTTGACATGGCTGACGCTGCCACTGGCGCGTCGCCTGGTGCGTATCCTGGCGCTGGCCACCGATGGGCCCACGCTCAACCAGGCTCTGGCGGGAACGGCGCGTCTGGGGCTTCTCTACAGCCTGCTGCTGGCTGCCGGCATCGTGCTTGGAATGGCGCTGCCAGGTTGACCGCCGTGATGGTGGGCGCAGCTCGCTCTGATGCGACCGGTAATTGGCGGGTCGCGCCGCTTTGTCGTTAGGCAAAGCTTTTGGTAGACTGGCCTCCGCCACATGGATTGGATGCCAGAATCGGCATGTGGTATGCTCATACCTAGAGCATCGACGCTAACCAATTTGAGCAGGCAGCGATAAAGGTCGCCGCTCCCACTGGTATCGCCGGCGCGCCGCTATTGTAGCGCCTGAATTGCGTTTCCCCGACGCAACAGCAGCACTCTTCAATCAAAACCGCATCTGAACTGGGCTCATCATGTACGAAGGCTTCGAGATCATTGACTTCCATTCCCATTTCCCTACGGAACGGCCATGGTTTCCCGATATGGGCGATACCATGAAGAAATATACGGAACAGGTCAGTGAGCGCCGGCGCAAGCTTATCCAGGAAATGAGCCGGCCCTATCAGGAACAGTGGCGGCGCATGTGGGGCTTCCCCATCCCGGAGGGGAAAGAAGAACATCCAGGTGACCGGGAGCAGGCCCGGCGCTGGGTAGATGAGCTCGACCGGTACGGCATCCGTGCCATTGGGTTTGTCACGGGCGGCGGCAACGAGCACCTGGCCGAAGTCTGCAGCCGGTATCCGGATCGCTTTATCGGTTTTGCCCACCACTCGCCCTTCTTGCCGGACGCGGTCGAGCGCCTGGAGCACGCGGTGAAGACGCTGGGGCTACGCGCGTACAAGCTGTTGGCGCCCATGCTCGAGGAACCCATCGAAGATCCGGCTGCATTTCCCGTGTGGGAGAAGTGCGCCGAGTTGAATGTTCCTGTGCTCATCCATTTTGGCATTCAGGGTGGCGCAGGCGGGATAGCCTGGCACCAAAACATCAACCCCCTCAAGCTTCACAATGTGGCCAAGTCCTTTCCCGAAGTGCCGTTCGTAGTGCCCCACTTCGGCTGCGCCTGGGAACGGGAAACGCTGCAGCTCTGTTGGGCCTGCCCAAACGTGTGCGTAGACACCAGTGGCAGCCTGCAGTGGATTCGCTGGGTACCTGGCGACATGACCGTCAAGTACCTCTTCCGCAAGTATTACGAGACAGTGGGGCCCGAACGTATCATCTTTGGCAGTGATTCCAGCTGGTTTCCACGGGGGTTTGCCTTCCGCTATCTACAGGACCAGCTACGTGATTGCCTGGACCTGAACATGCCCGACGAGCATATTCAGCTGATCTTTGCCGGGAACGCTGCACGTCTGCTGAAGGTCGAACTGTAGGCAGTTGCCCGCCAGCTTTCCCCCCGCTGTCGTCCAGGCGGCGGTGTTTCGACGGCCAGATTCTGTTTTCCATTCAACATCATAGGAGGAGAGATTATGTCGCATCAGACCCGTGCTGTTCTGATTGGGATGCTGTTGGTGTTGGCCATGCTGGTGGCAGCTTGCGCCCCAGCGGGCGCGCCTGCACAGCCGGCTGCTACCGAAGCAGCGGTGTCAGAAGCAACCACTGAGGCGGCGCCGGAAGCCGCCGCGGGCGAGGTCATCGAAATCGAGTATTGGCAGTACAATTTCGAGGCGCGCGTCAAGGCCATGAATATGCTCATCGAGCAATTCGAGGCCGCAAATCCCGGCATCAAGGTGATCCACAACTCGGACATTCCCTACGATGACTTCCGGGACAAGATTGCGGCCAGCGTGCCGGCCGGCGTGGGTCCAGATGTCGTGACCCTCTTCTACGGCTGGCAGCCGATCTGGGTTGACTCCGGCTTTATCGTGCCGCTACCGGAAGATGTGTTTACACCAGAAATGGTGCAGGAACAGTTCAGCCCCATGGTGGAGGCCAGCTACCAGGACGGCCAGCTCTACACCCTGCCTACGGCTGTCCGTACCCTTGCGCTCTTCTACAACAAGGACCTGATGGAACAGGCTGGTCTCGACCCCGAGAATCCGCCCACCACGCTTGAGGAGTTGGAAGCGCAGGCGGTCCAGTGCACCAAGCTGGACGACCAGGGTAACTACGAGATCATGGGCTTCCCCGTCTCCATGTCCGGCCAGGCCCACCACTGGTTCCGCGAAGTGCTGCTCCGCCAGTTTGGCCAGCAGCCCTATAGCGATGACTACCGGCAGGTACTGTGGAACGCCAGTGATGGTGGCTACGCGGCGTGGAACCAGGCACTCAAGTTCCAGACCGAGCTGAAGACCGGTGACAATACGCTCTTTGACGGCGACCCGAACTTCTT
>JACFMY010000381.1 GCA_019455155.1 Caldilineaceae bacterium
ATAGCGACGGATGGCGTCCGTATCAGCCAGGGCAGCTTCCAGCGGGGGGATATCGGCCAGGGTCACAGGTATTTTGACCAGGTTCCAGCCCGCGGGCAGCCAGCTAAACGACAGGGCCTCTTCCCAGAATGTCGCTTCCACGTCGCCCTCGACCTCTATACCGGCGCCCAGCCACGTTTGCAGTTCGCGCAGCCGGCCAGGAAGCGTCGTTTCCAGACCGCCGAGGCGTATATGGCAATGGGGCTCGCCATGTGTATCAAAGGTGAGGTCAAGCGCCTCGATGTCATAGCTCGAGCTGGTGAGCCGGGCCACGGTATCGAGCGCAGCATCGAGTGCGGGCAACGCCAGGTGCAGCGTCGCATAGCGAAGTGGCTGGGGAAAGACCTTGAAGCTCAGCTCGACGAGGACACCCAAGCGCCCCAGACTGCCTACAAAGAGCTTGGGCAGGTCAAACCCTGCCGCATTCTTAACCACTTTGCCGCCGCCCCGCACGAGCCGTCCCTGGCCATCAACAAAGCGAATCCCAATAAGGAAATCGCGCACGCCGCCGTAGCGATGGCGGCCCGGTCCGCTGAGTCCGGCTGCCACGGTACCACCCAGGGTGGCGCCTTGGGCAACAAGCGGGGGGTCAAAGGGAAGGTACTGGCCATGTTCAGCGAGCGCTGAGCGCACAGTTGCCAACGGCGTGGCCGCGCGCGCCGTAAAGGTAAACTCGCCCGGCGCGTATTCAAGTATGCCGGCCATAGCTGACAGATCCAGTATCGTCTCCCCGTCGTAGGGCGTGCTTAGCGCCGTTTTGGAGCCGCCGCTCCGCACAACAAATCGACCGCCGTGATGCAGGATCTCCTGGATCGCTTCAATGCTATCAGCGTGCAAAACGGTGCCTGCACTTTCCGGCACTTCTGGATTGCTCACAGGTGCATGCTCCAGCTCACGGATGATTGGCCCCTATTCACGAGAGATGATGCCCTGGCGCTCCAATGGATGGGGACCGTGGCTATGCAGCGCGGGCGCCTCTCCACCTGGGAACATCTTGCCGCGGTTGGCCAGCTCGCCGGGATCAAGGGCACGGCGCAGCTCGGCCATGACCTTCAGGTCCACAGCAGTAAACATGTCGGGCATATACTGGCGCTTTTCCATACCCACGCCGTGCTCGCCCGTTATGGACCCTCCAAGCTCGATGCACATATGGAGAATCTCGCCAGCCAGTTCTTCGGCGCGCGCCAGCTCGCCAGGTGTACGTCCGTTGTACAGAATCAGCGGGTGGAGGTTGCCGTCACCCGCATGAAAGACATTCGCCACGCGCAGGTTGTATTGGCGGCTGAGCCGCTCGATGGTGGCCAGCGCCTCGCCCAGGCGGCTACGTGGCACGACACCATCTTGCACAATGTAGTCAGGGCTCAGGCGGCCGACGGCCGAGAACGCGCTCTTGCGTCCTTTCCAGATACGCGCCCGATCGGCGGCGTCCTGTGCCACGCGCACTTCGTAGGGCCCCGACGCTTCGATAACCTGGAGGAGTGTGGCAAATTCGGCCTCGACCTGTTCAGGTTCGCCCTCCAGCTCGACAATGAGCAGCGCGGCGGCGTCACGCGGGTAGTTGGCGTGCACCGCGGCCTCCGCGGCCTCGATGGCCAGTGCATCCATGATCTCCATGGCGCCCGGCAACAGGCCAGAGGCAACGATCCGAGCCACGGCGTTGCCCGCCGCTTCTAGCGAGGCATAGGCGGCCAGAACGGTCCGGTACATGGCAGGTTTGGGCAGCAAGCGCAGGGTGATCTCCAGCGCCACACCGAAGAGGCCCTCAGAACCGACAAAGAAGCCGGTCAGATCCGGTCCTACCCCCTCCAGGCTCTCACCTCCCATGCGCACCACCTCACCGTCGGGCAGCACGGCCTTTATCCCCAAAACGTGGTTGGAGGTCATACCGTACTTGAGGCAATGGGCGCCGCCGGAATTGAAGGCGATATTGCCACCGATGGTGCAGATAAGCTGGCTGGACGGGTCCGGCGCGTAGTAGAGGCCGTGGGGAGCAGCGGCTCCGGACACATCCAGGTTGACAACCCCGGGCTCAACCACGGCGATCCGCAGCCGCGGGTCGAGCTTGACGATGCGATTCAGGCGATTGAGAGCAATCACCACGCCGTCTGCCACGGGCAAGGAGCCACCGGAAAGGCTGGTGCCACTGCCGCGCGCGACAAAGGGCGTCTCGTATTGGTGGCAGAGACGCACGACCTGGATTACTTCGTCCTGTGTCTCGGCCAGGACCACCACTGCAGGCCGCGAACGAAACGCCGTCAGGGCATCTGATTCGTAGGGCGCGAGCTGAGCCGGCCTGTGGAGCAGGCGGTCGGCTGGGATGTGGCGGCCCAAGGCCGTTAAAAGGGTCTCAGTGGCCATGTGGTTGATCATCCACCAAACAGCAGGATCCGGTTGCCATGGGTCTAAAGAACATTGTAGCCGATCCCACGGGGTGGGGCAACCAACCAGGAATCTCTTGGGGCAGCCGGCACAGCCCATGCGAGCCTGCTGCGCCTCGCTGGCGGCCCTCGGTTAACACACAACAAGTGGAGCATGCTGTTCAGACATCTGTCCGTTGCCGAAGTTGCCACGATGTGCGCATAGTAGAGCTTGGAGTCAAGTAAGAGCGTGCCACCGCGACCGGAGTTCAACCATGACGCGCACCCAGCTGATGCTGCTCGTGCTTGCGGCGCTGATCACCCTGCCCCTTATCGCCATGACAGGAAGCGGGGCCGCCGCGCTTGCCGCGCGGTCGGCGCCAGCGCACATTCAGGAAGATGAACTGGCATCTGAGCTGCGAGCTGCTGCGGCCGCGGCAGTGATGGTCGTGCGCGGCCGCGTGATGTCCACGGAAAGCTACTGGGACGCAGACCACACACAGATCGAGAGCCGCAGCACAGTTAGCATCCACTACTCTATTGGGGGCGTGGCGCCGCAGACCCTGGCGGTACATACGGTAGGTGGCTACCTACCTGATGAAGAGCTGTATATGGTGGCGCCCGAATTCCCAACTCTAACGGCCGGCGAGGAAGTAGTTCTGTTCTTGGCGCCTGCTGGCGGAGGCTATTCCATCGCAGCAAATAAGGCTGGCAAATACAACGTATTGAACGGCGCGGTGAGCCATCCAGATATCTTTACAGAGCTCGCTATGGCCGATTTTTATGCTTTGCTCCGGGAGATCGATCCTGCTCTGGTTCCGCCGGATGACTGGGCGGAACAGGAAGCCGCCGAGGGCGGTGAGCCAATCGTAGGGGGTCTGGAATACGTCTACAACAATATCAAGTGGCCTTCCAGCGATGTACTCTTCAAAGCCAACATTAACTCCACACGAGCGGACAGCGGCAACGGCAGCCGTCAGGATTTTCTGGACGCGATCATTGGCGCAGCCAACACATGGACGCTGGTAGATGCCGCGGATTTCACGCTGGCCTATGATGGGCCCACAAGCTCCACCGATGTAGGGTATAACTCAGCGAACGAGATCGTCTTTGTCGACAAAGGTCTAACGGATGAGCAAGGCAAGAGCCAGCCGTTGGCCGTTGCACGCGTCTTCTTTACCGGCGACACGATCCTGGAGGCGGATATCTGGGTCAACGACGCGTACGCCTGGGACGCGACCGGCAATCCTGAATGGGATGAAGTGGATTTGGAGAGTGTTGTCCTCCACGAGCTAGGGCATTGGCTGGCCTTGGGCCACGACCCTGACAACCGTTCCGTCATGTACTACTCCATCATGTCGGGTACGCTCAAGCGGACGCTATATGACAATGACCGGCGCGGCATTAATTTCGTCTATCCATGCCCACCTGCCCATCAGCCGTGTAATCCCGTCCAGCCAACGCCGGCACCATCTCCCACCGCGACACCTACGGCTACGCCCACTCCGACGCCAACTCCCCTGCCGACGCCAAAGCCCCAGGCTACGATCATGAGCCCAGAAAGGGGCGGCACCCTGGACTATGAGCCGGATCCGGATACGCTGATCACACTGGATGTCCCGGCAGACGCCCTGAGAGCAGAGACAGAAATGACCATCGCGCATGCCGAGCCGGACGCGCCGCCGCCGCCTCACAGCGAAGCGATCTTCGACTACTTCGAGATAACGGCCAACGAAGGCGCTGGCATTCTGCCAACATTTACCTTTAGTGTTCCGGTTACGCTAACCCTGCAATACACCACAGTGGCCAGCGCCGCGGTTGACGAAGCAAACCTGGACCTCTATTTCCTGGACGAGAAGACCGAAGCGTGGGAGGTGGCTGCCTGTGGCCCAGTCACCCAAGACGCGACCAACAATCGTTTGAGCGTGGCCATCTGCCATCTTTCCACTTTCGGCGTCTTCGACGTACACGAGGCAATCTATCTCCCGCTCGTGTATCAATGAGGGCCGTAAGTCAACGGGCCGCAACGGGTCCAGTTTAAGAGTTAGCAGTAGTCAGAGCCTTTCCTTTGCTCCCCCTTTTTTCCAATCTAGTTGGACGCGCCATCTATTAAGCAACCTGACCATTCCGTCAGGCCAAGACAGGATTTGATCCGCTCCTGGCCAATTCTTCCCGTAAAGATGCAAACATAGACTCACCTGGGGCTCAGACGTTAGCTTGATGTGACCGGTGGGTTAAAACGTTATGATTGAAGCGTCGTCAAATAAAGCGGAATTTCATTGTTTAGGACTATTTGCTGCCGGCGCAGGGCTGGGGTAGTAGTACCTTTAAAAACGATCTCTGGAGGTTTCATGCCTTGTCGCGTGATTGCCGCAAGCCGATTACGACGCGCAGGCATCAATGCAATCGTTATTGCTTCATTGATATTCGGCATTATGCCTTCGCTTTTGCCTGGGCTCTCTACAAAAACGGCAAGCGGTCACAATTTAGATGCCAGCGCTGTCTACGCGTATCTCGATCCCGATACGCAGGCCATGCTCGACGCCCGTATCAACAGTCCGGGCTGGACTCCTCCTGCTTCACTGCTGCTAGCCGGCGACGAATTGGGCCTGGTCATCAAAGCAGTGCCGGACAATGGCACGGCCATGGGCGTAGGCGGTTACACGACCTTCTATGTCCCGAATGGCCTGCAGGTGCTGGACGCGGCGTACCTGGTACCCGGGAATGACCCTTCAGATGGCATCACCGGATATGACAAGGCGCCCATGAAGGGCCAGGCGTTGATGCCAGCTGTCGGCGCGGGGGGCGATGCCACGGTGAGCCTGACTGGTATCGTGCGCGGGCCCAATATACTGGGTGTGACAAGTCCCATCGTAGACACGGCCAACGCCAGCCTGGGCACCTTGCCAGGCGTGTACGGCGACATCGGGATTTTCTATTCGACCGCACCCGAGACCGCTTACGGAAGTTATTCGGGTGGCACACTCTCGAACAACAGCGGCGATCTTGTCGGCGCGCGCACGGCGCTGGGGACGCCGCTCAACAAGTGGGATGCCTGGCAGCTCGCCGCATATGGGATCAAAGGCACCACGAATCCAGCGTACCCCTCGTTGCCCATTATCGATGGCAACGGGCGTGGCTACGGTCCTTGGGGGTTGGCCAATGTCGTGGCCGGCCCCCAAAGCGGCTATGCCTGGGAATTTGACCTGGAAAAGTACCGCAGCTGCTCCCCAACCCTAACGCCCTCGAAAGACTGTATCGACCAGGCGACACAGGACATCGGTCCCTGGCAACGTATCAAGTATCCTGGCAGCCTGATTGCCGACGATCCGCCCGGCAACAATCCTGCGGTCCAACCCTATGGCTCGGGCCACGATGCCAGCAACATTGGCTTCGACCTGACAATTGGAGACCTGCTACCCACGGAGTCCCAGACTGACAGCACAAGCCCCAAAGCGGTGCGCTGGGCGTTCGGCCAGCTCACGATCAACACGCCGGAATTCGTCTGGGTCAAGGTGAAGGTGCACAATCCCAGCGCCGTGCTGGGCGCCACAGGTTGCCCTATCTGGACTGTCGACACGTTTGGCGGCGATGCTGGCGGTGTCAACAGCGGCAAAGATCATATCTGGCGCTACTACGATCCGAACAGCGTGAACCTGAACGGCTGTCTGGCCGTCGGCAAGCCAGCCACGAAGGACATTGTAAAGGTCGGCGATACGTTCCAGTACAAAGT
>JACFMY010000382.1 GCA_019455155.1 Caldilineaceae bacterium
ACAACGCTACCGTGATTACCTTTGACGACGAAAACCCGATTCTCGAAGATGGTGCGGTACGCTTTGATGGTCCTGTGATTGACAGTATGGGGCATAGCCTGGAAGTACTGGCCGACTACCCGGAAGACAAACGCTGGGATGCGCATGGCCTGCTGCTTATGCCAGGGCAGATCTGCTCCCACACACATTTCTATGGCGCCTTTGCCCGAGGCCTCTATGTCCCAGGACCGCCGGCCCGGGATTTCCCAGAAATCCTCCAGACACTCTGGTGGAAATTGGACAAAGCCCTGGACCTCGACGGAGTGCGCAGCTCTGCCGAAGTCTGCTTGGCGGACGCAATTCGCCACGGCACGACCACCCTCATCGACCACCATGCTTCCCAGCGCGCCATTGACGGCAGCCTTGACGTCATTGCCGCGGCCGTGCTGGACAGTGGCCTGCGTGCCGTGCTCTGTTACGAGGTCACGGACCGGGATGGCCCGGAAGCCGCCCAAGCGGGCATCCGCGAGAATGTGCGCTTCATGCAGCGGTTGGTCGACGCCCACACCAATGAACCAGACTCGGCGCTGGCCACGCGGCTGGCGGCGACTTTTGGCCTCCACGCCAGCCTGACCCTCTCTGACCAGACCCTGGAACGGTGTGCTGCCGAGGCCAGCCGGTTTCATGTACACGTAGCCGAGCACCCGGCCGACGAATACGACAGCCTGCAGAAGTCGGGAATCCGCGTGGTGGAACGGCTCCATGGCTACGGGATTACAGGCGCAGAAAGCATCATGGCCCACTGTGTGCACATCGATGCCTGGGAGATGGCGCTCTTGCGGGATACCAATACCTTTGTCAGCCACCAGCCCCGATCCAATATGAACAACGCCGTAGGCGCAGCCGAGGTCACCGCCATGCTCCGGGGCGGCCTCAAGGTCTGCCTGGGCAATGACGGCTTCAGCAACGATATGTTTGCCGAGATGAAGGTGGCGGATCTGCTCCAGAAGGTGGCCCACGGCGATCCACGGTACCTTGGAGCCGATAAGGTCCTCCACATGGCCATCAACAACAACCGCGCGCTGGCGGGGATCTTCTTTGACCGGCCCGTGGGCATTGTGGCGCCCGGGGCGTACGCCGATCTGATCCTGTTGGACTACCATCCCACGACACCGCTCACTGCCGAGAATCTGCCCTGGCACATTCTGTTCGGCGTTAGTGGCAGCCATGTCCACAGTACCATCGCCCATGGCACCGTGCTAATGCGTGACCGTGAGCTGCTGACGATGGATGAAGAGGCGGTCACTGCCGCCAGCCGCGCCCGTGCCCAGGTAACCTGGACGCGTTACTGGGATATGTTTTAATGATATATTGGATAGCGTTCGATGAGCTTCCCCTACAGTACGACGTCGAACGCGCTGGGCGGTAACGGATTGGCCACGATGCACAGGAAGCACACTGACGGTCGCTTTCCTGTGTATCCAGGGAATGCCAATGAAACAGCCACAAAGCAATCAGAAAGGACGGCGCCACGCCGCCAGCCATAAGAATAGCCGCATCCAATCAAGTGATGAGGAGCCGTTGGACTACCTGGCGCACCTTATCAATGAAATCTCAGATGCAATCATCTCAACTGACCTGAATCTGGAGACCTTCGACCTGATCATCCGATCCTGGAATCCAGCGGCTGTACGGATTTACGGCTGGACGGAACGAGAGGCGATCGGCCAGCCTTTACGCGAGCTGGTACGCTCAGAGAGCACATCTGAGCACTTTGCTGAGATGCAGCGCACTCTTGCCTCCCAGAAGTCATGGCATGGCGTGTTACACCACCACCACCGTGATGGCCGGCTGCTCATCGTGGAATCCTCCGCCTCGGTGATTCTCGATGAGGCCAGGCAGCCCGCCGGAATGGTGTTCGTTAACCGCGATATCACCGAAGTCGCGCTCACCACGGACCAGCTCCGCTCGACAAGCAAACAACTGCAGGCCATCGTCGAAGCCTCGCCGGTAGCCATCTATCTAGTGAGCCCCGACGCCTACGTGCAAAGCTGGAATCCGGCCGCCGAACGGATCTTCGGCTGGCAAGCGCACGAGGTGATCGGCAAGAAACTGCCTACGATTGGCCCCGACCAACAGGATGAGCTCGACACCCTGCGCGCACGGGTGCTGGCCGGCGAGCCCAATCTGAACTTCGAGACCTTCCGGCGCCACCGTGATGGCCATCTGATGGCGGTCAGTCTCGGCATCACGCCGCTGCGCGATGCCAACGGCGCCGTGACAAGTGTACTGGTTACCGCAGTTGACATGACTGAACGGCACGCGACAGAAACGGCATTGCGCGCCAGTGAAGATCGCTTCCGCAATCTGGTCGAATCCATCGATGATCTGGTCTTTACCCTGGATCACAGCTGCCAGATCACCGGCGTCTTTGGCCACTGGATCGACAAAGCTGACCAGACGGCCGAACGGGTACTGAGCAGTCTCGCCGGTGAGCTTGAGCAGGGCAGCGCAAGCTCACTCCACCACGCGGCCATCACGCGGGCACTGGCAGGCGAGCGTGTCGTCTACGAATGGCAGCCGCACCTGCTGGAAGAGCCAACCATTCTTCAGCTCGCCCTTTCCCCCATGTATGACAGTGATGGGCAAGTAACCGGCGTTGTGGCGATTGGTCGTGACATTACCGGCTTGAAGGAGGCCGAGGCGGGTCTGCGGCTCAAGACAGTCGCCCTGGAGTCAGCCGCCAACGCCTTTGTTATTACAGACCACCAGGGGATCATCCAGTGGGTCAACCAGGCGTTCACGACCCTGACGGGTTATCAGGCCAGCGAAGCGATTGGCAAATCGTTTGGCCTGATCCGCTCCGGCTTGCAGGACGCGGACTTCTACACCGATCTCTGGAAGACAATCAAGGCAGGCAACGTCTGGCACGGCGAGCTGATTAACCGGCGCAAAGACGGTACCCTCTATACCGAGGAACAGACCATCACGCCGGTCGTGGATGATCTGGGCTACGTTACCCACTTTATCGCTTTCAAACAGGACATCTCTCAACGGAAACGGGTTGAGGCCGCGTTGGCAGAGGAGCGTGCCCACCTGTCCCAAAAGGTCGCGGAGCGCACCGCTGCATTGGAACAGGCCCTGCGCGTCAAAGACGAGTTCTTGGCCAGTATGAGCCATGAGCTGCGCACCCCGCTAAGCGCGATTCTTAGCCTGACCGAGAGCCTCAGTCTCCACCTGGCCGGTGAACTAAACGAGCGCCAGGCCAAGTATGTGAATATTATTTACGAAAGCGGGCAGCATCTCCTTGCCTTAATCAACGATGTACTTGACCTGGCCAAAATCGAATCGGGTAAAATGGAGCTCGATCCAACCTGGGTGGATGTGACTGCAGTCTGCGAGGCCAGCCTGCGCATGGTGCGGGAACAGGCCATGAAGAAGAACCAGCACGTCGGTCTCTCGCTCGATGACGCTGTGACAACGCTCTGGGCCGATGAACGCCGTCTTAAGCAAATGTTGGTGAACCTGCTCGGGAACGCAGTCAAGTTTACACCAGAGGGCGGAGAGATCGGACTCGAGGTCCATATTGACCGGGCTAACAAAGAGATGCATTTTGTGGTCTGGGATACGGGCATCGGCATTGCTCCGGAGCAGCTGCCCCGCCTCTTCCAGCCCTTTGTTCAACTGGACAGCCGGCTGGCGCGGGAATACGAGGGCACCGGTTTGGGCCTGGTTTTGGTGGAGCGCATGGCCAGCCTGCACCGTGGAAGTGTGCGCGTGGTCAGCGAGCCTGGGGCAGGCAGCCGCTTTGCGGTGGTGCTGCCGCATATTACGCAGCTCGCGCCGCCTCGGGAGTCCGTGGAAGCGCCGGATGGTGCGCAGGTGGAAAAGACGCCTGGCAAGCGGCCGTCGCCCCGTTTCGATCTGCCTGACCACCAGATCCTGCTGGTCGAGGACAACGCGCAAGTGGCGGCTATCTTGTTCGATTTTCTGACCGGTAAGGGGTACAATATCGACATTGCACAAGACGGGCGCGCCGCGGTTGAGTATGCGGTCAGCCGGGAGCCGGATATTATTCTGATGGATATCCAGATGCCCGAGATGGACGGACTCGAAGCTGCACGGCGAATTCGATCCAAGCCGAATCTGGGTGACACGCCCATTATCGCCATGACTGCGTTGGCCATGCCGGGCGATCGGGAGCGCTGTTTGGAAGCAGGGATGACTGATTACATCACTAAGCCCGTCAATCTCGGCAAACTAGCCGACCTGTTGGCGCAGTATCTGCGCCGTGGTGCTCGCGCAGCCCGCTGATGCCCATGTGCCGAAACCATGTGCCGAAATCGTGTGCCAACATCTCGTAACGGCTCGCTTCGTGGTAGGCGTGTCTTTGGTGGAACGTACGGCAGCAGAGTAAGTGTTTGACTATGAATAAGCTTGAACTGGTTCTATATGTAAGCTCCGCTTCGGCACGATCCAAGCAGGCGGTCGGGTATCTGCAGCGCCTCTGTGATATGCTAGAGCCTGCTACGTACGAGTTCACTGTGGTCGATGTGCTGGAGCAGCCTGCCCGCGCGGCAGAAGAAGGTATTCTCGTCACTCCGTTGTTGGTGAGGCTAGCTCCCCCGCCCAAGCGCTACCTGGCCGGCGATCTGTCCGACGTTGAGCGCATAGCAGCACTTCTGGACGTGGCCATAGCACGGCCGGAAACCGTCCAGCGCTAACCGGACGCAACCAGCGCAGCCCCGTTCGTCCCCGTGACGGGTGCGCCAGCTCAATTGGCTCCAGCTGCTATGTTGGTCACGCTCCTTGCCACATGGCATGGATGATTGCTTTGCCTACCTGGGCAACGGCCCAGGTAAATCGATGAGGGAGAACCCCGGTGTCTTCAGAAGATGCACAACTGCAGGGCAGAATCGATGAACTGAATCAACGCCTGCAGCTCAGCGAGGAACGCCTGCGTTGCCTGATGAGTCTGAGCGCCGACGGTATCTTGATCGTGGATACGGCTGGTACCATTCAGGTCGCCAACCCGGCCGCGGTGGCGCTCTTTTCCCACCTTTCCAGCACGCTGGTCGGCTGCACATTCGGTTATCCTCTGCTCGCCGAGAATGGGGTCGAAATCGATCTCGTCCAGGATAATGGAGCTATGCGTGTCCTGGAGATGCGTGGGGCTGCCACTACCTGGAATGAAGCAGCGGCCATCATGATCTCGCTCCGGGAGATCACCCAAGGCGCGGAGCCAAAGGATGCTGCCCACGGGTTGCATGCGCAACTCGAGCAACAGCGAGAACGGGAGATGGCTGAGCTACGCGCAGCCAATGCCGATCTCGAACGTGCGGCGAGTCTGAAAGACGAATTTCTGGCCACCATGAGCCACGAGCTGCGCACGCCGCTCAACGCAATCCTTTCCCTTGCCCGCATCCTACACGAACAGCTCGGGAGCATCCTCAGCGCCCGGCAACACCAATCGTTCGACGTGATCAGCGAGAGCGGCCACCATCTGCTGGAAATCATCAACGATATCCTGGACCTCACAAAGGTTCAGTCGGGCATGATGACGCTCAACATCGAGAGCGTGCCCGTTGAGCAGCTCTGCACCAGCGCGCTCCACGTTGTGCGCCAGGCAGCCGAGCAAAAACAGCTCGAACTGCGCGTGGCCATTGAGCCCGACATCGTCGCGATCCAGGCAGATCGCCTGCGGGTCAAGCAGATTTTGCTGAATCTGCTGAGCAACGCCGTGAAGTTTACCCCGGATGGCGGCGCCATCGGCCTGGAGGTCCGGAAACGGCCGGACGCAGGCTATGTGGATTTTGCTGTTTGGGATACGGGAATCGGAATCGCCCACAGCGATCTGGATCGCCTCTTCAAACCCTTTGTCCAGCTGCCCAGCAGCGCCAGTCACAATATCCCTGGCACCGGCTTGGGCCTGGCCCTTGCGGCCAAGCTTGCCCGGCAGCATGGTGGAGACATCAGCGTAGAAAGCAGGATGGGCGAGGGAAGCCGCTTTACCCTGACGCTGCCGTGGAACGCCGACGATAGGCTGCCGCTGCCCATCGCGGACGTGGCCGCAGAACCCAGCAAAGCGCACTCCGGGGAAAGCCAGCGTCTCATCCTCCTGGCAGAGGACAACGAG
>JACFMY010000383.1 GCA_019455155.1 Caldilineaceae bacterium
CGACGTCGCCAGATTGGCCAATGTATCGCAAAGCACGGTCTCGCGGGTATTAAGCGGTTCAACGAGTGGGATACCCATCGGCGACGAAACGAAGGAGCGGGTCTATGCTGCGGTGAAGCAGCTTGGGTACTATCCGAACCTCTATGCTGGCAGCCTGCGGGGCCAAAAGACGCGCATTATCGCCATGCTCATCGCGGATATCGCGAACCCCTTTTACCATCCCATGGTCAGGGCTGTTCAGGATGTCGCGCGCAGCTACGGGTACGACGTCATGGTGGCCAACTCCGACCATAGGCGCGACGGCGAACAGCTCTTCTGTGAAGCAATCATGCGGCGTCCCGTCGATGGGGTCGTCATGGTCCCGTATCACATGACTGACGATGACATCGAAGAGCTGGTTACCCGTACCGATGTGGCTGTGGCCCTTGTTGGCCAGCATTTCCACCACCCACAATCAGATGTCGTCTTTGCCGACGATGGCAAGGGCGTGGTTGATGCCGTTACCTGGCTCATTGCCGCCAGACGGCACCAGCGGATTGGCTTTATTGGGATCACGGAAGCTTTTCCAGCCGGCGCGCGGCGCTGGCACGCCTTCCAGGAGACCCTGGAACGGGCGCGGCTGCCCTTTCCCGAAGAATATTACCAGGAGGGGGACTGGACCGCTGAGAGCGGCGAGCGCGCGATGCACGCATTACTTTCGCTGTCGACGCCGCCAACTGCTGTCTTCGCCTGTAACGACCTCATGGCGATCGGCGCCATGCAGACTGCCTGGAAGATGGGTCTCCGTGTCCCAGACGATGTTGCTATCGTAGGGTTTGATGACATACCAGCTGCCTCGTGGATCCGCCCGCGTCTGACCACCATCGCCCAATATCCGGCCAAGATGGGGCGCGCGCTGGCTACTGCACTCTTTGAACGGATCAACGAGATTGAGACCGGGCCTGCCCGCCGCTATGAGATACCGTGCTGTTTCATCGCGCGCGAATCTGCATGACGGCGCGGAGCCACAGGCACCCTATCCGTGCCGCCCAAAGTGGCCTACCTGGTCGCATTGTCCGTACGATGCAGCTGAGACTCCGTTTCTCTCCTGTAGACATTTCGATATTGGCGTCGATCCCGTATAATAGCAGGGAGGCAACGTTGCCTGCCGGCCCCCCATTGGTGAGTCAGCCCGCTGCACAATGAAGGGAATTGAGACACGCCACGTCCCACGAGTGAAAATGGGCCGCGGTCTATTGCTGTGCCGGCTGGAGTAATCAACTTCCTTATATCGCCCCTCCGCAGCGAAGCGGCTCGCTGGTTCGCCTTGGCGCCCAGCACAAGCAAAGATGCCAACCGTCTACGCCGGTGTCCCAAGCGGGATCATGGACATACGCGCGTACGGCAATCCCTACGGGGTATGCTGTACCCTGGTCGCCAATCAATGGCGCCGGTGAGATGCGATTTTCCATATACTGTACTATTCTAAGTTGTTGACATAAAAGGATTTTCCGGATGGAAGCGAGCATTGTCGTACTGGCCGGCGACGGTATCGGCCCAGAAGTCACCGATGAAGCCAAGAAGGTGCTCGATGTGGTCGCCCAGAAGTTTGGCCACACCTTCACATACAATCACCAGCTCATGGGCGGCTGCGCCATTGACAAGCTGGGTACGAGCCTACCCGATGAGACGGTCGCCGCCTGTCTGCAGGCCGATGCGGTGCTGTTGGGCGCGGTCGGCGGCCCCCAGTGGGACCTGCCCACGGCTGCAGACCGGCCTGAGCGCGGGCTACTGGCTCTGCGCAAGGCTCTCAATCTCTTTGCCAATCTGCGGCCAGTCAAGCTCCATCCCCAGCTCATCAGGGCTAGCGCCATCAAGGAATCTGTTCTAGAGGGAACAGACATGCTCGTGATCCGGGAGCTTACCGGCGGCGCCTATTTTGGCCCGCGACAGGAAGCCGGGGAAGCGGGCTATGAAGCCTACGACACCATGATCTATACCCGCCCCGAGATCGAGCGTGTCGTGCGGGTTGCTGCTGAAGCAGCGCGTGGCCGGCGCAAAAAACTTACCAGCGTGGACAAGGCCAACGTCCTGGCGTCGAGCCGGCTGTGGCGCCGCGTCACCGTCGAGGTGATGCAAGAGTATCCCGACGTAGAACTGGAGCATGTACTCGTCGACGCCATGGCCATGCACCTTATCCGCCGGCCTGCCACGTTCGACGTGGTGGTTTCGGAAAACCTATTTGGCGACATCCTAACGGATGAGGCCTCGATGTTGGCTGGTTCGATGGGCATGCTGCCGTCGGCGAGTCTGGGCGATAAGCTGAACGCGCATGACCTGCCGTTGGGCCTGTACGAACCCATTCATGGCAGCGCGCCGGACATTGCGGGCAAGGGCATTGCCAACCCGCTTGCCACGATTTTGAGCACGGCCATGTTGCTGCGCCACAGCCTCGGTTTGGAGGCGGAAGCGCTGGCCATTGAAGGGGCTGTCGACCAGGTGCTCAACCAGGGTGTCCGGACGGCGGATATATCCGATACTGGCAGTGAGACGGTGGCCACATCCGTGATGGGTGATCTCGTGGCGCGCCACATCTAGAATCGTCACATGAACGATACCCACAAGCAGCGGCTTAGCGCCAACATTCACATGTTGGGCAATCTGCTTGGTGAAACCATCATCGAGCAGGAAGGCCAGGCGATCTTTGACCTGGAAGAGCAGATCCGCGCGCTCTCCAAGGCGTGGCGTGCCGGTGACGAAAGGGCTGGCACAGCCATCAAGGAACTTATGCCCGGGCTGATCGACGATCTCTCCCGCGGCCTGGCCATGCTCAAGGCCTTCACCACCTATTTCCAGCTCGTCAACCTGGCGGAGGACGAGCAGCGGATCCAGATTCTGCGCGATCGCGCCCGTAACGCCCAGCTTACAGGCGTGCCCATGAGCGAAACGCTGGCTGAATCGGTGACAAAGCTGCGCGACGAAGACCTTTCGGCCGAAGATGTCCAACAGATTCTTGACGAGCTGACCATCGTTCCCGTCCTGACGGCTCACCCCACCGAGACCAAGCGCCAGACGATCCTGACCAAGCTGCGCACCATTGCGGCGACACTGGAACAGGTGACAAAGGAAGATCTGCTGCCCACAGAACAGTGCCAGCTCATGGAGCGGCTGCGCGAGGATATTGTGTTGCTCTGGCAAAGCGACGAGACGCGTGACCGGCCACCGACTGTGATGGACGAGGTACGCACCGGGCTCTACTTTTTCGAAGCTACGCTCTTTAATGTCGTTGCCCAGGTCTATGCTGAGCTCGAGCGTTGTCTGGCCCAAGTCTATCCTGGCGTTACATTTCGCATTCCTCCCTTTTTGCGCTACGGCTCGTGGATTGGCGGCGATCGCGACGGCAATCCTTTTGTCAGTCTGGCGGTGACAGAAGAGGCGCTGCGTGCGATGAAGGAGACGATCCTGCGCCAGTACAACATTGCCGTCGACGAGCTCTACCAGCATCTCATTCCGGCCGTCACCCGGGCGGAGATCAGCCAGGAGTTGGCAGACAGCATTGCCACGGACTTCAAACTAGTGCCGGAACAGGAAATCGACGTGCTAGAACGGTTCCGCATGGAGCCGTATCGCCAGAAGCTGATTATGATGTTCCGGCGTCTGCGCGCCACGCGGGCCGAAAACGAGCGGCCGTGGGACGACCGCGAACGCAACCCGCGCGCCTATCACGACGTCGATGAATTCATGCGCGACCTGCGCGTGATTCAGCGCAGCCTGATGGAGAACAAGGGTGAGCGGCTGGCCCGTGGACGCCTGGCGCAGCTCATACGCAGTGTAGAGGTTTTTGGCTTTCACCTGGCCTCGCTTGACATTCGCCAGCATTCGGGACGGCATCGGGAGGCCATTGCCGAGCTTTTTGCCAAGTATGGCATCTTTGCTGATTACCCGGCCCTTTCCGAGGCGGACAAGGTGAGTGTGTTGACGCGGGAGATCCAGAACCTGCGCCCCTTCACCGCCCAGCTGCAGTTCAGCGAGAATACCAACGAGACCATTGCATTATTTCGTCTCATTCGCAAGGCAAAACAGGAGGTGGATGAGGACGCCATCCAGACCTACATCATCAGCATGACCAATGCAGCGAGCAACGTGCTCGAGGTGCTGCTGTTGGCCAAGGATGCCGGTCTGCTGGGGCGGCTTGATATTGTGCCGCTCTTCGAAACGGTGGAGGATCTGCACCACGCGCCGCGCATCATGTCAACCTTGTACGAGAACGTAGCCTACCGGCGCCACCTGGAGCAGCGTGGGTTTCGCCAGCAGATCATGATCGGCTACAGCGACTCCAACAAAGATGGCGGCTATCTGCGCGCAAACTGGATGCTCTTCCAGGCGCAGCGGACGCTGGCGCGGCTCTGCGACCAATATGGGGTAAAGCTGACGCTCTTTCACGGCCGCGGCGGCACATTGGGCCGCGGTGGCGGGCCCGCCAACCGCGCGATTCTTGCCCAACCGCCCGAGTCCGTACGCGGCCGTATCCGGCTTACAGAGCAGGGCGAGGTGATCAGCGTCCGCTATGCCAATACGGCCCTGGCGCGGCGCCACCTGGAACAGTTGGTCAACGCCATCCTCTTGACGGCGGGCAAGCGTCCCCATTTCGCGGACGAGGAGCGTTGGGCGCACTACATGGATGAGCTCAGCGAGCTGGCTTTTCATAAATACCGGTCGCTGGTTACCAAGCCAGGCTTTATTCGCTATTTCCACGAGGCCACCCCCATCGACCATATTGGCGCGCTCAATATTGGCTCACGCCCGGCGCGGCGGAAGGCAACTCAGGACATCAGCGATCTGCGCGCGATTCCTTGGGTCTTTGCCTGGACGCAGTCACGCGTCAATCTGCCCAGCTGGTACGGCGTGGGTACGGCGCTGGAAGAGTGGGTTGCCGCTGGCGATGAGGGTGAAACGCGTCTGGTGCAGCTCCGCGAGATGTACGAGGCCTGGCCCTTTTTCCGCACCATTCTGGACAATGTCCAAATGGGGCTGGCCAAGGCCGATATGCCGATTGCCGAGCTCTATGCCGAGTTGACCGACGCTGAGACGCGGCAGCGCATCTTCGGCGATATTCTGGAAGAGTATGGACGGACTGAGCGCATGGTGTTGCGCGTCGCGGGCGCGGAGCAGCTGCTGGAGCGTGAGGTGGTATTGCGGCGTAGTATCAAGGTGCGCAATCCCTATGTGGACCCTCTGAACTACATCCAGGTGGCTGTGTTGCGCAAGCTGCGCGCTGAAACAGACGAGACGCGCAGACAGCGGCTGCTCGCGGCGCTCCTGCTCTCGGTCAATGGAATTGCCGCTGGCCTGCAGAATACGGGTTGAGTGGCTTGGTTGCACTTTTCTGTCTGGTAGCTTTGCAGCTATCATACACCTCTATTACGGGAGGTGAGTTTTGAATGATTTGCTCTCCACGGTAGACGGTTTGCTCATCGATATCGACGGTGTGCTGACCCTAGGCGAAGAGGTGATACCGGGCGCGACAGAGGCGATAGCCAGCCTGCGCGCCCGGGAAATTCCGTTTCGCTTCATGACCAACACCACCATTTACTGCCGGTACACGTTGCTGGAACGCATGCGCGCGTTGGGATTTCAGGTGGAGCTTGACGAGCTCTACACCGCGACCTACGTGGCGGCGCGTTATCTGAACGAGCAGAACGCTCGTTCTTACTTCCCCTTGTTGCTGCCGGACGCGCAACTGGAGTTCACCGGCATGGACGTGGATGAAGAGTCGCCCGAGTTTGTGGTGGTGGGGGACATGGGGGCCAGCTTTACCTTTGCCCGACTCAATCGCGCATTTCGTGCCTTGCTCAACGGCGCCAAGCTGGTGGCGCTCCACAAAAAACGTCATTGGCGCACCGCGGACGGTCTGTTCCTCGATGCCGGGCCCTTTGTCATGGCGCTGGAGTACGCGTCAGAGACGAATGCCGTCGTCGTCGGGAAGCCAAGCACCGCTTACTTCCAGATGGTCCTCGAGGACCTGGCATTGCCGCCGGAGCGGGTCGCCATGCTAGGCGACGATATTGAGATCGATGTGCGCGGCGCGCGGCGTATGGG
>JACFMY010000384.1 GCA_019455155.1 Caldilineaceae bacterium
CTGTTCTGGGTTCTTCACCGGCGCGATGACGATGCCACCCAGAAAGCCCTGGACCCGGTAGCCAGCTGTGACGAACTCCTGCGTCACAGGCATGCCCAGGCCGGTGCGCCGCGCGTACGCGGCCAATATCGAGCCTGGGCGTAGCTCAACGCCCAGCCTGCTCCACGCCGCGCCGCGAATCGCCTCGAGCACGGCCTCAGCAATGAAGGATGGAGCGGTTGCGCTCGG
Organism: Caldilineaceae bacterium; assembly: GCA_019455155.1. Classification (GTDB taxonomy): domain Bacteria; phylum Chloroflexota; class Anaerolineae; order Caldilineales; family Caldilineaceae; genus JACFMY01. The sequence continues at coordinate 229 of JACFMY010000384.1, forward strand.
AGTGGGCGGCGGAGCCGCGGCCCCAGGTGCAACGCCACCCGAGACAAAGGGCAGGAAGATGTTGTGATCGCCAGTTCCCGGCTTGGCGGGAGGAACCTGGCCGGCCTTCACAGCCTGCCAGACGACAAAGACCGAAACATGCTGCTTGGCAGGCATGCCACCGCCGCACATCACCTCCGCTGGCAGCCCGCGTGGCACCCAGCACCAGGGTCCCTGCTCGCCGCGTTCGGGCACGTAGTTGGCGTCAGGCGACATGGGGATGTTGATCCAGCCGGATTTCTCTTTGGTCTGAGGATAGCGCTGGTTATTGGCGCCAACCGCGTAGCCGTCGTAGTCGGGATCGCCCAACATCTCAAAACCATCGGACCAGTAGAGGATATCCTGGTGGCGGATGAACTTGCCGTCGAGCCCAAGCACTGCGGCAAAGAGATGGTGGTCGCCGCCCGCATCGTCGAAAAACTCCGGGTCGCCCAGCGGTTTGAGATACGCGTCGCGCGCCCATTGGTCCACCGAGCCAAAGACTTCTGACGGCTCCCACGACCCATCGCGCGTGGTAAAGACATCCTTGATCAGATAGACGAGATCCCCGATGGGTGGCTTGTCGGGCCGCTCGTCGACGCCCTTGATCGCAAGGCGGAGATCATCGACCCACGTGCCCTGGCGTCGTTCGACCGCCGGCGCCGGCGTTGGTTCCGGTGTTGGTTCCGGTGTTGGCTCAGGTGACGGTTCGGGCGAAGGCTCAGGCGATGGCTCAGGTGTGGGTTCTGGGCTTGGCTCCGGCGTCACTTCCGTCCGCGGCACGGCCTGCCAGACCGCAAAGACGGAGAGGCTCTGGCCGTCGTCAGGCAGACCGCCGCCACACAACAGGTCAGCGGATCCGGCCGGCGCCCAGCACCATGGCCCTTGCTCCCCCTGGCCGGGATGGTAGGTGCTGCCAGAGCTGAAGAGGGCAAACGTCGCCCATCCCGAGTTGCTTTGGGTGTTCCGCGTCGAGGGATTGGCCGGGTCGAAGCGGTTGGTAAAGGTGATGGGGAAATCCTTGAGCAGTTGGCCGTTGCCGTCGACCACGGCTGCATAGAGGTGGCTCTGTTTCTGGAGCTCCATCAGGACAGCCTGGTCTTCGTAGGCATCCTTGGCCCACTGCGGAATTGCGTAGCGGTCAGCTGAGACATTCCACGAGCCGTTGATGGTCGTGAAGACATCTTTGAGCTCGTAGATGGTGTCGTCTGGGCTCTGGCTAGCATCCAGCGGCTGGACGGCGAGATTCAGGTCGTCGAACCATTCTGTGAGACGTTGGGTTACGGCTGCGGCGGTCACGACTTCGTCTCCTTCGGTAGCCGGCGAGGTGGGTTCGGGTGTAGGGGGGTTGGGTTCTGGCGTAACTGGCGGTGGCGTGACAGGCGCCGTGCCTCCGTCGGTGCCCCCGTCTGGCCCAGGCGCTGCTGGCTCCTTGACTTCGTCGCTGCCAACAGCCTGGGTAGGGTTGGGATCGTCGGGACGTAGACCGGTCCCGGCCCATTGGGTTTCGTGCCAGGTGCCGCGCTCGTTCGCGCCGGCCAGCGTGCCGGCCACCTCGCCGGCGATGTCATAGCTCTGCCAGGGATTGTTATGGCCCAAGGTGAAGATGCTGTAGCCCAGCACGCGGCCGCTGAAGCGTTCCAGATATCTTCCGCTGCGCAGCAACTGCTCAGCATAGGCCGCGGGGTCAGCGAAATGTTGCCACCCGCGCGGCTCACCGCCGGCAATCATGCCGTCAATGCCATATTCGGTGATGGCGAACTGCAGCTTCTTGAAGGGCAGACGGCGCAGTACCTGATGCTCTAGCCGATAGGCGAACCAATCCTGGGCCGGCCGAAAGAGATCGGGCAACCCATATTGGTGGACGGCGACGATGTGACCGGCCTGTTCGGCCATCTCAAGGGCCGGGTAGGCCAGCCGCCAAACTGCCATGCGGTCCGCCTCGGGCAGATCGGGGTGGCCGACGCCAAACGCCAGGATCGCGCAAAGGTACAGCGTGGCGGCCAGCTGCATGCGCCGCACCTCAAAGCGCGCCAGCAGTTCAAGACCGTCACGTTCCTGCAGGATTTCATTGGCAATCTGCCAGTAATTCACTTGGGGAGAAAATCGGGACATAGTCAACGTGTGTGCCCATTGAGCGGCTTCTTCGGGATTGTCTCGAATTCTTGCATCCATTTCATGGTCAGGCACAAAGATGCGGCCCACAATGACCGCCTTGGGGCACGCCTCACGCAGCGCGACCATTTCGTTGGGGCTTGGATCCAGTACAGTGATCAGGCGAGGCTGCCAGCGGCGTAGCAGGTCGAGATGGGCGGTGACGCTGCCAATGATGTGCGGGCCCATAATGGCCCCGGCTGGCTCGGTGAGACGCTTGAGGGAGGGCGCGGGATCGGTGTAGCCACACCAGCCGTCAGCCACGTCAAAGGGCTGGACGCGCAGCGCGAAATGTAGATGGGGGCGGTCAGCCATGCCACTCTGCCCGACCGAGCCAACGATCTGCCCGCCGCTAACAGTCTGGCCATGCGTGACCTGTATCTCATTCAAGTGACCATAGACAGACTGTCCCCATTCGTGTCCCAGCAGCACGGCGCGGCCAAAACGGATGTGATTGGGCCAGATGCCCAATACTTGCCCTTTTTGCACGGCATGGACCGGCGTGCCCATGGCCGCGTCAAAGTCCATGCCGTCATGGCCAGACAGCCGATGTCCGCGAAAGCTGAATCTCCGGTACCGCGGCGGATTCTCGCCGAAGTGCCGGAGGACAGACGTGATGCCGGAGATGGGTGGGTTGCTCAACATGAGAAGACTCCAGGTCTGATGTGGAGGGGCCGCTGGTCGCGAGTCCCGGCAGGGCATTGCGACCATGATAGCGGATTAATTTGATGGTGGCAATCGACTTTTGGCGGACGCCAGGCGCGGGGCACGAAACCGACTGGACTTGCTACTACGGAACGTAAGTTTGATTGTGGACAGACCACAAGGCCGCGACGCGTGCGCTACAGGCAAGTTCCCTGTTCTCATTCCATGTGAAAATGGAGTCGTCCACATAGTAGATCGCCCCTGTGTATGTTACAATACTTCATCTATGGTCGTGCGTAGAGTTTTACTGGGTTTGGCGGGTGCGGCGTTGGTTTTGCTGGCATTTGTAGCCGGCTACGCCACCTATCCACTGTTGCATCAGAGTAGCCTGGCCGCGCTGCCGGTTGCCGGCGAACCGTCGCCAGCAGAGGCCGATATGAGCGCATATTGGCAGGTCTGGCGCCTGTTAGACCGTGATTATTTCGGGTCCAAGCCTGATACCCAGCAGCGTATCTATGGGGCTATCGCGGGCATGGTGCAAACGTTTGGCGATCCCTATACCTTTTTCGTGGAGCCCCAACCACGCGAGCTAGAGCGCGACCAGTTGGCCGGCAAGTTTGGCGGGATTGGCGCATCGCTGGAACAGACCGCCGAAGGTTGGCTGCTGCAGCCGTTGCCTGATCAACCTGCCGCGCAGGCTGGGATCTTGGGCGGCGACATGCTGCTCATGGTGGACGGCATAGAAATCACCGCGCAGACAGCGAGCGATCGCATCATCGCCCTGGTACGCGGTGAACCGGGTACCCAGGTTGAATTGGTAGTACGCCGCGCTGGCAACGATGGTTTGGCGCAGCAGCTGGCCTTTCGTCTCACACGGGCGGAGATTGTGACGCCCAGCATCGAGTGGCGGCTGCTGGACGACAATCCTCAGACCGCTGACGTGGGCTATATACGGCAGACCATTTTCAGCGAACGCAGCGCCCAGGAAATGCGCGAAGCCGTCACGGCGCTGCAGGCCGCTGGCGCGCACCGCTATATTTGGGACCTGCGCGGCAACCCTGGCGGCTTGCTCACGATAGCTGTCGAGATGGCCGACATGTGGCTGGATGAGGGCGTTATTCTAATCGAGGAAAAAGCGGACGGATTGCGCAAAAATTACACAGCGACAGCGGGCGAGCTCGTGCCCAATGCGGGCCTGGTACTGATTGTGGACGGTGCGTCGGCGTCGGCTAGCGAGATCGTGGCGGGTGCGCTCCATGACCATGGGCGAGCCCAGCTCATTGGTACCCGGACCTACGGCAAGGGCAGTGTCCAGCTGATCCACGAGCTCTCTGACCAGAGCAGCCTGCATGTTACCAATGCCCAGTGGCTTACTCCCAGTGGCCGCCAGATCAGCGGTCAGGGGCTGCTCCCTGACATTGTGGTTGCCGAAGATGAAGACCCGCTGGCGGCAGCCATCGCCGCGCTGCCGTCCGTGCAACAAGCGAAGAAGTGATAATCAGATATGACAGCAATGAACACCCTACCGCCCTCTGTGCCACCGAAAAGTGATAAGGGCACGCGTCCGCTCTTGCTTACCTGCCTGTCCATTGTCGTGGCCGCCATTGTTTTTGTCGCGGGCTTTGGCCTGGGCTTTGGCGTGAGCCAGCTGGGCGGCGCTGTGACGGCAGCCAGCCGCAATGATGGGGGTAGGACGGCGCAAGATCTGCGCGAACACTTTGACCTCTTCTGGGAGGCCATGAATATCCTCTATCGCGATTTCTATGGCGAACTGCCGGCAGCCAATGACGCGACCTACGCCGCCATCCGCGGTGTCTTAGGGGAGCTGCAAGATCCCAATACCTCATTCCTGACCCCGGACGAGGCACAGTTCTTCCGTACCAACCTCCAGGGCAGTTTTGAAGGCATTGGCGCGCGGGTGGATTGGGACCAGGACTTCGACACTGTCCGTGTCGTGGAGCCATTTGAGAACCAGCCAGCCTGGCAGGCAGGCGTCAAACGGGATGATCTCATTACCCATGTGGACGGTGAGAGTATCATCGGCACTGACCTGACCTCGGCCATTGAGAAGATCCGTGGCCCCAAAGGCTCAACGGTCGTCTTGACCATCGCGCGCTTTGGTGTGGATGGACCCTTCGATGTGGAGATTGTGCGTGACCGCATCGAGATTCCGACCATCGAGACACGTTCCCTGGGCGACGGGCTCGTCTATATTGCTCTCAATACCTTCAACGAGAGCTCGAGTGAGCTTGTGCGCCAGGCGGTACAGGACGCGGTGGACCACCAGGCCACCGGGATCGTCTTTGACCTGCGCGGCAACCCGGGCGGCTTGCTCAAACAGGCCGTCGAAGTCGCCAATGTGTTCTTGGACGAAAGCACTGTCCTCATTGAACGCTTTTCCGATGGCCGGGAGGAGATCTACAAGACAACTGGTGAGGCGGTGACAACCTCGTTGCCGTTGGTCGTGCTGGTGAACGAAGGGAGCGCCAGCGCGAGCGAGATCGTGGCCGGCGCGGTACAGGATAATCAGCGCGGTACGCTTGTCGGCACCACAACGTTTGGCAAAGGCAGCGTGCAGTTACCCCAAACGCTCAGCGATGGCTCCATCATGCGTGTGACCATTGCGCGCTGGTTTACGCCCAACGACCGTACGATTGACGGGACAGGGTTGGCGCCCGATGTCGTGGTCGAGATCACCGACGCGCAGCGCCAGTCGCAACACGATCCGCAGCTTGCTAAGGCCATTGAGCTCTTGGGCGGCAATCCGGACCCAATGCCGGTGCAGTAGGCGCCGGAGGTATAGATAGACTGTGGCAAAACAGAACGGAGCGTCCCACGGCCCGCGCACCGTGGCAACCAACCGCAAGGCGCGACACGAATATTTCATTGAAGAGACCTACGAGGCGGGCATTGCCCTCACCGGTACGGAGATCAAGTCGGTGCGGGCTGGCCGCGTCAGCCTGCAGGACGGTTTTGTGCTGGTCAAGACTGGCGAAGCGTGGCTACTGAACGTCCATATCGCCCCTTATGA
>JACFMY010000385.1:0-4715 GCA_019455155.1 Caldilineaceae bacterium
CGCGTCCACGATCGTGTCTACGTTATGTTTCACCATACCGATGTAGGTCGCGCCCTCGCTGTCAGGGCTGCCCAGCGCATCGGAATAGAGCTCTCCGCCGATTTTGACAGAGAAGCCGCGGTCGGCGACCGCCGCCTGCAGCGCCTCAATGTTGCGCACAGGCACCGATGTCTCAATAAAAATAGCAGAAATCCGGTTCTCCGCAATATAATCGGCCAACTCTCGCACATCGGCTGTGCCCGCCTCTGAGGCGGTGCTGATGCCCTGTAAGCCGCGTACCTCGAAGCCATAGGCGCGGCCGAAATAGTGAAAGGCGTCGTGAGCCGTGATCAACACCCGTTGCCCGGCCGGCACCTGGGCCGCGCGCTCCTGGACGTAGGCGTGCAGGTCGTCCAGCTGCTCGAGATAGCTTGCGGCATTGGCGCGGTACGCATCGGCATGCTCGGCATCAACCGTTGCCAAGGTATCGCGGACCGTGGCAACGGCCTGTTGCCATAGGGTAACGTCAAACCAGACATGGGGATCATATTCGTCGCCCTTGCCCACCCACGGTAACAGCTTCGCTTCATCAATCGATTCGGCGACGGCGATGCTGGGTTTGCGCTCCCCAATCTGGTGCAGAATGTCGGCCATCTGCGCCTCCAAAAACAGGCCGTTATAGAAGATGACATCGGCCCGTTGCAGCAGGTCGACGTCACCCTCGCTGGCCACGAACAGGTGGGGGTCGACGCCAGGCCCCATGAGGGCAGTTACCTCGACATAGTCGCCGCCCACGTTCTTGACAATGTCGCCGATCTGGCCGGTCGTCGCCACGACCCGTAGCCTGCCGTCACCCGCGGCCTGGCTGCTACTGCCGCATGCTGCCAGGATGATAGCTGCCAAAGACAACAGGGCGATACCTACTATGCTTCTCAACACGCCTTTCCTGTGTATGTTCACTGCCATTCCTCTCGATTGTTTCCGTATAAAAAATCAGTAATTTAGTCAAAGCTAAAAAAATTATACAGATTAAGAAACTCATGTCAAGTAGGGCACCATGCAGTTTCGTAGCTGGCTGGCCCGCGCGCGCGGTGGGCTGGACTCAAGGAGCCCGCGCCGCGCGGCCGTTGTGGTGAACGGATTCATGCAGTACAATGGGGCCAGCAACCCTGTGCATTCTTTCACAATCTCTGCTCCCAGTCGCAGCCAGTCAGGAGCTCCCCATGAAACAGGTGATCAAACAGATGACGGTGCTACAGGCAAAGCGCTTTGGCGTCTACACCTGTCACCCGGACGATACGCTGCAGATGGCCGCGCGGCATATGCAGCACCACAACATTAGTTCTCTGGTAGTGACCGACGCCGACGGCTTTCTGGCGGGCGTGATTACGCGTACTGACCTCGTACGCGCCTGCTATCGCCAGCCAGAGTGGGATGTCCAGCCCGTGCGTGACTTTATGAACGAGGATGTTGTGACTGTCTTGCTGGATGACCCGTTGGAGAGAGTATTGGAGCTGCTCATCGACCGGCATATCCATCGCGTGGTGGCAGTGGAGGTGCTGGGCGAGAGACAGCGGCCCGTCGCGGTCCTATCCGCGGCGGATATCGTCTACCACATGGCAAAGGACCGGTAAGCCGGCGCCATACTCGAATTTCGCGCGCTAGCACGTCCCTGAATTGACAGGTAGCGCAGTGAGGCGTACAACAAAGCAATATTTTTACCTTCAGGCGACGAGCCGGCTTCCATTCCGGCTCGTCCTTTCTTTTGGGCAAGACCCAGGAGTTCGCTATTCTATGCAGCGCCTTTCCCTCGTAAACCTCTGGCGGCGTGAGTTTGCCGGCTACACCGCAGACAAGTTCCGGCAAGATCTGCTGGCCGGGCTCACTGTGTCGGCGGTAGCCCTTCCTCTGGCTCTCGCTTTCGGCGTGGCTTCCGGCGCCACGGCCGCCGCCGGGCTTGTTACCGCTATCTTGGCTGGTTTGATCATTGGTATTCTTTCCGGCGCGCCCTACCAGCTTTCTGGCCCCACGGGCGCGATGAGCGCCGTGCTCATCGTAATTGCCCAACGGATCGGCCTCGAAGGTGTGTGGATGACGGGCTTGTTGGCCGGGCTGATCATCCTCGCCATTGGTCTGCTCCGCATGGGCCGTTTTGTCGCCTTTATCCCTTCATCTGTCATCACTGGCTTCACCTCCGGCATCGCCTTCATCATCTTTGTCGGGCAGATCGACAACTTTCTGGGCATGCAGACGCCGGGTAGCGAATCGGCTGCCTTCAAGTTCCTTGGCTATTTTCAGCAAGGTCTTGCGCCCAACTGGCCGGCGGTCATTACCGGCCTGATCGTCGTGGGCCTTATGGCCCTTTGGCCATCGCGCCTGAACCGCTTTGTGCCAGGCTCTCTGGTGGGAATTGTCGTGGCTACGCTTGTGACCGTGGCCATGGCATGGCCGGTGGCCAACATCGGCGAGATCCCGCGTACCATCCTGTTGGACCAAAGACTATCGCTCGACACGATTCCCTGGGCCCGCATGAACGAACTCATGGTGCCAGCGCTGTCCGTGGCGGCGCTGGGCGCGGTGGAATCGCTCCTGTGCGGCGCCGTGGCAAGCAAGATGACGGGCATCCGGCTCCAGGCGAACCAGGAGCTCGTGGCCCAAGGCGTCGGTAACATTGTCATTCCTTTCTTTGGCGGCGTGCCGGCCACAGCGGCCATCGCCCGCACCTCTGTGGGCATCAAGTCCGGCGGCCAGACGCGCATGGTCTCGATCATTCATGCTGTCGCGTTGCTGGCCGCGGCGCTGCTCTTCGCACCCATCATCGCTCTGATTCCGCTGAGTGCACTGGCTGGGGTGCTCATGGTAACGGCGGTCCGCATGAACGAGTGGGACGCCATTCACTTCATGTTCTTCCACCGCTTCAAGACAGGCATTCTGACCTTCCTGGTTACCTTCATTGCCACGATCACGCTGGACCTGACGCAGGCGATTCTCATTGGCGGTATTCTGTCGGCTGGTATCTTTATCAATCAGGTAGCCAGCCTGGAGGTGGACATCCATCCCATCGGCGTCGAGCGGATGCGGATGCGGGGCATGGATGTGAAGACCGACTGCCAATATATCCGGGTCGCCTACCTGACCGGCCCTCTTTTCTTTGCCGCCACCAATACCTTCAACGAGGCCTTCGCCCATGAAGAGGATGTAGATTTCCTGGTGCTCTCCATGCGCGGTGTGCCGCTCATCGACCTTTCCGGCATCGAAGCGTTGCACACACTGCATGACCAGCTGCATACGCAAGGCAAGACGCTGATGCTGGCGGCGGTCCATCCAAAGGTTATGCGCATGCTGGAGCGCGCTGGCCTCGACGCCATCATCGGGAAAGAGAACTTCTTCTGGAGCGCAGATCGCGCGATCCTTGCCGCTGAGCGACGTCATCTGCAGCTGAAGGCCCCGGCACTATTGGACAGCGCTGAACTGGCCTCAGAAGAACCTGGTTTGACGGCCATGCCGATCTGATCGGCATGCGATTCTGCTGCCGGTTGCGGCCCAGGCCGCGCTGGCAAGGTTGCCGCATGCCTGGCTACGCGTAGCTCACGCCTGCGGTCACTTGCCGTGGGTCGAGTACTCAAAGAGCCTCGACGCGTTGGTCAGCTATTTCGTGCGGCATGTGGAGGATGAACTATGGAGCTAGTGCGCCGGCCGGTGAGTCCCAACCATACCCCGCAGGCTATCGACGTGCAGTTTCTTATCCTGCACTATACGGCCGTTGATCTGGCGCGCACGTTGGAGATCTTCTACGACCCGGACCGGAAGGCAGCCGCACACCTGATCGTTGACCGCGATGGCACAGTCCATGAGTGTGTCCCCTGCCTGGACGGCACCGCCCTCCGTGCCTGGCACGCGGGGCAGAGCCGCTGGCAAAGCCATGGCAAGCTGTGGGAAGGGTTGAATGACTGTGCTATTGGGATTGAGCTGGTCAACTTCAATGGCAACCTGCTGCCCTATACCGCTGCCCAATACAGTGCGCTGGCCGCGATCGTGGATCGCCTGCGCCGCCACTACCCGCCTCTGAACGATGCGACGCGTGTACTGGGTCACGAACAGGTGGCCGGGTGGCGCGGCAAGGCCGATCCAGGCTGGCGGTTCGATTGGCCCCACTTTTATGCCACCTGTTATCCCGGCCAGCCAGCGCCAGAGCGCACCTATGCTTGCCCGCCTACGCTGCGCGAGGCGCTTGAGCGGCTCTCCGAAGTTGCTCCCCTCGAGCCCGCACGCGCCAATGCCTTTTGGGAGCGTGTCAGCCTGCTCACCGAGACGGCCGTGGCTTTGGCGGTCGGACAAGATGGCTAAGGTGCCCGTGACCGAAAAGTTGGCAAACTTTGCTATACTGAGACCCATACCGTCTCCAATCCGGTTCGATCATCGCGCACGCGGGCGCCGGATTGACCATCAACAACCTGCTGTCTGGCTGGCCGCTGGATGGTGCTTACCAGCTACCACACGCACCATCGTGGCGTCCCTGGGCAGCGCAACGCGTTGAGGAGCAAGCCACCCCATGGAATCTCTTGCTGCGAGCGGAGAGGCCGTTACCCGCGGCGCGACGGTAACGCTGCGGCCGGTCACAATAGAAATCCTACGTACGATTATCGAATTGCGCGTCGCGCCGGAACAGGAAAACTTTGTGGCCGATAACGCCACTTCCTTGGCCCAGGCAGCCTATGAGCCCTACGCGTGGCCCC
>JACFMY010000385.1:4725-6034 GCA_019455155.1 Caldilineaceae bacterium
CGCGATCTACGCTGATGAGATGCCGGTTGGCTTTATCATGTTGCTGGACAATCCCCACCAGCCGCGCTATTTTCTCTGGCGTCTCATGGTCGACCGCCGTTATCAAGGCCTGGGCTTTGGTCGCCGCGCCGTCGAGCTCCTGATCGACTATGTCCTGACCCGGCCCAACGCCAGGGAGCTTCTCGTCACCTATGTGCCTGAAGAGGGCAGTCCCCAGCCGTTCTATGCCAGCTTGGGTTTTGAAGAGACCGGCCAGGTACAACATGGCGAGTTGGTCATGCGGCTGGACTTGGGTGGGCGTGCACGCTCATCCGAGATCCCGCCGCGGCCGCTCACCCATGTGGTGCTCATGAAATTCCATGACCCCACGCCTGAGGTCCTGGGCAAAGCCACCTCGCTGCTGCGCGGGCTTGCCGGGAAAGTACCAGATCTGCGCGGCCTCGAAGTGGGCACTGATGTGTTGCACTCCCCACGCTCCTATGACTTGGCGCTGATCACCCGGTTCGACTCGCTGGCGGGCATGCAGCGCTACCAGGAACATCCTGAACATCTAAAGGTGCTGGACTATCTGCGCACTGTGCTGGCGAGTGCCGTCGCGGTGGATTTCAACAAAGATTGATTCCATGTTCTCAGTGGTGAAGCCAATGTATCGATGGTCATTGACAATATCCATTGCTTTCTTTGTATTCTTCGCATCAGTGATTGTAGTGGATGCACAGGAGACCAGTGGCATAGCCTCGCCGGCAGCCGGCGCCGCGTTATCTGGTGTCGTGACGGTTGAGGGCATGGCCGCGCACCCGACCTTCCGCAAATGGCAGGCCGATCTCATGCTGGGGGGCGATCCCGGCAGGGCCACCTTTCTTGCCTGGGGAGAAAAGCCTGTGGCACAGCTGAACAGGCTTTTCGTCTGGGATACGGCGGCGTATCCCAATGGCAGCCACGTGTTGCGCCTGCGCGTAGTCCACAGCAATCTAAACTACGATGAGTATTTCACCCCTGTCACCATCGACAATCCCGAAGCGCCAGCTGGCCCGGCGCCGGCACCGGCTGGCGCGCCCGAAGAAGACGCGGCGCTGCCGGCCAAGGCAGAGGCCGCGCCTGTCGTCTTCCGTACGGACGCGCCAGCAGATGGCAAGCGCTGGATCGAAGTAGATGTGGCCAACCAGCGTCTCACCGCCTGGCAGGGCGATGTTCCGGTCTTCCAGACGACGGTCAGCACGGGCAAGCCGGGCTGGCACACGGTGCCGGGCACCTTTGCCATTTATAGGAAATACGAGGAGACCCGCATGCGCGGGACAGGCTACGACAC
>JACFMY010000386.1 GCA_019455155.1 Caldilineaceae bacterium
AGATTACGGCCTAGATCAAGGCCGGCAATACATTAAAATCATAGAATCGGGATTTGCTGGAGCATCCATTATGAAACCGTCAAAGGTCGTTATCTGGCTATCGTTACTGATCGCGCTGCTGGCGGCAGTCGCCGCCGGTACCGGCCTCTTCTGGCAAGATGGTGGCAGCCCATTCTCTTTCACGACGGTGCGGGGAGATACTGTCCAGATGTACGGGCAGGGGCTGTATCGCTATGACACACTATTTATTGGCGCCGGAACCAAGGGCGTAGATGCGGTCATCCTTTTTCTGGCTATTCCCTTGATCGTTGTCACAATCCTCTTCTACCGGCGGGGCTCGCTGCGCGCGGGACTACTACTGTTGGGAACGCTCGCGTATTTCCTCTATGTTTATGCCTCGATGGCGTTGGGCGCCGCCTACAACAACCTTTTTCTTGTCTATGTCGTGCTCTTTTCGGCCAGTCTCTTTGCCTTTGTCCTGGTTTTTGCGTCGATCGATCGCCAGGCGTTACCCGCTCATTTTTCACCCCAGCTGCCGCGTCGAGGCCCGGCCCTCTTCATGTTCGCAGGTGGCCTGGTGACGCTCGTCGTGTGGGGCGAGCCCTTGGTCGCCGCCTTGCTCCAAAACCGGCCGCCCGAGCGGATGGATAGCTATACGACCATGGTGACCTACGCCCTAGATCTAGCCATCATAACCCCGGCTACGATACTGTCTGGCGTGCTAATACTAAGACGAAACCCGCTCGGCTATCTGATTGCCTTTCCGCTGTTGGTGGTTGTCGTGCTACTCGGCCCACAGATTGCTGTGAGTACCACCTTTCAGGTGTCAGCAGGTGTCTCTTTCCCTCCCGCTCAAATCGTGGGACCCATCGCAGGGTTTGCCGTGCTAGGGCTACTGGCCATCTGGATCCTCGTCGCGTTGTTACGCAACATTGCGGACTCGGCGCAGCAGAAGCGCAGCACAGCTGGCAGGCGCAAGCGGTAATGTCGATATCGGTAATGTCGATCTGTGGGCTAGATGGCTGAACAGCCCACGTAAACGCAGTTTGGATTTCCAGGTTGCATTTGCCGCCATTTCCTCTATGATGGAAGTGTGCGCTACTGTTGTATTCGCTGGGCGACTTAGAAAGACGCCCGTTGGTTTCTGTCCATTATGAGTGCCATTAAGAACCCGCAAACTTCTGAGCTGGTGTCCGATGTCCCTGCCAAGGCTGCCGAGATTGAAGCAGGCGGTGAGCCGGCAGCGCCAGTGGCGCCTGTTATCATTCCCAGGGCCGTAAACCCGCAGCCGGTGCCTGAAGGCGCCGGCGTCGACGACGCGTCCCTCTTCTTCAACAAGGAGCTGAGCTGGATCGATTTCAACTGGCGCGTGCTGGCCCAGGCCATGGACCACCGCACACCGCTCTTGGAACGGGTCAAGTTTGTCGCCATCACAGCCAGCAACCTGGACGAATTCGTCCAAAAGCGCGTCGGCGGTCTTAAGCGCCAGGAAGCGTAGACCGTCTGAACAGCTATATCTCCTGCGCAATGCGGTTGCCGCCATGCACGCTAAGATGACGGCGGTGTGGGAAGAAGAGCTGCGCCCGAGGCTTGCCGCCGAAGCCGGGATCGTGGTCCAGGACTATGAGCAACTGAGCCAGTTTCAGCGGGACAAGCTACACGAGCTGTTCCGCTCCCAGATCTACCAGGTGCTGACTCCGCAGGCTGTGGACCCGGGCCATCCCTTTCCCTTTATCTCAAATCTAAGCCTGTCCCTTGCCGTTGTCTTGCGCAAACGCAACCGCCGGGCGACCCAGTTTGCCCGCTTGAAGCTGCCCAACCCTCGCTGGCTCGAAGTCCCCCAACCGGAGGACGCCACGCACACCGCCAACCAGGGGGTCATCCGCCTGGTGCCGGTGGAACAGGTGGTCATGGCCCATATTGGGGAACTCTTTCCGGGGATGGATCTCATCAGCGTCCATCCCTTTCGGGTGACGCGCAACGCGGATGTGCGCCGCGACGAAGAGGAAGCCGATGATCTCCTGGAGATGATCTCGGCCGAGCTGCGCGAGCGCCGCTTTGCGCCCGTGGTGCGGCTCGAGGTCGACCGGCGCATGCCGGAATATGAGCGCCGCGTGCTTATGCGCGAGTTGGGACTCCAGCCCGAGGACATCTACGAGGTCGACGGCTTACTCGATCTGACCGGCCTCTTCCACATTTCCAGCATCAACCGCCCCGGGCTCACCTATCCTGCGTGGGAACCGGCCATTCCTTTGCGCCTGCAGAACGAGGGTGAGACGAAGGACACGCGCGACATCTTTGCCATCATACGCCGTGGCGACCTGCTAGTTCACCACCCCTACGATTCGTTTGCCGCCTCCACCGAACGGTTGATCAGAGAGGCTGCGGACGACAAACATGTACTGGCGATCAAGCAGACGCTCTACCGCACCTCCGACGATTCGCCCATTGTCAAGGCCCTGATCCGCGCGGCCGAACGGGGCAAGCAGGTCGCAGTGTTGGTGGAGGTCACAGCCCGCTTTGACGAGGCCAACAACATCGAGTGGGGCCAGATGCTGGAGAACTCGGGCGTTCACGTGACCTACGGTCTGGTCGGTCTTAAGACCCATACCAAGGCCACGCTGATTGTTCGCTCGGAGCGGGACGGCATCCGCACCTACTGTCACATTGGCACCGGCAACTACAACTCCAAGACTGCTCGCCTCTACACCGACCTGGGCATGCTGACTTCCCGGCCGGAGTTGGGCCGCGATCTGGTCAATCTGTTCCACTTTCTCACCGGCTACGCGCCCGAACAGACCTATGACGAGGTGCTGGTTGCGCCCGACCACATGCGCCGCCGCTTCGAGGCGCTCATCGCCCGCGAGATCGAGCACCAGAAGCGACATGGCAACGGGCGCATCATCGCCAAGATGAATGGGCTGGATGACATCCGCATGATCCGCTGTCTCTATGCGGCGTCACAGGCCGGCGTGCAGATCGACCTGATCGTCCGCGGCCATTGCATGTTGCGGCCCGGTTTACCCGGCTTCAGCGAGAATATCCGGGTCATCAGCATCTTGGGGCGCTTTCTTGAACATGACCGCATCTTCTACTTCCACAACAATGGGGATCCGCTGACCTTGATTGGCAGCGCGGACTGGCGCACGCGCAATCTTAACAGCCGCGTCGAGCTCATCACGCCGGTGCGCGAGCCGGAGCTACAGCATCACCTCATCGAGATCCTCGATGATGCGCTCCACGACAACCGTCTGGCCTGGGATCTGGCGGCCGATGGCCAATACCGCCTCCGGATGCCTGCTTCCGGCGCAGTGGAGCGGAATTTCCACGAGACGATGATGCAGAAGGCGCAGGCGCGTAGTTCGCGCTGACCAGGCGGCGCATACGCTAGCCATGATGACGCCCCGATGCCGAAAAAATACGGAGCCACCCGCACCAGGCGGGTGGCTCTTCGATTCTCAAGCGTTTGCTAGCAGTGAAGTTGGTAGCCGGGTCTTCCCTAAGCCAGCTTGAGCCGGCGCAGGAGCTGGGCGTTGAGGGCCACGATGACCGTGGAGGCAGACATGAATACCGCTCCCACTGCCGGGTCAAGTAGAATGCCAACAGGCGCCAGCACGCCCATGGCCAGTGGAATTGCGACGGCGTTGTAGCCCGTGGCCCACAGCAAGTTCTGTACCATCTTGCCATAGGTGTGGCGGCTGAGCCGCACAATCTTGACGATGTCCAACGGGTTGGAGCGGGCCAGAATGATGCCAGCGCTTTCGATGGCCACATCTGTGCCTGCGCCAATGGCGATGGCCACGTCCGCAGTGGCCAGGGCCGGCGCGTCGTTGACGCCGTCACCCACCATGGCCACTCTGGCGCCGCCCTGCTGCAGCTGGCGCACCTTCTCTGCCTTGTGCTCCGGCAGAACCTGGGCGAAGTAGGTGTCAATGCCCAGCTCCTGGGCCACAGACTTGGCCACGGCTTCGCTGTCGCCCGTCAACATGGCCACCTTGATGCCCATGGCATGGAGCTGCTCGATGGCCTCCCGGCTCTCAGGCCGGATCACATCCGCCACCGCGAAGAGGGCGACGACGCCGTCGGGACCGGCCAGGTAGATCACGGCCTGTCCTGCCTCTTCGGCCGCGCGCCGCGCTTCCTCCAACGCGGCAGGCACCTGCCATCCCTGCTGCTCCAGCAACCGGGGGCCGCCTACAGCATAGCGGCGGCCGCCAACCAGCGCCTGCACGCCCCGGCCGGGCAGACTCTGGAAGCCCGTGACCGGCGCCGGCGTGATGTCCTGCTGCGTTGCGTAGTCCCGAATGGCCCGGGCGATGATGTGCTCGCTGTCCCCCTCGATGCCGGCCGCAATGGCCACGGCATCCTCGTGGCGAATCCCGTCGACGGCTATGCTTACTACGCCCTGCTCGCCCTTAGTCAGGGTGCCAGTCTTGTCAAAGATGACGATGTCCAGATCCTTGGCGCTTTCCAGGGCCAGGCGTTGGCGGACCAACAGCCCGTTGCGCGCCGCTAGTGTCGTGGAGATGGAGACAACCAGGGGAACCGCCAGACCCAACGCGTGCGGGCAGGCGATAACCAGGACGCCCACCGTATATTTCACGGCATCCGGCACGCTGCCTGTGAAGTATAACCAGCCCGCGAAGGTCAGCGCGCCCGCGGTGAGGGCGATCAAGGTCAGGTAGAACGCGGCCCGCTGGGCCAGCGTCTGGGCTCGAGAGGTACTCTGTTGTGCCTCTGCCACCAGGCGCATGATGCCGGCCAGCGCGGTCTGCTCACCCACCTGCTGGATCTCCACCCGCAGCGCGCCCGCGCCGTTGACCGTCCCGCCGATAACCTTTTCGCCTGCCTGTTTGTGCACCGGCTTGCTTTCCCCGGTGATCATGGACTCGTTGACGCTGCTTTCGCCATCGACGACGACACCGTCGGCGGGGACGCTCGTTCCCGGCCGCACGAGCACACGGTCGCCAGCGCGCAGCTCGCTTACAGCAACGATCTCTGTGCTGCCGCCGGCCTGAATGCGCTCTGCCGTATCGGGCAAGAGCCTGGCCAGCTCACGCAATGCGCCCTGGGCCTGGCTGACACTGCGCAGCTCGATCCAGTGCCCGAGCAGCATGATGGTGATCAGCGTCGCCAGCTCCCAGAAGAAGTCCATTGCTGCCATAGGCATGCCCGCGGCGTCAACAGGTGGGAAGAGAAAGACACCCAAGCTATACACGTAGGCGGTAATGATCGCGATGGAGATCAGCGTCATCATGCCTGGCTGGCGGCTGGCCAGCTCGCCTCTGGCCATGTCCAGGAAGGGCAGGCCGCCGAGCACAAAGATCAGGGTTCCCAGAACCGGTGCGATGAACCCGCTGCCTGGGAACTGTGGCGCAGTGAAGTTGAGCCACTGCTGGATCATCGGTGCATAGATCAGCACGGGAATGGTCAGGACGAGCGAGATCCAGAAGCGATCCCGCATGAGGGTGATATGTCCTTCATGCATGCCGCCATGGCCCGCGTGCGCGTCATGACCGCTGTGTCCGTTGTGACCGCTGCGACTGCTGTGGTCAGCGTGGGTCTCATGCATGGCATGATCCTGGGTCATAGAGACCTGTGCTGCGGCGGACGCATCGCCGTTTGCGCCGTGCATGGTGTGTGAGGCATGGCTTATGTGCGCCTGGTGGACGCCGTCACCGGCCTGCATGGCCTGGCTCGCATGGTCCCGCGGCATGGCGGCTGTGGCGCTGTGCGCGGCATGGTCGTGGTAAGATCGTTCGCGGTGAGATCGTGAAGTTGCTGTCGTCATTGTGATTCCTCGCTTGCGTACTCTGTTGTTCGTCTGACGTGTCTCGTCACGCACAGAATAGGCGCTGGGCTGGTTGACGTGCACCCCTCTTTGGTCTGATCCGGTGGTTGAAATGCGCGCGGGCCGGGAGGGCCGCTTAGTTGTGGAATGTGACTCGATGCGCTACAATCCGCGCCGTCTTAGTATTGGCCCCTCTGGGTACTCTGCTTGGAATCTC
>JACFMY010000387.1 GCA_019455155.1 Caldilineaceae bacterium
CTAGCCCGGCTTCCCGTTTGCTGTTGTGGGGCAATTCCCAGACAGGTGGCCGGGTGAAAAATCGCCGATCTGCTTCATAATGGTTGTGTCAATGTGCCACGAACCATTCAGGAGTACGATCAGCATGTCAAAACGAATCCTTGTAACGTACGCCACCTGTACCGGGTCCACGCGCGGGGTGGCGGAAGCCATCGGCAAGACACTAGCCGCAGGCGGCGCGGCGGTGGATGTGCTGCCCATGATGGTAGTGGAGGACCTCTCCCCTTACAGTGCCGTGGTGGCGGGTAGCGCCATCCAGAACAAACAGTGGCTGCCCGAGGCCATGGAGTTTGTGCGGACCCATCGCCGGGAGCTGGCGCGCAAGCCGTTCGCGGCGTTTCTGGTCTGCATGACCCTCGCCATGCGCAACGGGGAGACCTATCGCTCGTTTGTGGCCGATTTTCTCGCGCCCGTCCGCGCCCTGGTGAAGCCGGTGAGCGAAGGGCACTTTGCCGGCGCGCTGGACATTAGCAAGGTCCCGTCCTGGGGCGACCGCATCAAGTTTCGCCTGAGTGTGCTCTTTGGCGTCTGGTCGCAAGGCGACCACCGCGATTGGGACGCCATTCATGCCTGGGCCGAGAAGCTGCGCCCACTGCTGTGGCAGGAGCCGGCTCACCTATCAAGCCAGGAATCCCCGAGAAAGGAATGAGAAGCATGGGGCCCCCCACACTCCCCCTAAGGCGGAAACTCTCCCTGTCCTACACCCTCTCGCTCGTGATCGCTGTCCTGCTGGCCGCTGCCTCGCTCGCCGGCCTGTTCTTCCAGACCACTGTCTACCCAAGCGAAGCGCTACGTGAGACCTTCGTCCCCAACGACATCGTCAATCTGGTTGTCGGGCTGCCCATCCTCTTGGGCTCGCTGGCTTGGGCGCGGCGCGGTAGCCTGGCCGGTCTGCTCTGCTGGCCGGGCGCGCTGCTCTATATCTTCTACAATACCGTTGCCTATCTGCTGGGCGTGCCGTACGGGCTGATTACCGTTCTCTATCTGGCTCTGACGCTGGCGAGCGCTTACGGCGTGTTCGAGCTGGTGAGAAGCCTGGACGGCGCGGCCGTTCAGGCGCAGCTAGCTGGCGCGGTGCAGGAGACGCTGGCGGGCTGGGTGTTGGTGGTCTTTGGCGGCCTATTCGTGTTGAGATCAATTGGTACGATGGCCGCTGCGAGCCTGAACCAGGCGACCTTGCCTGCCGCCGAAGTTGGCGTGCTGGTAGCCGACCTGGTCGTCTCGCTGCTTTGGATCGCAGGCGGCGTGTTGCTGCTCCAGCGCCAGCCGCCCGGCTATGCTAGCGGGCTGGGCTTACTCTTTGCCGCGAGCATGTTGTTCATCAGCCTGATCTTGTTTCTCCTGCTGCAGCCTCTTGTGACGGCGGCGCCGCTCAAGATAGTTGACATAATCGTAGTTGCGATCATGGGAATGGTCTGTTTCGTGCCGGCTGCGATCTTTGGCCGCGAGGTCGTGACAAGGGGGAACGCATGACAAACAACAAATACCACAGCGTAGTTGTCACGAAACGTGGCGGCCCCGAAGCGCTGCAGGTCATGGAGAACGACCTGCGGCCGCCAGCGGCTGGTGAGGCGCGGATACGGATCCTGGCCACGCCTGTCTGCCAGGACGATATCGCGGTGCGGGTTGGCAACCGCCCCTTTCTGGCCAAGATCCCCTTTGTGCCCGGCTACGCGTTCATTGGCGTGGTGGACGCACTGGGCGACGGCGTTACGAATGTCGCTGTGGGCGACCGCGTGGCGGCGTTGACCAATTTCGGCGGCTATGCCGAATATATCTATTGGGACGCAGTTGGGCTCGTGCAGGTGCCCGAGACGCTGGATCCCGCGGAGGCGGCGACGCTGATCCTGAACTACCTGGTCGCCTACCAGGTCATGCACCGTGTGGTCGCGGTGCGGCCGGGGGAGAAGGCCCTCATGATCGGCGCGAGCGGGGGCGTCGGGACCGCTTTTCTGCAGCTGGGCAAGCTGGCCGGTCTCGAGATGTATGGGTTAGCCTCCCCGGCCAAACACGGCGCGCTCATCGAGCTGGGCGCAACCCCCATCGATTACCACACCGACGATTTCGTCGCGGTCATCCGCGCCGCCGCGCCAGGAGGCCTGGATTACGTCTTCAACGGGATGGGTGAGGAGTATTTCGAGCTCGGGCTGGCCGTATTGCGGCGCGGCGGCGTGCTGGTGCATTACGGCGGGCCAGAGAGTTTTGGCCGCTTTCTGCTGCTGTTGGGCAAGTTCATCCTGTACAACCTGTGGCCGAACGGCAAGAGCATCAAAGGGTACGGCACCCATAGAGGGAATGTTGCCGCGTTCGCAGACGACTGGGCCGAACTCTTCGCGCTCTTGGAGGCGGGCCAGATACGCCCCATCATCGCGCAGAAGTTTCCCATTCTGGCGGCGGCCAAGGCCAATGCGCTGCTGGAAAGCGGGAAGGTGACCGGCCATGTGGTGTTGCTGGCGCCAGAATTGATGTAGCCGATCTGTTTCCGGCAGCTTCTGTTGGGCCGGTGTTCAGTCTTCAATTGGCAGGTAGAGATCGAGAATGAGCTCGTCTGCTGGCGCGGCCGGATCACGGGGCTTTTCCAGGGCCTGGTGGCTGCCCAACGGCCGTTGCTGCTCGGTGGCCCAGTCCAGGAGCTTCTGCCACGCTTCCAGATACCCTTCCCGCAGGAAGAACTCCGAGCTCATCTCGTCAGCCAGCCTGCAGCTCGCCACGGCGTAGAGGCCGCCCTCGAACTGCTTGAGTTCGATCCCGGGCCCGGCCTCGCAGTCCGGTTCGACCGCCACCCAGAACTCGTAGCCGTAGGCCTGGCGATCAGGGGACGGGTCGGGATTGTTGAAGCCGAAGACAGGATGGATTGCGGGATCGTCGAGCAGGCCAAGTGGTCCGGCCCAGGCCTCCAGTTTCTGCCACGCCGCGCGCTCTGGGTTTTCACCGTAGGCGTGCGCGCTTGCGACCGTCATGGGTGGGAGCCTCTCGATCCGTACTTCGAAGGCTGTCATGTCGCGCCTCCTCCGGCGGAGAAGCCAGACCGGCTTTCCCGCCGCTGCGCGCTGCCCGCTATCTGGTAGTGGACAAGCGGAGAATGGTGTTGGTGAGGGAGGATCACGTCAAGCTCACAGATGACTGTGATCCTCCCTTGCTACCATTATGACGCAATTCGACAGTGGCGCAACCAACTCGCCCACTGGCAAGGTGCCACGCTAGTCTTTGACGGCTCCGCGCCATACGGGAGACGGCGCCATGGATACAAGCGGCCGTTCGGCAATGCAACCATCCACACAAATCGTCGGAAACTGTCGATTCGGCCCAGTGATTGCCTGTCGCCTGGTCATCAGCAGGTCCTACAACCCTGTGCACAGAGCTGCTGTGACAAATTGCAGCGGCTCTTGCAGGCTTTGAACGTGCGCGTTCCGAACCTGCCGCCGGCTCTTTCGACACACCCGGCATAACAGGGGTGAAACACCCTATCCATGCAGTCGAACCAGCAGCCCACATTGGTTGTGCACCTGCCGCCGCCGCCACCTCCCCCACCACCACCACCTCCTCCTCCGCCGCCTACGTATGGGCCGCCCCCGCCCCCACCGCCTTGCGTCCAGTTCTCAAAACAGTGGAGCTCCACACATTCGCCCCCCACGCAGTTGCTGCAGTCGATGCCGTCGAGATTGATCATGGCCATGCTCACTTCACCTGAGCGTTGAGCCACGTGGGCCGCTCGATAGTGGCTGCGGGAGCGGTAAACCGCTGCGTCAGCAACAAATCCTGGGATTGCCATGTTACACCTCCTGATGGGTGATAGCTTTAGTGGTCATAGAACGGCGACAGCTTGGTGACCAGAAACGGGAACTCCTCAGTCACATCCAGGCGTACAAAGAACTTCTCCCTAAAATCCGTATTACGGTTGGTGTAGGAGAAAACCACGTCGACCATGTTGCGCGTGGTGCTCAGGGGCGAGGAGCGTACTTCGACCTCCGTTAGGGCAAAATCCCGTCCGAATTCCTCCGCCGCTTTGGCGTAGATGCCGGGATAGCGCATGGCCAGGTAATTCAGCGCACGGTGCTCATCCGCCGCGCCTGCGTTGTCCGTCATGTGCAGGATCCGGTCCAGCACCTCGCCAGCCGCCGCTTCAAACTGCTTTGGGTTCATCTTCTCTGGCTTGGGGATGGCTTTGATGAGGGCATCGCGGTCGAAGGAGTACATCTGGTCGAAAATCACAATGGGGACCATGAGCCCGTTGCAGAAATCCGGCGGCGCGATGGGTCCCCGCACGCCGATGACGACATCGAGATCCAATGGGCTGGGCTGCGCACGGATGGCCTCCACCAGCCGGTCGAAATCCCTGGGATCGCGGGGGTGTAAGATGTACGTTTCAAGCTCCTGTACCATCAGCACCCAGCACATTTGGCGGGCCAGGTAGCGGTTCTCGGGCTTGGAGAGCACGCCGTAGAACGCCTGCTGGTCGGTCTGCCCGGCGGTCTCGGCGCGCCCCGCGGCCTGGGCGAACTCTTTCTCGACGGAGAGGCGAGGGAAGCGCGCTTCGACGCGGCCAATGGCATAGACGTGGGTGTCCGTCATGGATATAGCCTCGCCTGCGCCAGACCGCGGCGCCTCGTCAACATCCCCCTGTGAGGGGATGACCGTGGGCGGCTCCCGTCTTGTCTCCACAGGGGTTGCGAACTGTTCTCGCGTTTCTTGTTCCATGGTTGGTCTCCATTCGACGTGGATGGGTGCGCTCGGGTTATCTGGCTCGTTTCGTGAAGACAAGCCAGCGGTTGAGGGCGGCCGCCCGGCGCTGGCAGCCACCACAGGGTTTGATGCCAATGTACGAGGTGGCGCGCTTGATGACGTCGCCGAGGCCGATCTCCTCGTCGGTGATAAAGCCAGGCAGGCGCACCCGGTGAGGTTGGTGCTCGCTCTGGTCTTGGGAATCCTTGTTTTCGCTGGTGCCGGCCATATGGATCACCTCCTTGCCTGCGCGGAAAGTAGAGACTGGTAAGCTGCTGCGGCGTCCAGCAACGGCGGCACGACCGAGGCTCGCCGCGGGGTGGAAGTCTGGGATAGGGCTGATTTAATCTGTGCCGCCGCGGCGGTGGGAAAGACCGACCACAACAGCGCAATGGTTCCCGTTACAAAGGGCGCGGCAACACTCGTTCCGCTGAGCGTGAGCAGCTGCCCGCCCGTGGACAGACTGATGATGGAAGCGCCTGGTGCGCGCAGACCGTGCCGGCCGATGGAGCTGCCCAGGTTCGACTCGTTCATGGGTCTGCCGCGTCGATCGCAGGCTGCCACCGGGTGAACCCACGGATGGCGAGTAATGGCGGAGCTGCCGAGGGTGCCTTGATTGCCCGCGGCCGCCACCACGATTACGCCCCGCCTGGCGGCCAGGTTGAGTGCCTCTTCCAGGAACTGTTCTCTGCTGGTGGCCGGCTGTGCAAGGGCCAGACTCAGGTTGATCACGCGCGCGCCGGCAGCGATACAATCGATGATGGCCGCAGCAAGCTCGCGCGGGGTCGTGCTGGGCATCTGGTCGTGGCCCGTGGTCCTTTCGGCGAAAATCGGGCGCACCAGCAGCGTGCAGTTGGGACAGATGGCCGGCGCGGCGGAGCCCCGCCTGGCTGCCAAGATGCCGGCTACAAAGGTTCCGTGCAGGCACGCCGTGCTGCTGGCCTGCGTGCAGGAGGCGCTATGGTTTCGCGAAATCTCGTAGAGGTGTTCGGGCGCCAGTTCGGGGTGTTGGGTAAGCACGGGTCCATCGATGAGCCCGATCCGTACGCTAGGACTGCCGCTGGTGCGTTCCATCAACGCGGTGAGCTTGACCAGCTCGATGGGGAGCATAAGGGGATCCTTGCTGGACTGCACACTCACAAGGTGCACTCACGTGCTACGCCGCGCGCCGATCGCGTTGCGCAAGGTGAAGGTTTCGGGGATCTACGAGGAAGTTGCG
>JACFMY010000388.1 GCA_019455155.1 Caldilineaceae bacterium
CCTATTTGCGCAACGTGCTGGACGCACCCAACAGCACGCGCCGCAGTGTCAGTTTCGAGACACTGCTCAGCCGCAGCGCCACGCGTCTCGAGGTCATCGTAACCTTTTTGGCCGTGTTGGAACTGGTAAAGCTGCGCGAGCTCGAGGTGATCCAGGATCACACCTTTGGCGAGATCCACTTGCTGCCCGTCCAGTCCTTGCCGGATACAGCTACGGGCGCGGCAGACGAATCGGGCTTACCTGGCGCGGCCGGTGACGAGGACCCCTCATCTGCGACGGCGGAGCCAGAACCAGGAGCCGCCGAAGATCACAGCCCCAGCAAAGCTGAATAAGCTCAAGAAGATAAAACCACCGCGGCCGTTGATGGACCGCGCCGTGTCGAGCGTGCGCGTCCGTACCACCGCGATGACCGGCTCCGGCGTCGGCGAAGGCCAGGGCGTCCACGTCGGCGAGGGTGTCGGCGTCGCGGTCGCTGTGGGGGTTGCTGTCGGCGTGGAGGTCGCCGTTGCCGTAGGGGTTGCGCTTGGCGTAGCTGTGGGCGTGGCCGTCGGCGTATCCGTAGCTACGGCCAGCGCGGCGGCCGCGACCTCGGCCACCGGTTCGGGCGTGGGTGGCTCGGGCGTTGCCGTCGGCGGCAGTTCCACGGCCGGCGCACTCTCGTCAGGGTAGAGCGCGATCACATCGATCAGAATGAGGTTATCGCCGCTTGTCTGGGGGTGGTCGGTCAGAAAGAAGACCGTCAGCGTATCGCCCACCGCGCGCGCCTTGACATCGATATTTACGTCAGGCGGTGGATAATTCAAGATGCGCCCCTCGCCCCAGTGCATGGGCCCCCAGATCACCGCCGGCGCGTTGGGATCGGTGCCGCCCGTTGGGTCGATGCCGAGCTGCCGGCCAAAGAGATCGGGCGCGTTGGGCGCACCCCAGGATATGCTGGCACGGTAGCCAGCACCGGGTGTCACCGGCACCCGCGTGTAGATGCCGGCCTTGAAGGGATTAGTGCTACGGATGGTCAGGTTCGATCCACCGAAAAAGGTGTGTTGATCCTGGTAGAAGCCAGGGTCGCCAGAGAGGACGAAGGCGCTCCACCCCACCGGCAGCTGCCGGCCGCCATCGGTGTAGAACTCGTCCATATCGCAGACATGCTGGGGGATCACGTTGGGCGGATTGCATGGCTCCGAAGCCAACACCGGCTGCGCGGCCAACACTGTTGCTGCGGTAATCAAGGCGAACGCAGCGGCCGCGACGCGGCGGTGGATCGTTGAGCGTATCATAATCTGCCAGTATACTCCCGCGCCTGCAACGTACCAACTTTTTGGACCCGCTGGTCATATCATGTGCAAGGCGTCAGCCGCTGACTGGAAATCAATTGCAGAGTTTCCAGCAAGGACCTGCCGGCGTGGCCGCTCATTCGCCTACTGTAATCACACCTAACGGCAGCTCGCGTACGCGGGTCGAGCCCTGCTGCGCGGGAATGAGCAACCCGTCGGCTGCGCGTTCCAGCGCCAGGGTGATCGTGTAGTTGCCTGGAGGGAGCTCCGGATCCAGAACTAGCGGGTGCAGATCGCGTACAGGAAAGCCAGCCGGCCACGCGCCACTGGGATAGTCGTCGCCGCCTGCGGTGTGTATCCATTGCTGCGCCGTGGAGCCCTGGCTGTCACGTAGTGAGAGCATTGCCCGATAGGTATCTGAATAGGGATTGGGCCGTGGCCGCCAGTAGAGGATCGCCGTCACCGTCTCCCCACCGCGCGCTGCGTCGCGGTCCAGGCTGGCGTCGACGAGGTCGATGTAGTCGAAGGTAGCCTGCACACTATCGATCTCCGGCGGGCGGGCAGCGTGCGTAATCGTGACTTCGCCGAGCTGCCAGCTTTGGCCCCAGCGGGTGCGGGGCGTTTCAGGCAAGGCGAGAGGCTCGCCTGATGCCTGGCGGTAGATAACGAGTTCTAGGCTGTACTGGCCGGGCTTCGTGGCGGCGCCGACGGGCAAGGCCAGGGGCTGGCGGCGGACCGTGCCCGGCGCCCAAGCAGTGCTGGCGGGCAGCAAGGGCGTGTCAGCCTGGGCGGCCACGTAGCCGGCGCTGTCGTAGAGACGCAAACTTGTGGCCAGGGGGCCGTCCAGCTGCGCGATGCCTGGCTCACTCTGGAGCCGCAGGTCGACATAGAGGGGCGCGCCGGCGACAGCACTTTGGGGCTGGCTATGGTCGAGTAGGCGGAGCGCCGCACCGAAGGGAGCGTCGTCCACCTGGACCGCTTCCTCAGAGAACGGGCTGCCGGGCGGGTCGTACAGCTGAAGCAGGCCGAAGTCCCGGCCGGGGATAGGCAGCTCCCAAAGGAGAGAAGCGTGGCCGTCGAGCCAGGTGCGGACGGTGGCATCGGGATCGCTCACGGTATCGTACATGCGATAGTGCCAGAGGCGGTTGTAATGGGCGACCAGGGTAGTGAGCGCGGCGGCGGTACCGGCGCGGCTGACAGGAAAGAAATCGCTGGTTGCGCTGCCCCAGCCCAAGCTCGGGTTACCGTCCACGCTACCCAGGGTCACGGCTATGGGCGTTGCTGTACCAGGCGCCGTGCCTGCAGCCAGCTCTTTCGCGTAGTCACCAAAACGGTGAATCTGACTCAAATCAGGGGGTACCACAGACTCAACGCCTTCATGTTCAACCGGCCAGTAGACAGCCAGCGTCGTGTAAACCCAGCCGGCATTGACCAGGATCAGATCGCCAGGCCGCCAGCTGTAGGCCAGCGCGGCGACTGCGTTGCGGTGATCGTCTGCCCGGTACTCTGGATTGGCCCATAGCTGCTGGAGACCGGAGCCTGCCAGGCCCAACAAGAGCAGGGCGGTCACGATGCCTGCCCACCAGCTTGCTCTGAACGTCACGACTACGACCGCGGCCACGGCCGTCAAGAAGAGCGGTGCATAGATAAAGACATAGCGCACGTGATAAATGGGTGTTACCCAGAGGGTGAGCAGATAGAGCAGGGCCACGGGCAGCAAGACAATACCCAAGACCACCATGGCGGCGCGGCGCTGGCGAGCAACGACCGCCCACACGACAAAGGCGGCCAGCAGGGCGAACGCCAACAGCGCCCAGGGCCAATCGCGCGCGGCGGGTGGACTCTCTCCTACGAGCAGGGCGGCGAACGTCTCAGCCAGGCTCGCACCGAAGCTGGCTATGCTGGTCCACGGCGTGCGCCACGGCGGCACAGGCGGTTCCGTAGCCTGGCGCCAGAAGGTGGGCAACCAGGGAGCGAAGAGCAGCGCAACCAGAGCCTGGGCCGCGATCCATTCGAGCGTGCCGGCGCGGCGCCGTACCCGGTGCTCCGGCTCACTCCAGAGAAGCAGCAGCACGACGAAGTTCACGGCGATGAGCAGGAAGGCAAAATAGTAGAGGGTATAGAGGCCGCTGGCAGCAGCCAGCACGTATACAAGCAGCCATCGCCGCGCGTGGCGGCCGGACAGAAAGTGCAGGGCCGCCCAGACAGATAGAAGACCCAGCGCCGCGCCCAGCGTATACATGCGAACTTCCTGGCTGTACCAGAGCTGGAAGGGGTTCACCGCGCCAAGCCACAGGGCCACGAGCGCCACCGTTCGGCCCAGTAGCTGGCGGCTAACCGCGTAGATCAGGATGAGCGTGACCAGGCCAAAGCAGAGACTGGGCCATGCGAATAGAAACTCGAGCCCATGCTGCAACGCCGGTGCGGTGAGGAGCTGCCATAGATGGAGAAGCAGATAATAGCCTGGAGGATGGATATCGCCCGCGGTATGGGCCAGCATCGCCGGCAGCGGCTTGCGCGCCAGGTAGACGCTAACGGTCTCGTCATACCAGAGCGATTCGCCGCCGAGCTGGTAGAGACGCAAGGCAAACGCCAGCAACAGCCCGCCGATGAGCAGCCACCGCTCACCCGGCAGACCACTCCCATTCGCGCGCGCGTCCCCTTGAGGGCTTTGCAGAATGCTCATTGGGCCTCGACCCCTCTCACGCTTTCCCATGGCTCCAGATGCTATCACACCCTCGCCGTCCGTGACGAGTTGAGTGCCTGTGACGCGGCTTGATTGGCCACGTTCGGTCCGGCATCCAGCCCTTCAGCACCGGTCCTCTTGTCTCCCCTCACGCTAGTCCTTTGGCGATCTATTTCCCTTTGGTTACAATAGCGGAATGGCAACCGTCACGGCAGACAGAACGGCTGGGCATGGACGTGCCTGGGTTTCGCTGGCATGGCTGCTACCCGCGATCGTCGTTGCGGCAGCAGTCGTGCTAGGGGGAGTGGCCTGGCTTACTGCCCGGCCGGTCTATGTCCAGGTCGATGGCATGGAGGAGACTGTCTATACCCATCGAGCCACCGTGCGCGCGCTGTTGCTCGACCTGGGGCTGGAACCCCATGCGCGTGATCGGATCTCGCCAGGGCTGGACAGCGCAATCGTGCGCGACATGGAACTGATCATCGAGCGGGCACGTCCCGTACGTATACTCGCCGATGGCCGGAACATGGTTGTCAACAGTTGGGGCCGGACCCCCCGCCAGGTCCTGGCTGACGCGGATATGGCCGTTGAAACATACGATGAGCTGCTGCTGGACGGCAAGCCTTGGATGGCAGATCAGCCGTTGCCGCCGGTCACCGTTGCCCAGGAGGCGCCTACCTTTGACCGGGGCTTTGCCTGGAACAGTGTCCAGACCAAGCCGATCCAGCTGCGCATCTACCGGGCCATTCCAATCGTCGTCCAGGAAGGCGGCCTGCCTTACACCATTGATACGACGGCACAGACTGTGGGAGAAGCGCTCCGTAACGCCGGCGTGATTCTGTATTTGGGGGATCGCGTCCAGCCGAGCCTGGGCAGCGCGGTGACGGCCAACATGCATGTCTATATCCAGCGCAGCGTGCCAGTCACATTACAGTTAGATGGTCACCTGTTGAAGACGCGGACCCAGGCCAAAACCGTAGCTGATGCGTTGATCGATCTGGGCGTTGTCATCGCCGGCAACGATCGCGTCGAACCGGCCCTGGAATCAGAGCTCTACGACAACATTCAGATTGTTGTCACGCGCGTTGCGGAAGATGTAGAAGTTGAAGAGGAGATTGCCCCTTTCGAAACGGTCTATGTACCCGATCCTAACTTGCCGATCGACACCCAACAGGTCCTGGACCCGGGCGCCAATGGCATTACGCGCCACCGCTATCGTGTGCGCTACGAGAACAGCCAGCAGCAGAGCCGCGTGTTGGAGGACACCTGGATTGCTCAGGAGCCTGAGGAGCGCCGGATTGCCTACGGCCAGCGGATCGAGCCGCGCACGGAGACCTTGCCTGACGGGACGGCCATTACCTACTGGCGCAAAATCACCATGCTGGCGACCAGCTACAGCCCGGCATCGGCAGGGGGGAACCGGACCCGCACGGGCGACCTGGTACGCGAGGGTATCGTGGCCGTTGACCCCCGCATCATCCCCCTACGCTCGCAGGTCTACGTGCCGGGGTATGGCATCAGCGATGCGCTTGACACGGGTGGCGGTATTATCGCCCGGCGGATTGATCTGGCCTATCCCGATGCAACCTATGTGCCGGTGCGGCGATGGGTGGATGTCTATCTGTTGTGGCCGCCGCCGTCAGCCGACAACATCACCTGGGTGCTGCCGAACTACCCACCGGTGCCCCAGTAATCTGCTATCGAGCCATGAATGAATGCCACCTGGAGTGAGCCGCGCCCAGCTGGCGTCTAGCATAACGCAACGGATGACGAACTTTCAGGCACGTCCACTTTCCTGGCGGGTTGTCCTGCCCTTATTGCTGTTGATTCTACTCGCCGGTTTCGTTCTGCGCGTGTGGAATATCAATTTTGACCAGGGGATTGGCAGCCACCCCGACGAACGCAGCACCGCCTGTTTCTACGCCACAACAATCGGTTGGCCCGCCTCGTGGGATGAGTTTTGGGATCCGCACCGGAGCCCGCTCAATCCGCTCTGGGATCGCGGCCGGCAACA
>JACFMY010000389.1 GCA_019455155.1 Caldilineaceae bacterium
CCCGTACCGTCCCCGTTGCGCCGACCGTCACGGGCCCCACATCGAACTCAAGCCGCAGCCGGCCCTCGCCGGTGGCGCCTCCGGCTACACTCGCCTCGCCCGTGCCACTCAGGTCCAGGCGGAAGCCGGGCGCGCGCAGATTGAAACGCAGCTGCGCGTTGGGAGTAAGCTGGCGCAGGTCGTTCTCAAAGGTGCGCACAGCCTGGTCGGCTCGCTGGCCTGAGGCCAGATTGGTCAGGAGCCGGGCCGCAGCCCGGCCTGCGTCGGTCAAAGCGTCCCCGTAGTTCACCTCGCCGCGCGCGCCCCCCGAGACCCGTCCCCGGCACATGTTGACTTCCAGAAAGGCCTGGCGTGCGCTGATGCCGCTGCCCGTCTCCGTACGCGTCTCCGGCACCAGCCGGCAACGTCCCGGAGTCAGCACCCGCTCTACTTGGACCTCCGAGCCATCTGGCTCGCTCACATTGCGCGACTCCACGAAACGGGCGATCATAGCGTGTTGCGCCCGCCGCCGGATCCGCGCAGGGCGGCCCGAGACCGCGGCCTGCGCGGCCGTGTCGGCCTCGTGTTCCCAATGGTCGCTGGCTACCGTAAGCCCACCCGTGGGGAACATTGCATCTCTCTGTTGGACAACATGGGCCAGCTCGTGAGCCAGCAGGCGCATGCCGTTGGAGCTGCCAGGATCATAGCGACGTTCGCCGAAGACAATGTCGTGACCGACAGTGAAGGCCTGCGCCTGTACGGCGCGTGCCGACGCCGCGGCCTGCGTGCCTGTGTGGATGCGAACCTGGCCAAAGTCGTGGCCAAAACGCTGCTCCATGCGCGCCCGGGTCTGGCCGTCTAACCGGTGCCCAGGCGAGTGGAGCACAGACTCCACCGCGGGCGAGATTCCGGCCGCGGGTTCAGCCGCCTGCACTGCACTGGCCGGGCCGGCGCCCTTGCGCTGCAGCGGCCGTTTGCGCCGGCATTCGGCGCATTCACCCGTAGGCCCAGCGTCGCGGCCGCACGCGCACTTCCGTTGGAGAACCCGTCCTCCCGCGTTTTGCCGGTTGCTGGTTTGGGTTTGCGTGCTCTGGGCATGCACCGCGACGCTCATGGGTGGAAGCTCCCGTAAACGGACTGCGCAATGGCGGCGCCCAATTGGCCGCCCGTCTCTTTGCCTGATCTGCGCCTGTTGGTGTCTATCCTGTTGCTCCCCAGGTGATCGATATGGCCGGCGGCCTGCAGCTGCGGCGGGATTCCCTGGGTGGCGAGCAGGTGAGTAAGCTCCCGTTCTATGGCAGCCCGGAGCCCGTCCATGTCGCGAACAGAAAGTCCCTTGATCACCTGTTCATCGATGACCAATTCATCGATCATCAGCTCCACTTCACCCGGGTTTAGATCCATCCCCGCACCTCTTCGTCGGTCAAGGCCTTCTCAATCTTGGCGTATTCACCCTGCGCCGCGCGCAGAATATGGCTCATGGTTACTGGCGCTTCGTCTTCAGCAGCCAGGAATGCCGCAGCCAGGGCAATATTGCGGATGTTGCCGCCGGCCACGTTGAGACGAGCCAGCTTAGCGGGGTCGAGATCCTGGCGCGGCGTTTCCGGCGGAAAGATCCGTTCCCATATGGCGGCCCGCTGCGCGGCGTCAGGAAAGGGGAAATGCACGACAAAACGGATGCGGCGCAGAAACGCCGTATCCAGGGCAGCCTTCATGTTCGTGGTCAGGATGGCTAGCCCGCTATATTCCTCCATGCGCTGGAGCAAATAGCTCACTTCGATGTTCGCATACCGGTCATGGCTGTCCTTGACCTCACTGCGTTTGCCGAAGATGGCATCCGCCTCGTCAAAGAGGAGAATCGCGCCCCCCTCCTCAGCCGCATCGAAGACGCGGCGCAGGTTCTTTTCTGTTTCGCCGATATATTTGCTGACCACCTGGCTCAGGTCGATCTTGTACAGGTCCAGATCCAGGGCATTAGCCAGCACCTCCGCGGCCATGGTCTTGCCTGTGCCGCTGGCGCCGGAAAAGAGGGCGCTGATTCCCAGTCCCCGGTTGGATCGTTCGGCAAAGCCCCAACGCCCGTAGACAGTGGCGCGCTGGCGCACCTGGAGGGCAATCTCGCGCAGGGTGGCATGTTGGGCCTCCGGTAGGATCAGGTCATCCCACGTCGCGATGGGGCGAATGCGCTGGGCCAGGTCATCCAATCGCGGCCGGGCCTGGGAGCGGCACGCACGCCACAGGGCCGCCCGCAGCTCGCGCAGGCCATGCTGCGTCAAGTACGTATCGTTGATGTCCGGGGCAACGCCGGCGCAGACCGCGCGGATGGTGGGGGCACTTAGATTGAACTGGGCCACAATGTGGTCGAGCTGGCCGTTGAGCAGCGGCGCGGCTGAGCCCAGCGACTGCTGCCACAGGGTGTGCTGCTCGGCCGCGGCAGGCTTCTTTACATCTAGACTCACGACCACGCGCCGCGATAATTGGCGCCGCTCCCGTGTGCTGAGAAGCAGGGCGCCACCGGCTCTCTCGGCCAGCAGGGCGACCAGTGACCAGCGCGCCCCATCCTGGGACTCCAGGTCGTCACAGTCCACCAGCAGCGCGGCGCCGCTAAGGACTGCCTCGCGCTGCCAGAGACGAACCAGCGCATCCAGCTCGTGCGGTGTCGCCGGCAAGACCGCAGCAGGCATGTGATAAAGAACCAGGCCCACGCGCGCCGCGGCAGCCGCGGCGATGGAGCGTTTCGTGACGCTCTCCGCGCCGACCAGCTGTGGAACCGGCAGCGTTGCCCCGGTGGACTCCTGCGTCCAGAGACGTGCGATCTGCTCCACCAGCGCCTGTTGCGAGGGTAACAGATCGCCGGCTAGTGGCTCGGGCGTCACAAATCCCGCCAAATGCTCGTCAAGATGCTGCACGCCGGCTAGAAAGTGGAGGATACGTTCGTCGATGCGCAGCGAGCTGGTCACAAGGGAGCTACCGCTCCCCACTTCCACAAGCCGCCAATAGCGCAGCGACGCGCCCGGCGACAGCGCGCTCCAATGGGCATCGGGCAAGCAGGCCAACGCCAGGCCAAAGGTTGGAAAGGGACGGGCCGGATCGGAGTGCGCACGTGCACAGAGCCCGGCAAATGCACTGTCCAGTTCGACGCCGGCACAGAGTACCAGGATCCCAAACTCAAAGGGCGAGAGATCAAAGAATTCGGCCACGCGGTCCAGGGCGAAGCCTTCAGCGGGCGCGGTGGCAAAGAGCGGATCATCCTGGGCCAGCGGCTCGCCAGCTGCCGTCCGTTCAAGCCGCTCCGCCACCCAAGCCACAGCCTCCATCAGCCGCCGTTGGTTGGCCGCGTACCAGCTATCAGTCGTCACAGTGTCATCCGTCGTCATGCGCATCATCGTTAATGGGAGTGCGTCTATACTAGTGCTCTGTCCATCGTCATTCAGTAGCCATTCGGTAGTAACGAATTTATTCGTTCTTCACCTGTCCACAGCGACTAAAGTCGCCACTACCGAACGCAAGTTTGATGGTTGACAGAGCACTAGGCGTACTTGTCAATGAAATACTGCTCTAGACCGTCACGCTCCTGGTCGGTGAGCGCCCGGTCATAGAGCACCAGCTCGGCCAGGTCACCGCGGAAGAAGTCTGTGCCACCAGTCGTACCGTCGAAGCTGGCCGCCTGAGAAGGCACGCCCACAAAGCCAAATCGTGTCGTGCCGCTGCCCACATTCTGGCCCGGATGGGCGTCGACTTCGGCCACCAGGATGCCATCCACAAAGACCTGTTTCGTAGGCGTCGCTGTGGCGTCGAAGCGCACACAGATTAGCCGCCACCGGCCATCTGCCAGGCTGCCCGGCGTATTCAGATCATTGGTCGCGCCTGCCTGGGGCCGGGTGCTCCACCGCGCTTGGCCTGGAGTCCCTCCCCCGGTGAAGCCAACCTGCCAGTATTCGTTGCGGTCAAAGCTCACTAGCGTCTGGGCGTCTGCTCCTGTGGAGCGCACCAGGGCTAGCAGCGTCATCCCGGTGATGGCCCCAGCCGCCGCGTAGTTGAGCTGCTCAATCGCCAGATAGTCGTCGCTGCCATCGAAATGCACAGCCGGCTTGCCCTTTACCACCCCGCGCAGCAGCGTGGGCCGCCGGGCTGCCGTGCCCTGGACCGCATGATTGTCGTTGCCGCTCTGATCGCTCCATTGCGTCACGGCGCCGCTTGTGTCGTAGCTGATGGCAGCGTCACCGCGTAGCCAGAGCTCGAGGCCAGCCAGCGCATCCGGCTCGACAGGCGCAGACGGCTTGACCTGGCCAAAGACCTGGATGACAGGCTCCAGCACCGGCTGCGCCAGCTGGGGCTGGCTCTCGGAGCTGATGAGCAACACTGACGCGTCATAGGCGATGGAGAGCGTGTAGGTTGTCTGAAAGAGCACAGACCAGAGCTTCGAGAGCTCCTCCAACGACAAGGAAACCGGGGTAAACTTCACCGTCTCAATTTCGTCGGCCAGATCTGCGCCCACCAGGAAAGGAGTCGCCGCTACTGCGCTGCGGATTTCCTGCCGCGTCAGGATGGGCCGCGCATGGAGCGCACGCACGGTGCTGCCCAAAATCCGTTGGGGTTCCAGCAACGTCTCATCACCATAGAAGGTCAGCAGATAGTGCAGGTCGAGGGCGATCTGTGGCCTCTGCGCCAGCGTGCCATCTGGGCGCCGGGTAGGTAGATCGTGGTTGCGCCAGGCTGTGTTTGGCGTCGCCTGATAGAGAAAGATATTGACCCCAACTTCGGGGACGCCGCTATTCGGACCGTCAGGGCGCACGGATGTGACGACCGCGTTGCCCACGTCGGCGCCTACGGCCCCCTGTAGATAGCGCACGAGCCCGGTCGTTACGGTGGCAATCGCCAGATAGTTGCTCATGGCTTGCCTCCATTCCGCTGCTGCAGATATTGATCCAGGGAGAGCCCGGGCTTGGGCGGCCGGGATCGCTGTGCTGTAGGTTTGGTTTGGCTGCTCGCGGCCGCCTTCACCTCGATGCGACCAATGGTTACCCGAATAGTGGGTGGTGTCTCGGGCCCACGCTCAGCCGCGGCGGGCGTAGGCGTAGGCGGCGGTCCCCCTCTTCTATCCGCGGCAAGCCGGTCAGCAAGCGACAGCGAGGCAGGTTGCGCCGGGGGTGATGCTCTTTCTCCTGCTACCTCTGGCCGTGCGGCCCTGTGGCTATTCTCTGCCAACAAAGCGGAAGGCTGCGCCGTTTCAGATCGAGGCGGTGCGGGCACCGTCAAGCCCGTGGGCGATCCGGTCCTTTCGTCCCGATAGCTCGCCTGGGGCATGGGTGTAGCCGCACGCGCGGGCGGCGTTGGACGTTCGCCCTGGGCCGTCCCCTCGCCTCGCCGTGCAGGCAGGCTCCGTCGCGGCCTGTCCAGCCGCGAAGCTGGCGCCCGCCCGGCATCCGAGTCCTGCATGTCGCCGGTTGGCAGAGCCCTGGGCGCAGGCTGCTGCTCTTCAGCGCCCGTTGATTCCGCCAGCCGCTCATCTGGCGGTTCGAGCGGCGACGGACCTCCAAGATCCGGGGGCAACGGCGTGGCGGGCGATGGCGGGTGCTGAGGCATTTGATCCGCCGCGTTTACTTCGCGCTGGCGAGCTGCTGCCTGCCGGCTAGGTCGTCTCGGCGGCAGATCCCGTGCCGTCGCCGCATCCGGCTCCGGACGTGCGGGGCGCGACGACACATCCGGCTCGTCCAGAGCGGCCAGCGCGTCCGTTTGCACGTCACGTTCTCGTGACGCCGCTGGAGGCTCCATTTCGCGCGGCCATACTGGCAATGCCGCCCCCACCGGCTCAAAGCGCGCGATGGGTCGCGGCCGCACTGTGGCGGCCGGCTCGGAAGTGGCCGTGATTAGTCGGCGTAGGAAATCTGACATAGCAACAAGTGATGAATATACCTATGCTAGCGGCAGATAGGCCGGACG
>JACFMY010000390.1:0-4414 GCA_019455155.1 Caldilineaceae bacterium
GCCTGTCCCCAAAATACGCCTGCCCGGCGAATATTGATCTCGCCCAGAACAACTGCTTATCCTATATCGTCACGTGCTTGGGCCTATTCGTGCCGCCCAACACGGCGTTCAGCCAACTTGCTGCGCGGCACTGCGTCCAGGTGAGCGGGTCTTGGATGTTGCTTGTGGGATCGGTGTCGTGGCGCCTGGCGGCCGTTTAATCCTCAATGTGCTTAGGCCCACGCCGCGTTCTATCGTTCATACTTCACATCCTCAGCGCGGCCATTCCCCGTCAAACCAATCATCCGTAGTCCCCAATGCAGCACCCAGGCGCGCCAGATGTGGCGCTTTTCACAATGTTGACGCCAGGCACAGAAGTGGCTACGATGATCTCCAGCCTCGTACCCCGACCTAAACGCGCCGAGTTTTGCCATGTGTCCCGGCGTTGCGGCCAGTTACCGTGCCGGGCGCACAGAACCACCAAATTCGTCGGCCTGGCCTGTCCTCTCCCTCGGCGCACGACCTGTACATAGCGCACCGTTGGCCCGCACCGACATGGGCGGGCAGTCCAAGCGATACCAGACACGCCGCCGTGCGCTGCACCTTGCGCCATGGCAGGTCCGTTCCAGAGGAACAGCCATGAAACTCATCGGACGCCTTGCCGCCCCCCTCCTTCTGTTTGCACTTCTGCTGGCGCTTCACGGTGCGGCCCTGGTCCTCACGGTGCGGGCCCAGGGCGACGAGATCGTCGTGCAGCCGCCCTGTGACGAGGATGCCCTGGACGTCGCTCTGATCATCGTCAAAGAGCGGGCTGGGGGCACCATCACCTTTAACTGCGGCGGCCCGACAGCGATCAACGTCACCACCGCCAAGACGATCGAGTTGCCCACGAAGATCGACGGGGCAGGCCAGATCACGCTGAACGGCGGGAACGGTACGCGGCTGTTTTATGTAGAGGCAGACGGTAACCTGACGCTGAGCAGGCTCACACTGACGCGCGGCTTCTCGCCCGGCGATGGCGGGGCCATCGCAAATTACGGCACGCTGAACATCGATCGCAGCACGATCCAGAACAGCAACGCCACGGGCAGCGGCGGCGCCATCGTGAGCTACGGCCCGCTCAACATCACCGCCAGCACATTCACCGGCAACAGCGCAGCCAATGCTGGCGCGATCTTTCCGCGCTTTCCCGGCGCCACGACGATCATTGTCGACAGCAGCCTGCGCGCCAATCACGCCACGAGCCCGGTCGACGGGTGGGGCGGCGCAATCCTGGCCTGGGATGGCGCCAACGTGATCATGTATGGCGGCACTATCGAAGACAACAGCGCGCGCGCCGGCGGCGGCATTCATAACCGCTTTGCCAATTCGACGATCACCTTGACCGACGTAGTGGTGAGCGGAAATCTGGCAACTGACACCGTCCTCAAGAGCGACGTCAACGGTGGCGGTCTCTTCAACAGCGCAGGCAGGATGTACATTTACAACAGCGTCATCAGCGGCAACGACGCGGCATGGGTCGGCGGCGGCCTCTACAATGCTGGCACCGTCACCATTGATGGCAGTGTGTTCACGAGCAATACAGCCCTGGCCGATGGAGGCGGCCTGGCAAGCGTGGGCACGGCCACGATCACAGGCGCCCTGTTCCACAACAACTCCTCAGGGGATAACAGCGGTCTAAGCAATCGGGGCACCGTGACGATCCAAAACGCTACGTTCAGCGGAAACGTCGTACAGGAAGACGGCGTCCTGGGCAACTACGGCGCAGCCACGATTCAGAACACCACATTTAGCGACAATATCGACATTTCAGGGCAGTCGGGCGCCAGCACGATCGTTCACGCGTCACAACAGTCGCTAAGACTCAAGAACGTCGTGCTTAAGCTGTTCGCCGGCGGGTTCGGCGGGGTCAACTGCTCGGTCAGCAACCTTACCGGAGATGTGCCGATTGCCTCTGATGGATTCAACCTGTCCGACGACATTAGTTGCGCGCCCTATTTCACCAAGGCAGGCGACAAGAACAACACGGATCCCCAGCTGGGTCCCTTGGCAGACAATGGTGGCTCGTCGCGGACGCACCTGCCCTTGCCCGACAGCCCACTGATCGATGGTGGCCAATGTATCGCCGGCATCAGTGCGGACCAGCGCGGCGTGGCTCGCCCACAAGGCGCGGCCTGCGACATCGGCGCGGTCGAGGTGCGATCGGAGGAACAGATGAGTCGCTTGTTCGTGCCCTTAGTGCGACGGTGAACGAATGATTTCGCGCGCTGCACCGGACGCTGAATAAAAGGCCGCAAACCGCACACCAGCATCCGCGAACACGCGGATCATGCTTCTTCCGACAGGTCGTACTCTTCTTTAACGATCGTACTGCGTTCCCCACGCCCCGCTTCAATCAGTTCGTCGAGCGAGATGCCCTGCTCTTTCAATGCGGCCCCAATTCGATCCAAAGCCCGTAGCGCGAGTACCTCCTGTGGGCTGATGAGAATGCCATCCTCGGTTTCGATGAAAGCAACCAGATCGCCTTCTTTGAGGCCCAGTTTTTCTCGCATTTCGGCTGGTATCGTTACCTGCCCCTTCTTCTGAACACGTGAGTATTTCTGTGAGATTGCCATTGCGCTTTCTCCGAAAGTCATACATTCCGTTTGCACGACTTCGTTATACACTGCTGGGCATGCGCCTGACAATACCTAACGCTCGATTCAGGGGTGCACGACGCCGCATGTTATTGTCAAGTCCTTGATTGCACGGTTCGACTTGGTGTAGACTACCACTGCCTCTCCACGCGATAATGGCCGGGTAGGTGTCGACCCGTGTCTTATTTCCTGGCACGTGGATTGTGGGATGGGTGCGACAAAAAACGGGCTTTTGAGAAACCCTGGACAGACCTGAACAGCCACGACTATTTCACTGATTGCAGATTGCACTGAGGTGAATCGAAATGGCTATCCATCGTATCGGCATCGATGTGGGATCCACCACGGCCAAGGTAGTCGTGGTCGACTCCGCTGGTGCGACGTGCTTTGACGATTACCGGCGCCACAACGCGGCGGCGCAGAATGCCCTGTGCAATGCGTTGCATAAGGCACGCGCCGACTTGGGCAACACGCCTGTCTCCTTACTTGTCACAGGCTCCTCTGGCATCGGGCTCAGCGAGCGCCTTGACTTACCGTTCGTGCAGGAAGCGGTCGCCTCCGCCGAAGTCGTGCGCCAGCGCTATCCTGACGTGCGCACGCTGGTCGATGTGGGCGGTGAAGATGCTAAGCTCATCCTGTTCCAGCCTGATGGGATTCCCGACATTCGCATGAATGGCTCGTGCGCAGGCGGAACGGGTGCATTCATCGACCAGATGGCCGTGCTGCTGAACGTCTCGCTGCCCGATCTCGACGCGCTGGCCGCGCGGCACAGAACGGTCTACCCAATCGCATCGCGCTGCGGCGTCTTCGCCAAAACCGACGTGCAGAACCTCATCAGCCGCGAGATCGCCCGGGAGGACATCGCGGCCTCCATCTTCCATGCTGTTGCGCTCCAGATTGTGGTGTCGCTTGCGCGCGGGACGACGCCCCAATCACGCGTGCTCCTTTGCGGCGGCCCGCTCACCTTTCTGCCGGCATTGCGCGCCGCCTTTGCCCGCGTTCTCGCCCTTGCGCCGGACGACCTGATGGAGGTTGAACGTGCGGAGTTGCTTCCCGCCTTGGGCGCTGCGCTGGTGTCAGGTACCCAGCGCGCGGTGACCTCGCTCGACGAGCTGATCGGCTTACTGGAAAGCAATGAGCTAGGCACAGGCCCTGTTGAGCATCGCCTTCAGCCGCTCTTCCACGACCGCGCGGTGTTCGCACAGTGGAAACAGGAACAAGCCCGCAACTGTGTTCCGCGTGTCGAGCTGGCCGGCCTCGCCGGCGAGGCGTGCTTTTTAGGGATTGATTCTGGCTCGACGACCACCAAGCTGGTGCTGACCGATGCAAGCGGGCGCGTTGCCTTCACACACTATGGCAAGAATAACGGCAATGCCATTGGCGCGGTACAAGCTGGGCTCATGGCACTGCGTACTGCCCTCTCAGCCCTTCCTATACGACCAAAAATCGCCCGTGTGGCGGTCACCGGCTACGGCGAGGATCTGATCCAGAGCGCCTTCAATTGTGACGAGGGATTGGTTGAGACCCTGGCGCATACCCGCGCCGCCCAGGCGCTCGATCCGGAGGTCACTTTCATCCTCGATATTGGTGGTCAGGACATGAAGGCGATCTTTCTGACCGGCGGGCAGATTCGCAACATCGAGATCAATGAGGCCTGCTCGTCAGGCTGCGGATCGTTCCTGGAGACCTTCGCCACCTCGCTGGGCTACGGCATTACCGATTTCGCCAGCCTGGCCTGCCGTGCCCAAGCGCCCTGTGATATGGGCTCGCGCTTAACCGTGTTCATGAATTCCAAAGTC
>JACFMY010000390.1:4424-5849 GCA_019455155.1 Caldilineaceae bacterium
AACCGTCGACGATATCTCAGCTGGGCTGGCCTATTCCGTGATCAAGAACGCGCTGCACAAGGTGCTCAAGATCACCGACCCGGCCGTACTTGGCGAACACATCCTGGTGCAAGGCGGCGCCTTCCGCAATCCGGGCGTCCAGCGCGCGCTGGAGTTGCTGCTCGGTCGCTCTGTAACCTGTCCAGATATTGCGGAGTTGATGGGCGCCTACGGCGCCGCGCTCGCCGCCTGCGATAGCTGGCAGGCAGCACGCCAGGCCAGTCGCTTTATCGACCTCGCGGTTCTGGAGACCGTTGGCGATTTCGACAAAAAGCAGATCCATTGCCGTGGCTGTACGAATCAATGCAGCGTGACCAAGCTGCGGTTCGAAAATGGCAATACCTTCTATACAGGCAACCGTTGCGAGCGAATCTACACCAACCGCGGTGCGAATCGGACCAAGGGGGCGAATCTGCTCGAGCAGAAACAGCGCCTCCTGTTCGAGCGACCTACGCAGTCTGACGCCCCTCCCCGGCTGACAATCGGTCTGCCCCGCGTCCTCAACATGTATGAGAGGTATCCCTTCTGGGCAACCCTGTTCGTCGAGTGCGGCTTTGCCGTTCGGCTGTCGGAGCCGTCCACCAATGCACTGTACGAACGGGGTGCGAGCACCGTGGCCTCCGAGAATATTTGCTTCCCTGCCAAGCTTGCCCATGGCCACATCTTCAACCTGATCGAAGCGGGCGTGGACCGGATCTTCTTCCCCATGGTCGCAACGGAGGAGAGCGATTTCTGCGATTCCGATCGCACATTTAACTGTCCGATCGTCACCGGCTACGCTGAGGTGTTGGGGAGCACGATTGACCCAGAAAGCAGTGCAGCCATCCCGCTCGACAGTCCACCTGTCACCTTCGGTGATCACGAACTACTCCGTCGCATTTGCGCCAACTACCTCTCCGGCCTCGGCGTCAGTCGATCCACCATAGACCGGGCCTTTGAACTCGCCATGGCCGCGCAACAGCGCTACAAGGCCGATGTGCGCGCCGCTGCGCTTGCCATCCTGGAGCGGGCGCGGGTTGAAGGACGGCTCGTGGTGGTATTGCTCACCAGACCTTACCACCTTGACGGGCTGATCAATCACCGCGTACCGGATATCCTGGCTGATTTCGGCGTCGATATCATCACGGAGGACGCTATACCGCTGGAGCATGGGGCACGTCTCGATAATCGCTTTGCGGTGACGTTGTGGGAAGACACCAACCGTCTCTTCTATGCGGCGAAGTGGGCGAGCCGCCAGCCAGATGTCGAGGTCGTGCAGCTCAACTCGTTTGGCTGCGGCCCTGATGTGATCGCAACGGATGAAGTGCGCGCGATTTTGGCGGCAGCGGGCAAGGGCCTTACCGTGTTACGCATCGACGAGATTGAGAGCCTTGGTTCAGCTCGTCT
>JACFMY010000391.1 GCA_019455155.1 Caldilineaceae bacterium
GGAGCTTTGGGGCAATGACTGGACCAGGAAGATCGATGTGCCACTGATTACCAAGTCCACCTACACATTGCGCGACGGCAAGATCGCGGAATGGGTTTGGATCGTTTCACCGGAGAGCTCCTATCGTATGATGAACACACCGGATCCGCTGGAAACTAATCGCCAGCACATGTCCTCGATCAACGAGGAAATCTGGAATCAGGGCAACCTTGACCTGATCGACGAGCGCTATGCCGAGGATTATGTGCGCCACGAGGCCGGCTATCCCGCCGAGCTGGTTGGCACGGAAGGCCTCAAGCTGTTCGTCCAGACCCTGCGCTCCGGCTTCCCGGACTGGCACTGCACCGCTGAGGACTTGATCGCTGAAGGCGACAAGGTGGTGGTGCGCTATCTATGTTCGGGCACACACACCGGCGAGTGGTACGGGCTTGCGCCGACCGGCAAGCAGATTGAGTTCGCCGACATCATTATTCACAAGCTCGCCGACGGCAAGGTCGTCGAGGACTGGTCGCAGTACGACTCGCTGGGCTGGATGCAACAGCTTGGCTTCGA
This sequence comes from Caldilineaceae bacterium, assembly GCA_019455155.1. Classification (GTDB taxonomy): domain Bacteria; phylum Chloroflexota; class Anaerolineae; order Caldilineales; family Caldilineaceae; genus JACFMY01. The sequence continues at coordinate 553 of JACFMY010000391.1, forward strand.
GCTGACGCCGCCGCAACCAACTACTGGCATGGCGCAGCCCAACGTGCTGGTGAAAGGCGCACAGATCCGCAGCCCGAATGGGATCAAGGTTGGGCCGGACGGGAACCTGTATATTGCCAGCATCAACGAACAGGCAATCCTCGTGCTCGATCCGGACACGGGCGAGATTCTCAAGCGGCTGGGACCGGAAGTCGGCGTCGACGGGCCGGATGACCTTGCTTTCGGGCCGGATGGCACGATCTATTGGACCGACTTTATGCGCGGCGCCGTCGGTCGGCTGGGGCCAGATGGCGGCACTAGCAGCCAGATGGTGGCGCCCGGGGTCAATCCGATCATCGTTGCTCCGGATGGGCGCGTGTTCGTCGCGCTGGCCTTCCTAGGTGACGCGCTGTACGAACTCGATCCTGAGTTGGCAGCGCCGCCGCGTCTGCTCGCAGAGAACCTTGGTGGCCTGAACAGTTTCCAGTTCGGCCCGGATGGCATGCTCTACTCACCGGTGATAGGAAAGGGTCAGGTCGTACGCATCGACGTCGACGCCGAACCGATCACCGTCGAGATCGTTGCGGAGGGCTTGGGCGGACCTGTCGCTGCCAAACTGGACAGCCAGGGACGTTTGTATACAACGGCTTCCCCCGGGATCGTACGGATCGATCCAACAACTGGCGCTACGGAGCCAGTTGCTGAGGTCCCCTACGGCATCGACAACTTCGCCTTCGATAGCCAGGATCGGCTCTTTATCTCGTTGTTAGGCGAGGGGGCTATTGTCGAAGCGATGAAGGATGGTACGTTGCGCCAGCTTGGACCAATGGGATTGGTCATGCCTGGTGGCATCGTTGTGGTCCCACGCCCCGACGGCGAATCGATCCTGGTGGGGGACTTCTGGCTTCTGCGCGAATACGACAGCACGACAGGCGAATTGCGACGCAGTGTGGACAATCTGATGCCCGGCACCCTAGCCATAGATGGCACTGACCTGATCTTGTCGAACTTCTTCAGCAACGGTGTGCTGGTTTGGGACTTGGCGACCGAAACGCTCGTTGAAGAGCACTACGACTTCAACATCCCGCTCAACGCTATTCGTTTCCAGGGCGACCTGGTGGTAGCCGAATTGGGGACGAGCAGCGTCGTGCGCGCCAGCGCGGCGGATCCCACGCAGCGGACGACCCTGGCCAAGGATTTGGGTGTGCCGGCCGGCCTGGCCGCCGACAACCAGAACTTGTGGGTCAGCGACTACGCCACCGGCAATGTGTGGCAGATCGTGGCGGATGGCGCAGTGATGGACAAGCCCAAACTGACGGCAAGCGGCCTGGATCGCCCGGAAGGCCTGGCGCTCACGGCGGATGGCAAGCTGTTGGTGGCTGAAACAGGAACCGGCCGGCTCCTGGCGATCGATCTGGCAACAGGTGATATGGTCATCATCGCCGAAGGACTCGGCTTTGACAGCGTTACACCGGAAGGAATGCCGCCCACCCAGTTGATGAGCAGCATCGCCGTCAGTCCAGCGGGCGTGATCTACGTGACGGCTGATGAAGCGAATGTGGTCTACCGCATCGAGTCTGGCCAGTGATGCGTGTCGGGGACAGGGGAGAATGCCGTTTGATCGTGCTGAGTGTCGGCTGGACGCGGCGTGTCTTCAGGTAGCAATCAACCTGGCCGCACCTGGCGCTGGGGGAACAGCCAGGTGCGGCGCCTCAATCTTCACGTGCCAGAAGGCAGGCCCCAGGCCACGGGGATTACACTGCGAACCGGATCGCCGTCCCCTCCGGATATGCATCTGGCCACACGATGCGGTCGATCTGGCCGATCGCATGGAGGCCAACGAGCAACGGCCCGTCCGCCGGGAGGTGCGTCTGGCCAACGCCCAGCCACTCCTGCCCGTCGGCACTGACGAACGCACACACTGCAGCAGCACGGCGCTCCAGGCGCAGCATGACGCAACCTTGATTGGGCAGGCGCCCGCGGCCGATGACCAGGTTGCTGTTGTCCCGGCTGCCGGCAAATGCCACCTGGTCTCCACCTAGCTCACCCCAGGTCAGCCGCAGGTAGTTGGTCTTGTCCTGCCACAGCAACAAGCCGCCAATGGCCGGGCGATCGGGGAGGGCTGCACGGCAGGTCGCCTGCACGGCAAAGTCGCCCGTCGCGGGTCGCACCAGCCGCGGAGCGCTCAGGTTGTTGGCCCAGAGGTTACGGCAGTTGGCAGCGCGGATCACCAGGCCGTCCGCCAGCGTATACGCGCAGTCGCCGAATGGGTCGATCCATTCCCAGCGTCCTCCTTCGATTTCCGCTTCCAGACCGACCAGTGCGTCACACGGTAAGCCCGTATCTGTCGCGACCGGCTCCAGCCACCATCGCTCCAGCACAAGCTGGGCAAGCTCAGGACGCCTACGCTGGAGGTCTCGGCAGTAGGCCTGAAACGCGCCGGGGTCGCCAGCGGTCGCTTCGAGGCCGGCGAGAGAACTCAACAGCCAGGGCGACCGCCGGAGATCGGGAACCTCATTCTCCAAAACGTGGCAAAACTGGACTTGTGCTTCCTGGCGCTGGCCCTGCGCCAGCAGCCCGCGTCCCAACAGTGTGCGCTGGAACGCGCGGGCATAGTTGTAACCTGTCCGCCGTGCCAGCTCCAATGCGATCTCTATCAACTTGACGGACTCCGCCACTGCGCCCTGGCAGTATCGTATGGTAGCCAGGATATGGGTGCTTTCCATGAGCTCCCCGTCCAGGCCCAGGCGCTGATGCAAGGCAAGGCCTTCTTCGACGGTTGCCTGCGCCCTGGCCAGCTCACCGAGAGCCAGGAACCGTTCTGCCAGATGGTTCAAACCCCACCCTACAGTTTTGGCGTCGCCGAGTTGGCGCGCTTGCTCGAAGCCCGTCTCGGTGTGTGACAGCGCGGACCGCATGTCACCGGCCGCTTCCAGGCAGCGGGGGATCTGCCACATGTGGATCCAGGCCGAGCATAATGGATTGTGACCGTCCTGCAACCCCTGCTCGATGGTACGCACCAACTTCAATGCTTTCTCGAGCTCGTTGCGCTCGCGGTGCATGAGCTGCACACACCCGTAGCTAGCAAAGAGATCATCGCTGTAGGGTAGCCTGGTCAGCAGGTGCGCCATGCGCTGCACGATATCGTGATAGCGGGGACGGTCATCCATGTAGAAATAGGCTTCGGCGAGGTTGCCATAGAGGATGGCCGCCTCCATCCCTGCCTCTGCTTCGTCCAGAGGGGCTAGGCCTTCCTGGCCAATGCGAATCACTTCGTCGAGGCGATTCTGCCAGCGCAGGTCTCGGCAAAGCCACGCGTACATCTGCACCAGCTCGATACGTGGTGCATCGATCAAGTGCGCCAACGCAATGGCGCGGTGGAAATAGTCGTCCGCTATGTCCAGTCGGCTGGTGTTTGAGTAGACGACCCCCAGCCCTTTTAGCGCCGCCAGCCGCCAACGATCCGCTGCGGCCCATCCGTCTGGAGCTAGGGCATCCAACCGCGCCAGCGCGCGTTGGTAGAGGTTGACGGCCTCGTCGCTGAAACAAGCCTGCCGCGCTTTGTCGCCGGCCCTGATCAGATACTCGATGGCCTTCTGCGCGTCATTGCTCCGGTCGTAATGATAGGCAAGCTGCTCGATATAGGGTTCGAGGTTGCCGGCGTGGAGGGCTTCCACCGCCTCCGCCACCTGTTGGTGCAGTGGGGCGCGGCGCTTGCCCGGCAGAGCCTGGTAGACTGCTTCCTGCACCAGCACGTGGCGGAACGCGTACTCCGCCTCGGGACCGCTGTGCTCCGCGTAGAGGAACGCCGACGACGACAGCGCGGCCAGTGCCTGCCCCAAGTCGAGGTCTGTAGGCGTCAGGGCGGCCAGCAGCCGGAATTGCCAACGCTGGCTGGCGACGGCGGCGACCTGCAGCAGTTGTTTCAGTTCCGGTGGCAGGCGGTCCACCCGGCTGAGGATCACGCTCTGCACCGTTTCCGGCGCGGTAACGGCCGCCGTCTCCACCCGCGGACGCCAACTGTCGTCTTGGCGAAACAGCGGGCCGCCGTCGAGCTGCGCCCACGCGAACTCCTCCAGAAAGAAGGGGTTGCCTTGGGCCTTGGCCAGGATCACGGCGCGCACCTGTTCCGACAACTTTTCGCTAGCCGGCAGGGCAGCCAGCAGTTGGCGGCTCTGCGCCACAGTCAGTTCTTGGAGGTGCAGTGCCGTGCAGCGATCCGGACATCGCTGCTGCGCCAACGCCAGCAGCGGCTCCCCGGCTTGGGCTTGTTCCGGCCGATAGATGCACACCAGTAGCACTGGAGCCGAAGCCAATACCTCCATCAGCTGGCCGATGAGGTCTAGCGATAGGGCATCGCACCAGTGGAGATCCTCGAAAACCAGCGCGAGCGGTCCGCGGCGGGCCAGCCCGATCACAAACTGCTGCATCGCAGCGAAGATACGTTGACGCAACTGCTTCGGGTCGATCTGGTGGAGACCTTCGTCCCAGTTGCTGCCAAAGCGCAGGGACAACAGATGGCCCAACACAGGCCCGATCTGCGCCACCTGTGCCGCAGTCAGATCACCGCGTGCCGCCAGCGTTTCCAATGTGGCGACGAGGCGGCGCGACAGTGCCGGCTCGCCGTCGCCGTCTGTCTCGCTCAGCGCGTGGCGCAGCATGTCCACAAAAGGCCAGTAGGCGGCAGCGCTCGCCAGTTCCTGGCAGTGACCTTCCAGCCACGCGCTGGCGGGCAGGAGAGCGGGCGCCGGCCCGAAGGATAAATCCACAAGCAGGCGCGAATAACCAAACTTTTCCTCCCAGTCCGCCTTGAGCTCGGTCACTAGGCGCGATTTGCCGAGGCCGGCGTCGCCACTGAGAAGAATCAGCTGCCCCTTGCCGGCCAACACCTGCGCCGTGCTGGCTTTCAGCTGAGCCATCTCCTCGTCACGACCGACCAGCGGGGCCTGCAATCCCGCGATCCCCCGCGATTTTGTGACGTGGCTGCGCATACGCAAGACCTGGTAGGCGCCCACAGGTCGGGCAAGACCGGGTAACGTCAGCTCCAGGCCAGCGAAGTCGAACACGCCCCGGGTCGGCCGGTAGGCAGCGCTCCCCACCAGAATTTCGCCGCTGCCGGCACGGTTGCGTAGCCGCGCGGCCAGATTCACCATTGGGCCCATCAGTTGCGCCTCGACGCCTGTAGCTGTGCCTGCGCGCACACAGTAGGCGATGCCGGTGTTGATGCCGATCGATATCGCCAGTTTCTGGGCCGGCTGCTGTATCGCCAGCGCGGCGTGAATGGCGCGTTCGGCATCAT
>JACFMY010000392.1 GCA_019455155.1 Caldilineaceae bacterium
CGCCGCAGCCACCACCACAATGCCGTTGGCCCAGGCTGCTTCCACCGCCCGGTTCAGGGGATCGACAAAATAGGGCACTGTGGCCTCGGCGCTCAGGCTCAAGTTCAAGACGCGGATATTGTACGCAGCACGGTTGGCCACCACATACTGGATCCCGCGAATCACTGTCTCGTAGTTGCTGTTGCCGTATTCATCGAGTACCTGTACGCTCAAAATCCGGGCGCCAGGTGCGATCCCCATGCTGACACCCGTCGCATAGTCTGTGAATTGGCTCCAGACAATCCCGGCAACGTGCGACCCATGGCCGTAGGCGTCTATGCTATATTCCTTCGGGACAAAGCAATAGCCGTCGAACTGTACTCCCTGACCGGCGCAAAGGCCGGATCGGATGAACGCTGCCTGTCCAATAAACTGCTGGTTTAGACGCCTGCCTATGGTGTCGCGAACATTCTTGCTGAAATAGACGCCGCTATCTACGACGGCAACGGTTATGCCCTCACCCGTGATCGAGCGGGTGCCTGGCAACTGTGCTTCGTGCACGACATCTGCGCCGATATCCACAACGATGGGGTTGCTAATGCGCCATTCTTGCGTCAAATCGGTGGATTCGACATCAGGACGTCCGTCCCACGTTTCCGGCATGTTGTCGATATAGACAAGCTTCTTGCTGCCAGCTTGAACGATCAGCTCTCTGCCGAGTTGACCGATTGCCGCAGACTGCGCGAATTGGCTGCCCAACCGTAGGCGGCCTGTCACACGCCCATCGGGTCGTAGCACAGTCAAGTCATTGCGGTCGGATCCGACCAGAACATAACCGTCGCCCGTCACGGCAAATGGAGCAACCAGCCGGTCGCTTGTCTCGTAGTGCCATTTCTGTGCCCCAGTCATCGCATCCAGTGCACAGAGCATGTGGTCGGCCTCCAGATAGACCGTCTTGCCGTCTGGCGACAGTCTGGGTGTAGCAGCGAACTTCTCCACAGCAATGGGGAAGGTAAAACGCACCTGTCCTGTCGGCTCCAGCGCGATCATGCTACGATCCACAGGAACAAAGAGGGCGCCGTTGCTATCCACCGCCGGCGGTGCAACGAGCTTGCCCGGAGCATAGTATCTGAAAACGACCGTGCCGTCTCTGCCGTTCAGCGCGAAGATGGTTCGGTTTCGAATGCTGGTTAGATAAATCGTCGCGCCCGCAACCTGCGGATACGTGTCGAGCGCATACGCGGCCGAGTCATGTTGTGCAAGGAAGCGCCAGCGCAGTGCGTCTTTTTTCTCCAACAAGAGCGCAGGATCGAACGCAAAAACATTACCCATGGTGGTGGTGGCCGCGGTCACACCCTCATCGTCTGTTGACGAAGGCGCGGCGCCCGACTTGAGACCACTGGTCTGTACATAGACCGTGCCGTCTGGTCCCACAATAGGCGGCAGCACAATCTGACCCTGTCTGTGACCCTGGAGGCTAACTTCGTCAATACGTGAGCCGTCCACAGCATGCAGGATGAGTAGTCTATCTTTTGTGGTATTCAAATAGACCTGCCGTCCATCGAGGCTTACGGCAATCCCCGGTACCAGGTCTTTCGTTGCGTACATCCAGCGCGTCGTGCCGTCCGGGTTCAGGGCAATTACGATGTCCTTTTTGTCGTGGTCAGGCGAGGCGCCGGTAAAATAGACAGAGCCCCGCGGCCCAACTGCCGGCGCCGTCGGCGACTGGTACTCGAGCTCATCATTTTGAAAACGAACATTTCCATACGCATCCAAAAAGATGACACGATTCTGACCCGTCACAGCCACGACCCCGCCATCGGGCAGACGCGCCAGCCAGGCAATGGAACCGTCCTGCAGCTCTAGCTCGTGCTTCTTCTCCAGCCGCTCCGTCACCCACCCTGGACGTCCGCCGGCGCACAGTTCGAGGCTCGGATCATCGTGTGCGGCAGAACAGGGTGCAGCTTGTGCGCTAGCGACGGCATGGTTCCCAACAATCGATTTGATGGCGGGCATGTGAGCCAGCTCGATCAGCCGCGTGGCCGGTACAGTAGCTGCCACCGCGCGGATCAGCCACAGCTCGCTCGTAACCGATCCACCAACCTGCGTTACGGCCTGGGCCGCCGCATCCATGGTTTCGCCGGTAACAATCACGGAAAGCGCCCCGGCCGGTTCAATTACCAGGGTCTCGTCTATAAAGACGCCGGCAGGTGGCGTCCGGACTGACACTCCTGTTCCGCACGCGGCGACCAGGAAGACTGTTAGCGCAGCCAACGCGCCAACAATCACCTGGTATCCAGATAACAATTGTGGCCTAGGCCACAGTAGAGCGTTCGGGTTTGTTCTGCCTTGCATCGCCCCCGTCTCCTTATACCTAGGGCTCCGCTCGCTCAATGCTTGATATGTAAATATATCCATTGAACGAGCTAGCTACTGCGCGACGATGGGAAGATAGAGGCGGCGGGTGGCCGAACTTGGCGGGCCCACTTCCTGGGATCCGGCGCTGTACTTCTTGTCCAGCTCGTCAAATCCCAAATCTTCACCCATATCTGCCGATGATCCAGACACATCTGCGGACTCGTAATATTCCGGGACATAGCGACCCGCCCCATCGTCAACCCATACATCCATAACTTGCACCATTGCCAGCCGCAGGACCACTGAGTTAATGCTGGCGTTTGATAGCCAGGCGTAGCCATCTGCCCAGGTGTAACCATCTGCCCAGGTGTAGCCATCGGCCCAGGTGTAGCCATCGGCCCAGGTGTAACCGTCAGCCCATGTGTAACCATCTGCCCAGGTGTAACCGTCAGCCCAGGTGTAGCCACCCGACCAGGCATAGTCACGGTTTGGTCCAATATAGTAGATGCCGGCCGCGTCACGTTGAACGGGGCCACGGTAATGCGCTGTTCCTGCCAGATCATTCGCAACGTTCAGCCCGCGGTTCGCACACCCTGCAGCTGTGCTGTGCACTGCTCTGTACGCATCTACCATACCTGCTCCTTGTTGATAGAGGGTATAGAGCAAAGAACCATCAGGTGTAAGCGCTGGCCGTGCCGCGGCCATCAGGCGGCACTTTACGTCGTCAGGGCTCAATCCGGGATGGGCCTGTAGCATGAGCGCGGCAACGCCGCTGACAATGGCCGCAGCCTGGGATGTGCCGGACATGGCCAACTGGCGCCAGCGTTCATCATAGTACTGTGGAAAGAGCTTCGCCAGCAGCGATTCCGAAGGCATCTTACCGAGCATGTGCGCGCCCGGAGCCACCAGTTCTGGCTTGACAAACGCTTCATGGGTCGGGCCGGCTGCGGAAAACGGAGCAAGGAAATCGTCGCTCCTGTCAAGGGGAGTATAGTTGTCTGAAATTGCGCCGACCGTAATGACGTAGGGCACGTTTCCGGGGACACCCACGGTCATCGGTGTTGGGCCGCGATTACCGGCTGACGTGACTACGACAATGCCTTCCTTCCAGGCGCGCATCACAGCCTGATTGAGCGGGTCCACCCAATAATGCGACTTTGGCGGCGAGCTGAAGGAAAGGTTCAATACACGGATGTTGTAGGTGCTTTTCTTGCGTACGACCCAGTCGATCGCCCGGATCACGTCCAGGTACGAGCCAATGCCGTAACCGTCAAATGCCTTGACGATGACGAGATTCGCATTAGGAGCCACACCGTTGTAGAGCGCGGTCCCGTTAACCTTTATGCTAGCCTGGCTGGCGATAATGCTCGTGACATGGGTGCCATGGCCGTACGCGTCGTCGCTTGAGGTCGCTGGTGACGTCTTGTTGGATATGGCATCATATTTGGCCAAGATACGCGGACTACCATCGGTGTCATCGATGACCGCACCTGTGCTCCAGGTGCCAGTGTCAATGACCGCGACCGTGACATTGCGACCCGTTATGCCTTCTGCGTGCAGCTTTGCTGCTCCGATCAGAGTCGGGTAGATGGTATCCGGTCTAGGCCGCCCGGCAACCTGGACCTGGTCGTTTGCGTACACACGGATTGCGGGATCGAGCGCGCGCAGCGCAGTGATCTGTTGCGAGGTTAGACGGCTACCCACCGCGTCAATGATCGCCAGCTCATGTGTCACCGTTCCTCCAACATCGCCCACCATGGACGCTGCCACATCCACACTGTGGGCCTGGACGATTACCTCACGGGCAATAGCTGTCTGCCCGCTCGCCGGGTGTCCGGACAAAGGAAACAGCAGGCTAGCAAGGACAACCCATCTGACCCACTTACCTACTCTCAGCCTGGCCGTGTACCAGCCCATACTGCCCCCTTTTTGACCCGTCTTGCTCATTACACGCTCGTGTGACTTTGCCGCTGCTAACCACATATTTCTCCGACCTCGGATCATCCATCTATGACTGGCAGATACAGCGAAAATATTTTTTCGCCGGTTACCAAACTGGTATTGCTTGGGTCCTCTGTGCCGTCAGCTGCGCTGCCAGCCGCCTGTGAATAATTCACGACAATGACCGTGCCGTCGCTGTCGCCGTCCGGATCCCCGTTACGCGCCGCACTGTAGGCCCAGCGCAACACCTCGTTGTGGCTCACGTTCCTCACCGTCAGGCTCACCGACGCTACCTCGGCCGCCTTCAGCCCGCTGCTCGTGACCGTGCACTGCCCGTTGCTGTTCGTCGTGCAGTCGGCGGTGCTCCCGTAGCTCCAGGTCACATAGACCTTGGCCGAGCTCACCGGCTGCCCGCTGCTGTCCCGCACCGTCGCCGTCACCGCCGCCCGCCAATCCGAGCTGCTGGTCGTCACTACCCCGTCCAGATCCGCCACATACATCGCCAGCGGCTCCGGACGCTGCACCACGATCGTTTGCCCGTCGCTGTCGCCGTTTGCATCGCTGTTCATCTGGCTGTCATAGCTGTAACCGCTTCTGGTCACCTTGATTACGGTGAAGGCGAGCAGGTTGATTTGGGTAGCATCGTGCACGTTGCTCACGACGGTGCAGAGACCCGCATCATCTGTGACGCAGCTGTCAATTTCAGAGAAGCTCCATGTGCCCTCGACGGTCGCGCCAGGCACCGCCTCCCCATACTCATCTTCAACTAACACGGTCACAACCGCGTACCAACTTACTCCGCTTAGGACAGCCTGACCCGACAGATCTGCGATTCGTGAGGCGGAAAGCCTTGCCGGGCGCTCAACCGTGCCGTCGTCGTTCACCCAATAGTTGGTGGCCACGTTGGCGCCGGCCCACGTACGTCCGCCAGCCCAGGTGCGCCCGCCGGCCCAGGTACGCCCGCCAGCCCAGGTGCGCCCGCCGGCCCAGGTGCGCCCGCCAGCCCAGGTGCGCCCGCCAGCCCAGGTACGTCCACCAGCCCAGGTACGCCCGCCCCCCCAGATCGCGTCGTTCTGCCAGTGCATCTGGCTGCCGGCCCAGGATAGGCCTGAAGTGGCGAGCGCATCAACGTCGATCCACGCCATGGAATCTGTCCAGGCTGCGCCGACTACAATCTTGGTTCCAGCGTCATCCTCCATAAAGTAGAGGTAGGCGCGCTGGTCGTCGCTGAGCAGTCGCTGAACATGGCCTGTATAGTGGTAGGCCATATCCGCCATGTCTAGCTCATCGGGGTCGACCATGCCATCGCGATTGGCATCGGTCCAACGCCAACCGTGGGCCAGGTCTGCCTGGATATCCATCCCCGTATTGGCCAACCCATCCGCGGGCAAATCTGTGGCCCACACGGCATCAGGCGCCCAGATTCGACCCGTGCCCTGACGGAGGATACCGTCGTATAGCTCAGCGGAGGAGGATCCCAACGAGGGACGCGCGGTGTACATGAGGCGAAACTTGACCTGATCGGGCGTCAGTTCCGGAT
>JACFMY010000393.1 GCA_019455155.1 Caldilineaceae bacterium
TGAGATAGCGCACGAATCCAGCCAACCCCCAGCACGTCTTTCCCAGCTGTTTACATTTCGACACCGCCCGCAAGGATACGACTGAATCAATCCCACCTGTTGGTTGCACCTGTACTGACCTGAGTCAGATCAGCAAAAAATATGCTGTCCACAACCGTCCCCGCTGGCGCGTTGTGGGCTGGCGTAGAGATATTTATGGTGCACCTTTCTGCGTACTCTCGATCCAATATTCTTGGGCGTTGTCGCCCATTTATACATTAGTCAAGGACGGAAACCATGTCTAATATGAGCATCCCCCTGGAACAGATGACGATATCCCAATTAGAGGCGCTGAACCTGGACGAGTTGCGCGAACTCGCGCGGTCCGCCAACGTCACGGGATATACGCGCCTGAAAAAATATGACATGATTATGCGCCTGCTCCGCGCGGTGGCTGAGCAGCAGGGATATATATTCGGCGGCGGCATTCTGGAAATCGTGCAGGATAACATCGGTTTTCTGCGCAGCGATCACCTGCTGCCAGGCCCGGAAGATGTCTATGTGAGCCAAAGCCAGATTCGCCGCTTTGGACTACGCACCGGCGACCTGGTCATCGGCCAGGTGCGGCCACCCAAAGAGACGGAGAAGTATCACGGCCTGCTCAAGGTAGAAGCTGTCAACGGGCTGGACCCGGAAGAAGCCAAGAAGCGCCCGCTCTTTGAAAAGACACGCCCCAACGTGATCTCTACGCGCATGATCGACCTGCTCTGCCCCATTGGACGCGGCCAGCGCGGTCTCATCGTCAGCCCGCCCAAAGCTGGTAAGACAACCATTCTAAAACGAATTGCCAACGGAATCACCACCAACTTCAAGGACGTTCACCTCATGGTCGTGCTCATCGGTGAGCGGCCCGAAGAGGTGACGGACATGGACCGCTCGGTGGAGGCAGAGGTAGTTAGCAGCACATTCGACGAACCCGTGGCCAACCATGTACGCGTGGCCGAAATGGCGCTGGAACGTGCCAAGCGGTTAACGGAAAGCAAAAAGGACGTCATTATCCTGCTGGACAGCATTACACGTCTGGCGCGGGCGTACAACTTGACGGTGCCGCCATCCGGCCGCACCCTTTCCGGTGGTATCGATCCGGCCGCGCTTTACCCGCCGAAACACTTCTTTGGCGCCGCCCGTAATATCGAGGAAGGCGGCAGCCTCACGATTATTGCCACATGCCTCGTCGATACGGGCAGCCGTATGGATGATGTGATCTATGAAGAATTCAAGGGCACCGGCAACATGGAGCTCCATCTCAGCCGCAAGTTGGCTGAGCGGCGCATCTTCCCGGCCTTTGACATCGAGCGCAGCGGTACACGCGCCGAAGAGAAATTGCTCGACGCGGAGACGCTCTCCAAGGTCTATACGCTGCGGCGCATGATCGATGCCATGGGTGGGGGGAGCGAGGCGATCCTGCCGATCATCGAGCGGATGAGCCGGACACGTGACAATCGCGAGTTCCTGGAAACATTGACCAAGCGCTAAGCGGCCACGCGGCACCAACCACACACTGGGCCCTCCTGGTACTTTCGGAGCACATCACGCGCGACAACCCTGTACACCCTGTGACGACCACATAGCGGCAGAACATTATTTGATCAATGCCGCCGGTGTACGAAAAACCTACGAAACCTTGACGATCCTCGCACAAGATGCGAGGATCGCCCATTTCAAAGGAGGAAAACAGGCTTCAGTGCTTGGCAACAACCTTGTAAGGTGCTAGAATCCGATATTGTCATGGTAATTGAGGCAACCATAACCGGGGTTACGTGACAGGGTTACGCGACATCGTTGTTTAGATTGTCTGGTTAACCGGTTTCGAGATCGGGCGCAGACACCAGACTCTGATGTTTTTGTAACGCAAGGATTATGTTTTCCGCCCTGTTTTGGTGCCAATAGGTAATGCTATGAATTCCAACAGGTTGTGCTCCCGGTCAACCTGGCAAACTGGAGCAAACGGATATGGCACAGGATGCAAGTCCCGAGCGAGGTATGGTACCTCGCCCAGGACTGAATCGGCCCACCGGGGCTGAGCAGAGTAGTTATGACTCACAATCCTCGCACAACCGAGATTTAGCTTCACCTGACGAACTTCCCTCTGTACATCTAGGAAATACGCAGCTTGACGGGTTTTCCGCGGCTGTTGCGCAGCGTAACTTCGATTCATTGCCTGGACGCCTTGGGGTTCCTGGGGTTCCAGTTCGCTCTCTCGCGAACGCCGCGCGTTCCCTCCAGCGGCAGCTGCAGCGCACGCTCACCGACCAGGTAACACCACTTCGCCTCGCTGGACATATTTCGGTATTGATGATTGCGGCTGTGGTCCTGGTCCTCAGCCAGGTCAAGATTCCCGAATGGGAGTTGACCCTGGATCCGACGCCTGGGCCGGGCGCGACAGCTGCCCCCACGGCCGGGCTCTCCGGCTTCACAGGCAATGTGGGCAGCGCCTTCTTTGATAACGCTTCGCTGCGTCCCAACTTTGTGTTGAATCTGGTCGATAAGAAGGCCCAGCAAGAGGCGCCCCGCCAGGATATCATGTACTATCAGGTCAAAGCTGGCGACACTGTATTGGCGATTGCCGCCAAGTATGGCCTGCAGCCCGAGACGCTCATGTGGTCCAATGCCAACATCGAGCAGAACCCTGACCGGTTGAGCATTGGCGATGAGCTGCGCATTCTGCCAATAGATGGCGTGCTGCATGTCGTCAAACCGGGCGATACGCTTTCCAGCTTGGCCAACAAATACGACGCCGCGATGCAGGCCATCGTGGACTATGCCGGCAATGGCCTTGCCAGTATCAATGATACCTTGCCCGTCGGCAAAGAAATCGTGATTCCTGGCGGCGCCAAGCCGTTTGCGGCGCCAGTTGTCGGACTCCCTGGCGCGTACAGCGTGGAGCGACCAAGCGACGCGCTGGCTGGCTCAGGCAACTTCAGTTGGCCAGGCGCAGGTTACATTAGCCAGGGGTACTGGGGCGGTCACCCGGCCGTTGACATTGCCGGCTGGCTAGGGTCTCCCGTTGCGGCAGCCGACAGTGGATATGTGGTCCTGGCTGGTGGTGGTTGGAACAGCGGCTATGGCAACTATGTGATCATTGACCACGGTAATGGGTACACGACGTTGTATGCCCATCTGAACTCAATCTTTGTCAGCGCTGGCGAGACGGTGAGCAAGGGACAACAGGTCGGTACCATGGGCAATACTGGTAACAGCACGGGCCCGCACCTACACTTCGAGATCCGCTACAGCGGCGTGCCCTACAACCCGGCGAACTACCTGCGCTAGAGATATCTGCTCGTAACAAAAAAGCTCCGGCTGGTGCAGCCGGAGCTTTTTTCGTGCACGCTCGCGTATGCGACGCGGCGTCTTCTATTCGTGAATACCACCTTCGGTAAGGCCGCGCGGCGCCAGGATGCGGTCCAGCTCCTCCGCCGAAAGGTCAGTCTCCTCCAACGCAACCTCCTTGAGGGAACGCCCTTCCGCGTATGCCCGCTTGGCAATCTTGGCGCCCTTTTCGTAGCCAATTACAGGATTCAAGGCGGTTACGAGGATGGGATTGCGCCCTACCAGGCCCGCAATGCGCTCGGTGTTCACGGTGAAGCCGGCGATCGCCCGGTCGGCCAAGATGCGGCTGCCATTGGCCAGCAGCTCTATGCTCTGCAGTAGATTGTAGGCGATAACAGGCAACATGACGTTGAGCTGGAAATTGCCGCTCTGGCCGCCCAAGGTGACAGTCAGGTGGTTGCCCATCACCTGCGCACAGACCATCGTGACCGCTTCGGGAATCACTGGATTCACCTTGCCCGGCATAATGCTGCTGCCCGGTTGCAGCGCGGGCAGGGCGATTTCACCCAGGCCGGCAATTGGACCGCTGTTCATCCAGCGCAGGTCATTGGCGATCTTCATGAGGCTGACGGCCACTGTGTTGAGTTGGCCACTCACCTCAACTGCGGCATCTTGGGTGCTCAAAGACTCGAAATAGTTGGGGCTCGTCACCAGGGGAAGCCCTGTCCACTCCGCCAGACGGGCGGCAATGCGCACGCCAAACTCCGAGTGAGCATTGATGCCAGTGCCGACAGCCGTGCCCCCTTGGGCCAGCTGCGCCAGCCGGGGCAGCGATGCCTCAATACGCTCGACGCCATGTGTGATCTGGCTGGCCCAACCCTCCAGAATCTGGCTGAGCCGCACGGGCATGGCATCCATGAGATGCGTGCGGCCCGTGGTGACAACGTCATCAACCGTTGCGGCCTTATCGGCCAACGTCTTCTGCAGGTGTTGGAGCCCCGGCAGCAAATTATCGTGGATGGCCAGGTACGCGCTCAGATGAATCGCGGTGGGAATGACATCGTTGCTGCTCTGGCACATGTTGACATGGTCATTCTGATGGACCTTCTTGCCAAGCTTTTCCGATGCCAGGGCTGCAATCACTTCATTGGCGTTCATATTCGTGCTTGTGCCCGACCCAGTCTGGAAAATGTCGAGCACAAAGTGGCTGTCATGTTGGCCTTCTGCCACTTCGCGGGCGGCGTCCTGGATCGCACCTGCCATGTCGGCGTCCATGAGCCCCAGGTCCTGGTTGACCGCCGCAGCCGCGCCCTTGATCAACCCCAATGCCCGGATAAAAGCCCGCGGAAAACGTAGGCCGCTGATCGGGAAGTTCTCTACCGCGCGCTGTGTCTGTGCACCGTAAAGCGCACTGGCCGGCACCTTAATCTCCCCCATGCTGTCGCGTTCGATTCGATACGCTTGTTCAGCCATTGTCCACTCCTTTAATGTGTAGGCTTTTCAGCTTTGGTTGTGCATGATTTCACAAATGTGTTCGACGAGGCATGCAGCAGCTGTCTGGATGAGATAACCGCCAAACCGCTCGATCGGTTGTAACAGATCGGTTGGGTCTCGTTTGATTGTAGCATTGCCCGTAGATGAACAGGAAACCAGAGGGCGCAATTGTCGGTTGATTTGACACGCTCCTGGTGGTTGTCTACAATCGCGAGAGACCAATCATCCACCGACCTATGGATTGGACATCGGTATGGCGGAACGCATTCTGGTGGTAGAGGACGATCGCCGTATTCGCGACCTGTTACGGCGTGGGTTGATTTTTGAGGGGTACACGGTCGACACAGCTGAAGATGGCGAGACCGCATTGCGCGCGGCACGCGACAACCCACCTGACGCTGTGATTCTTGACATTATGTTACCAAGAATGGACGGGCTCGAGGTCTGCCGCCGCCTGCGCAGCGCATCGAATGTGCCGATTCTCATGTTGACGGCCCGCGATTCCGTACCTGACCGTGTGACTGGCCTGGATGCAGGGGCCGACGACTACATGGTAAAGCCCTTTGCGTTTGATGAGTTGCTGGCCCGGTTGCGAGCACTCTTTCGCCGGCACCGCATGGAAATGGCGCCCGATGTCTACCGGTACGCCGATCTTGAGCTCAACCCGCGCACGCGCCAGGTCTTTCGTGGCGGCGATGCGGTCGAGCTCACGGCCAAGGAGTTTGACCTGCTTGAACTCTTCATGCGCCATCCTGGCCAGGTACTGACTCGTGAGATGATCTACGAGCATATCTGGGACTATGATTTTGGTGGAGAGAGCAATATTATCGAGGTCTATGTGCGCTATCTGCGCACGAAGCTGGAGGCAGGCGATAAAGCGCGCCTGATCCAGACGGTACGTGGTGTCGGCTATGCCCTTCGGGAGAACTGAACGCGCTGGGCGCCGCACGTGATGCTAGCGTGGCCGTAATTCTGGCCGACGCCGGCGGCAGAC
>JACFMY010000394.1 GCA_019455155.1 Caldilineaceae bacterium
GATTGGCTTGAGCGCGCTGCCCGGCTGCCGTTCCCGCAGGGTGACATTGACCTGGCCGCCAATACTCTCATTGCCAAAATCGACGCTGCCGACCATGGTCAATATCTCGCCCGTACCGGGCTTGATGGCCACAAGCGCCGCGTTGGTGAGATTGTAGATCGGGCGCAGCTTCTCCACCTGCGTGCGTATGATCTCCTCGCCCAGCTGTTGCATGGCCAGGTCAAGCGTGGTGTAGACGACCAGGCCATCCCTGCTCAACTGGTAGGCTTCAGGCTGCCGCTCCAGGTAGTCCGCCAGAAAGACGAGGAAATGGGGCGCCAGGTTGGCCCGCAGATTTGGATCTTCGCCCAGGAGTATGGGCTCGTTGTAGATCCGGCCGGCCTCTACCTTTGTCAGGTAGCTACGACGTACCAGCATGTCAAGCACAATGCGCTGCCGGGCCTTGGCGTTTTCCAGGTGGAGGAAGGGGTCCAGATTGGCAGGTTGCTGCAGCAGACCCGCAAGCAATGTGGCTTCGGCCCAGGTCAGCTCCAGCGCAGATTTCCCGAAATAGGTGCGCGCCGCAGCTTCCGGCCCGTAGGCCAGGTGGCCAAAATAGGCGAGATTCAGGTACATCTCCAGAATCTCCTGCTTGGTGAAGAGCCGCGTCAGGTCCTGGGCCAACAGGACCTCGTCGATCTTGCGCTCGATGCTGATCGCGAACCGCTCCTCAGGCTGCATAAACAGGTTACGCGCCAGCTGCATCGTGATGGTGCTGGCACCAGAGAGTTGCTCAGGATTGCCCAGGTTCTGCAGCATGGCGCCTACAATGCGCCGGTGATCGACCCCGCTGTTGTCGAAGAACGACCCATCTTCTGTGGAAACGAGCGCCTGGATAAGGTAAGGCGAGATCTGGTCGATGGGCATCCAAATCCGGCGGCCTTCGTCGATGATCTCAGCGATGAGCTGCCCGTGCCGGTCGTAGACATAGCTGCTTTCGAAGATTCGGGGCAGCGGACCAGGTTGGTAGCGCCGCATATAGGCCTCGGCGATCTCTTGGGGTGTGCCCTGAGGCCGCGGCTCTAGCTCATATTCGTTTCGATATTGCTGGATCCGCTGATCCACCAATGTCGACGACACTGCGCCCGGCACTGCCCGCCCCCAATATGCGCTCTGGCCGGGATACGCGCAGCCGGCCAGAGTGAAGACGAGCGCCATCCAAACCGTTGTTACCACTGCAAAACGGCTTCCCAGACGCCTCAGCACGGAAGGGACAATGGTGTCATGCATCGAAAAAACCCAATCCAATCAGAGAACAACCAGAGCGTACCGGTGAGCACCCCGTACGCCGGGAATGGGTGCGCTTCATGGCAAATGTAACGTGGCGTAGTCGAACCGTAACAAGCAACGCGATCCATGGGGGAGAAGCGCCCACGAGGCGGCGTTCCCGTTCGTCTCCTATAACGATCACGCGATCACGCGCGTTCCGTTGCCTGCCGGTTTAATTGACCTTTTTTTGCGAGATTGTGACGCTTATTCTGCCGGGTGGTGTCCAGCGCCCGTGCGGCATTCATGAATCCACGGGGAGCGGGAGAGCGAGGAAAACAAGACCGCCCAGCTTGCGTTGGGCGGTTTCACAGATTCGGGGGCCAAAAACGGCCTCCCTATCTCTGGGGCATTTTGGAGGCGACGGCCGGATTCGAACCGGCGATGGGGGTTTTGCAGACCCCTGCCTTACCACTTGGCTACGTCGCCAGACAACCATTTCATTGCCTGTAGGGTAACAATTCCAGCATCGAATGTCAAATCTACGGCCTCGAGAGGGCAATGGATGCAAGCCATACTCCAAAGCGCGTGCGGCGTCTGCTGTCTCCAACTCATGGTTGGAATCTCTTATCGCGGCCGGGCGTGTTAGAATAGCGACGGGTGGATTATGGCGAAAAGTAGACCTCACGACGAGATCCTATATTGTGCCCGGTGTGGCATCTCCTTCGTCTGGACGCAGGAAGAGCAGCGTGCACTTGCGCCTGGGGAGCAGCCGAAGGCCCCGCGTCACTGTCCGGGCTGTCGCGTCCTAATGCCTGCACCGGGCCGGGAGCGCGGCCTGGTCAAATGGTACAACCGGCGCAAGCAGTACGGCTTCATTATCCGTGCAGGAGCCGACGAGATCTATATGCACCGGAATGCTATCATGGGACGGCTACCCCGGCCTGGAGACCTGGTTGAATTTGCCACCGAGGAGACCGAGCGCGGGCCGGCCGCAGCCTCGGTCAAGGTGATTCACACCGCCGGCCAGAACGACAAGGACGCTTCCTAGCTCCTGGCGTTCCCTTCACTCCCCATCTTCATCTCAAACCCCGCTCCTCACACTGCCAGCGAAATTCTCGGGCACGTCATCAGCCGGAGCTGCCTGCGAAAAATTATCGCTAACCGGAACATGGGCACGACAGAACTGCAACCAGATTGCAACTTCTCTGCTGCACTATGAGGGCCGTCCCGTATTCGTTCCCGAAAAACGACAATCCCATCGTCGTTGGTCCGTCAGTTCCAGGCATCTATATCCCAAGTGAGGAGAAATGCACTTCATGTACGAGCAGAATCTTGCCGCACAGTTGACCCAGGATTGGGCGAAATCGCCGCGCTGGGCCGGTGTGACCCGCCCGTACACGGCGGAACAGGCGCTGCGCCTGCGTGGCAGCTTTACCATCGAGCATACCCTGGCCCGTATGGGCGCCGAGCGTCTATGGAGTCTCCTTCACTCCGATCCCTTTGTACGTGCTTTGGGCGCTATCAGCGGCAATCAGGCCGTCCAGATGGTCCAGGCTGGTCTCAAGGCCATCTACATGAGCGGTTGGCAAGTGGCGGGCGACAACAACACTGCGGGAGAGACGTACCCAGACCAGAGCCTCTATCCTGTGGACAGCGTGCCTGTCCTGATACGGCGGATCAACAAGGCGCTGCTCCGCGCCGATCAGATTGCCCACCTGAGCGGCAAGAACGACATCTACTGGATGGCGCCCATCGTGGCCGATGCCGAGTCCGGCTTCGGCGGCAATCTGAACACCTTCGAATTGATGAAGGGCATGATCGAAGCGGGCGCGGCCGGCGTTCACTTCGAGGACCAGCTCTCCTCGGCCAAGAAGTGCGGCCATATGGGAGGCAAGGTCCTGGTCTCCATCCAGGAGTTTATCCAAAAGCTGGTGTCGGCCCGTCTGGCCGCGGACGTGCTGGGCGTGCCCACCATCCTCGTTGCGCGCACCGATGCCGACTCAGCCCAGCTTATCACCAGTGATATCGACGAGCGTGACCGCCCCTTCATTCTAGACCGGCCACGCTCGGCGGAAGGTTTCTACTACATCAAGGGTGGCATCGAGTATGCCATTGCACGCGGGCTCGCCTATGCGCCCTATGCCGATCTGGTCTGGTGTGAGACCTCAAAGCCGGATGTGGGCGAAGCCCGTGAGTTTGCTCAGGGCATCCACGCCAAGTTCCCGGGCAAGATGCTGGCGTACAACTGCTCACCCTCCTTCAACTGGCGCCGCAACCTGGACGAACAGACCATCGCTTCCTTCCAGGAGCAGCTGGCGGAGATGGGCTACAAGTTCCAGTTCGTAACGCTGGCGGGCTTCCACGCGCTGAATTACAGCATGTTTGAGCTGGCGCAGGCCTACCGTGATGAAGGAATGGCGGCCTATACGCGGCTCCAGGAAAAGGAGTTCGCCATGGAGAAAGAAGCAGGCTACTCCGCCGCGCGCCACCAGAGTTTTGTGGGAGCCGGGTACTTCGACGAGGTACAACTGACCATTTCTGGCGGCTCAACATCGACGACTGCCATGAGAGGCTCCACAGAAGAGGCCCAATTCGTTTCAGCTGCCTGATCGGCGCACATTGCCCTGTTTGCATCGCGCGTCAAGCTTTAGCGTTCTCTGGCGGGCCTGCTGAAGTGACGTACTCTCCCCGATGAACCGGGGGAGCTTCTAGGACTACGCATGTGGCAACCCACTACGTTAACGTCCTAGCGGAGCGTCCCGCCGCATTGAGATGCACGGTTGAGCGACACCCATTCGTTTTTACCCGACCCAGGAGTTCGGGGCCGGAACCGCCAAACGAATCTGTTGTCAAGTGCTAGCGGGCCTGAGGCTATGATCCTGCTGGTCCTGAAGGAGCTTATCTCACAGGAGAAAGGTTGGGGAGACCGGAGGGATACGCCGATTCCCCATCCCCGACAGCATCGGGGAGTACCCTCGGCGCTTTTCTATGGCAGGCCCGCGAGCTGTCTGTGGGGCCAACTGTCCTACAGATCGCAGGACGGGCGGACGGTGCAGCGCCGTCCCATCCGTGCTACACTGGAAGATGATAGCTGTTTATCCTCGAATCGAAGCTGAAATGCGGCGGTGCTACGTTTGCTGGGCATCTGCCCGGCGCGCGGCCAGCCACCGCAACGGTATAAACAATCAAAGGAGATTGTACCGTGACAAAGCACGTGGTGTTGGTACCCAACGATGGGTCCGAATTCTGCCGTCAGATCTACCCTCACCTAATGAAACTCTGCCACCCCGAAGAAACCCGAATCATTCTCCTCCGCGTAGGTGAGCCGCCAGAGGGTCACGTGGCTACACCGCCCCGGCCGGCTGGCTATGACAGCGGTTTGACAATGTATGCCAGCCATGGCGACGCCACCATGGCGCTTCACCCTATTTATGCGAGCCAGGAATGGGAAAGCGCTGTGGCCGAGATCCAGAGTGAGTTGATGGTCGACCTGCACAGGCTGGAAGCGGCCGGCTATGACGTGGAAATCGAGGTGCGTTTTGGGGATCGGGGCGAAGAGATCGTGAAGTTTGTAGAAAACAATGACGTCGACCTCATTGCCATGACGACACACTGGCGCACGGGTATCCAAAAACTGATCTTTGGCAGTGTCGCCCAATATGTGGCTGGCCACGCAAGTGTGCCAGTCCTGATGGTTCACCCGCAGCACGCCTGAAGGGCTGCGTGACTCCACATGTGAAGTCATAGGCGCCAGACGATCCAGCATAACCCGCCCTTGTCTGGCGCCTATATCCCCTATTGTTTCAATCTCTCTACACAAACAACGCGCTCATCCGCTCTGCTCGTTCCAGCTCCTGCATTTCGCTGTCGGTGGGCCGCCGCGTGTAACGGGCAGCCGCATCGAGTACCTTGGGCAACAGGTGAATATCGCCCACTGTGTTGAGAAAGATGCCTGGCCGGCCTACGACCCAGTGTACGGCCTTGTCTATGTCAGCCTGATCCTCCAGCGGTTCATACCAGGTCGCACGCTTCCGGTCACCCGTCGCCCACGGCCCCCGCGTGATAGACTTGATGGTCTGCACTGCCACGTTGCGCTCCTGGCATGTTTTCACCAATGCCTCAAAGTCCTGGGCATAGACTTCATCGCGCATCATGGGGTAGTTATACGGCAGCAACACCGAGTCGAAGTCGAAGCGCGCCAGGCTGCGGCGGTGCATGGCGGCAATCGTACGGCCATGGCCTGTCACGCCGATGAACCGTACCAAACCCTGTTCCCGCGCTTCGACACACGCCTCCAACGCACCGCCCGGCCCCATGGCCGTGTCCCATTCATCCGGATGGACCAGGGCATGGAGCTGGATCAGATCTACGCTGTCCACTCGCAGGCGTTCCAGGGACCGGTGGATTTCAGCTTTGGCCTTTTCGTATGTACGCTCGCCTGTCTTGGTGGCCAGGAAGAACTGCTTGCGATAATGCGCCATCCACGGCCCGATCCGCAGTTCGGCATCGCCGTAGGAGGCGGCCGTATCGATATGGTTGACCCCATATTCC
>JACFMY010000395.1 GCA_019455155.1 Caldilineaceae bacterium
CCCTGGGCCATTTCCACAAACCCTTTGCGGTGGATGGCTGGATTTACAACCCTGGCAGCCCCGAATCTTGTGCCATTAACGAGGCAGCCTGGAAACCTCGCGGCTACCTTGTGGTCGATGTCGATACGGATCGCCAGCAAGAGGACGTACCCAAACATGTGGTTTTCCATGGCGACAATCCCCGGCGTGCGTTCCGCCAATACCCTTTCCGCGTCGACCACGTGCAGTCACCCGACGATCTGCTAGACCG
Source organism: Caldilineaceae bacterium (assembly GCA_019455155.1). Taxonomy (GTDB): domain Bacteria; phylum Chloroflexota; class Anaerolineae; order Caldilineales; family Caldilineaceae; genus JACFMY01. The sequence continues at coordinate 251 of JACFMY010000395.1, forward strand.
CCTGCGTGAGTTTCTTCAGCGCAGCGCAGCCGAGCTGCGGGAAAAGACAAAACAAGAGGGCGCCATCGAACAACTGCCGCCGGTAGTGGAGCTCTATCTCACCGGCACGCTGCCCTTTGACCGTTCCCGGCTGGACATTGGGGCAATCGAGGAGCTAGTGCGCGAGCACTTTAGCCCGCTCGTTGCCATGGTAAAGAATCTGACCCAGAGCGCCGAATATGTCTTCGAGGGTGATGCGAACCTGCCACGCGCAGAACTGGAACGCCAGGTGATCCAGGAGCTGCTTCAGGAGAACAAGGACTACGCCAGCCGCGCCGCACAGTTGGCCGAGCTGACCGTCCTCCTCAAACAGCTCGTGCTGGCCGGCGCCCAGACGGATAATGTGCTCCAACAGATGGAGGATTTCCTCCAACAGACCGAGGTGAAGGCATAGCCGTGACGTACTCTCCCCGGTGAACCGGGGGAGCTTCTAGGACTACGCAGGTGGCAACCCACTACGTTAACGTCCTAGCGGAGAGTCCCTCCGCATTGAGATGCACGGTTGAGCGACACCCATTCGTTTTTACCCGACCCAGGAGTTCGGGGCCGGAACCGCCAAACGAATCTGTTGTCAAGTGCTAGCGGGCCTGAGGCTATGATCCTGCTGGTCCTGAAGGAGCTTATATCACAGGAGAAAGGTTGGGGAGACAGGAGGGATACGCCGATTCCCCATCCCCGACAGCATCGGGGAGTACCCGCGGCGCTTTTCTATGGAGCTGCTCTCCCTCGAATTGGAAAATGTCAAAAGCTACGATCACGCGGAGATCCACTTCACACGCGGCGTCAATGCCATTGTGGGCCACAACGGCGCGGGCAAAAGCACCATCCTGGAAGCTATCGGCTACACCCTCTTTGACGCGCTTACCTATACGACGGCGAATTTTGTACGGGAGGGCGCACGCACCGGCCGGGCCGCGGTCACCTTTCTCAGCGACTATGACGAACGGCCCTATCGCGTGGAGCGCAAATTCGGGAGCAGTAGCAGCTACGCGGTCTTCGACGGCGAGCTCAATCTCAAGATCTGCGATGGCAAGGCCGATGTGCTGGCCTTCATTCGCCGCCACACAAATGCCGACCCCACGCTCGACCTGACGCGCCTCTTCAACGATGCCTTAGGCGTCGCGCAGGGCTCGTTGACTGCAGCCTTTCATGAATATCCCTCCAAACGCAAACCCATCTTCGATAGTCTGCTCCAGGTCGACGAATACGATCGCGCGCACGAGCGCTTGCGTGACCCGGTTCGCGCGTTGGAGACACGGATCCAGGATCTGGACAAGGACATCGCTGTGCTGGCCACCCGGCTCGAGCAGCTGCCCGAATTGGAGCGCGCGGTGAAAGCACGCCGCACAGAACTGGACCAGACCACTGCGCGGCTGGCCACAATTACCACGAGGCTGGGCGAAATCCACACCCGGATCGAGGCCATGGAAGCCCTGCAGGCCCATATCGACACCCTGACTCGCACCCAGATGCGCAGCGAGGAGACCTTGCGCGGGCTGGCGCGGCAGGCGCAACACGCGACCGCCGCGGTCGAAGAGGCGGAAAACGCTGCCAAGCTGGTCAAAGAGCATGAGACCGGCTATGCCGCCTACCTGGCCGCCCGCGAGCGCCAATCTCAGCTCGAAACCCAGCGCCGCACGCGCCAGGCGCTGTTGGAAACCAAAGCAGCCGCAGACAAAGAGCTGGCCCTCTGCCAGTCGGAACAGCGCAGCCTCGAACAGCAGCTACAGGAGATCGTGGCCGCGAGCGAGACGATCTCAGAATTGGCCCCCGCCGTGGCGCGCCAGCAGGATCTGGAAGAGACGCTGGCCGCTGCCGAGCGGGACGCGGTACGCCAGCAGGAGCTCAAGCGACAGCTGGAGACCGAACGCCGCCGTGCCGAACAACTGCGCCAACGCCATGCCGCGCTGGTCAAGGAACGCAGCCGCGTCACTGAAATCGAGAATGCCGGCAAAAGCGCCCGTGAGCGTATCGAAGAGCTGCGCCGCGAGCTCGAGCGGATTCAGCACGCACGGGCCCTTTGTCAGGCCGAGACCACGACACTGGAGCGCCGTGTCGAGGTGCTTTCAGACGGCGAGACAGCCGTCTGTCCCGTCTGTGCCCAACCCTTGGGGGATACCCACCGCCGGACGCTGTTGGCCGAAAGCCGGGCGCGGCTGAAGACGCTGGCCGCAACCATGGAAACGCACCGCACCCAAAGCCTCCAGGCCGAAGCAAACATCAAGGTGCAGGAACAGGAGCGCACCAGGCTCCAAAACGAATGGCGCAAGCTCCCACGCCAGGAGGAGCTTGACGACCTGCAGGCCCAGATCGAGGCCGCCGAGCGCGCGCAGGCTGAGGCCGCGGCCGAGCACGAAAGGCTAGCGGCCAGCACGGCCCAGATCGCCACACTGCGTGCGGAGCTGGCCGCGCTGGGGGATCCAAAACAGCTTACCCGTACGGCGGAGCAGATTGTCGCACGCCGTGCCGTGCTGGAGCGTAATGCGGCCGAAGCGGCCCGGCGCAGGATGGAAGCCCAGCGCAAGCTATCCGAAACAGAAGCGGCGCTCGCTCAATATGCCGAACTGGACGCGGCCTTGGATGAAGTTGCCAAGGACCTCCAGAGCTACCAGGAAGCATATCAGATTGTGCTGACGCACCGGCAGGTAGCCGACAGCCTGGACCGGCGGCGGGCTGACCTCGCTGACTTGCTCAACCAGCAGGAAAATGAATCCGCCGCAGCCGCGGAGCTAGCCCGACAGCTAGAGGAGCTTCACGGCCAGTTTGACCGCGAGGGATATCAGCAGTTAGTATTAGACGACAGAAAGCTTCGCGAAGAGCAAGGCGGATTGCAGGCACGGACTGCCTTCTTGAGCGAAGCGCAAACGCGCGACGAAGCCACCATCGAAACCCTGCGCGTTGCACAGACAACTCACGAGGAGCTACAGGCCAGCCTGAGCCGCACGAAAGAGCATAAAGACACCCTGGAGGTGATCCGGGGTGTGCTCAAGCGGGCCGGCCCACGTGTAACCCTAACCCTGATCCGGCACATTAGCGATACTGCCGCCCAGATCTATGGCGACTTGATGCAGGACCATAGCCGCATGTTGCGCTGGAATGAGGACTATGGCATCACGCTTGACGTCAGTGGCAATATCCGTGATTTCAAGTTATTATCTGGCGGCGAACAGATGAGCGCCGCGCTGGCCGTTCGGCTAGCTCTCGTACGCGAAATGGGCAATGTTGACATTGCCTTCTTCGACGAGCCGACGGCCAACCTAGACAGCGCCCGCCGGGAAGCGCTGGCACAACAGATCATGAACATCAGGGGTTTTCGTCAGTTGTTTGTGATTAGCCACGATGATACGTTCGAACAAGCGACGCAGAATCTGATTCGAGTGGCACGCTATGGCAGCACGACCGTCGTCGATTCCGCAGGCCAATCCTATTGATCCAAGTCGCACTCCTACTGTGCGCATCCTCTACGTGGAGGACGATCCAGTTGCTGCTTCGTTGTTCAAAGACGCAATGGAGCAGGAAGGGTACACGGTTGATATCGCGCGCACGGGCGCCGAAGGGCTGGCGATGATCAATGACTTCGCCTATGACCTGATTGCCCTCGATTACCTGCTGCCCGAATTCACCGGCATGCACATCCTCCGGCGGCTGACTGAGAACGAAAACCATCCGCCCGTAATCATGGTTACAGGCAACCAGGATTCCGCCGTGGTGCTTGAGGCCCTGCGCCTGGGCGCCGCCGATTACCTCATCAAGGAACAAGCAAACAACTACCTGGGCCAGCTCTCCGATATCGTCAGCCGCGTGCTGAAAAAGCGACAGCTTGAGCGAGAGCAGCAGGAGTTCGTGGCAGAGCTCCATCGCCAGAACCGCAACCTGGCGCTGCTCAATCGGGTCACCCAGATCTTCACCTCTACCCTCAACGAAGAACAGGTTACCACTCAACTGGTCAGCACCATCAGCGAGTTCACCGACACCGAGGGCAGCTCGGTCTGGCTCTGGTCACGTGCAAACCGGAACCTGTTGGAATGTGTGGCCATTTACTCGCGCGGGGAGTTGGTGGAACCTCACCACGTCACGCTGGCGGCAGGCCAGGGCATTGCCGGCTGGGTCGCCAAGCAGGGCGAAACGGTGCTGGTCAACAACGCCCACGCCGACCCCCGCTTTTCGCCCAGCAGTGACGCCAAGCTCAACTTCCGTACCCGCTCGCTCCTGGCCATTCCCTTGCGCGCGCCGGATCGTATCCTCGGTGTGCTGGAGCTGGTCAACAAGCGTGATGGCGGCTTCACAGACAGCGATCGCATTCTGGCCGAGACCCTGGCCTCATCCGCGGCGATTGCCATCGAAAACGCGCGTCTCTTTGAACACCTCAACGAACAGGCCGAGGAGCTGCGCCTGCGTAATGAAGAGCTCGATGCCTTCGCCCATACCGTTGCCCACGACCTGAAAACGCCGCTCTCGCTGGTCACCGGCTTTGCCGACATGCTGCGCGAGAACATCGACATGCTGCATCCCGATGAGATCAACATCTATCTGAACCACATCATCGAGAACAGCATGCGCATGAATCACATTATCGAGTCCCTGCTCATGCTGGCAGGGGTGCGCGGCATCTCCCATGTCGATGTGGAGCGCGTGGATATGGGCCAGATCGTGCACGAAGCGCTGCGCCGCGTGGAGTTTATGCTGGAGGAACGTGAGGCGGTGGTCCACGTGCCCACAGAATGGCCGGCTGCCGTCGGCTACGGCCCGTGGCTCGAAGAGGTGTGGTACAACTATGTCGTCAACGCGCTCAAATATGGCGGCAACCCGCCGGTGCTCTGGCTGGGCGCAGAGGCGTCCGACGACGGTGAAATCTGTTTCTGGGTACAGGACAACGGACCAGGCGTAGCGGACCACGGCGACAAGCTCTTCACACCTTCCCTGCGCTCCCAACGCGCAGAAGAGCGCAAGGGCTATGGCCTGGGTCTCTCTATTGTGAAACGGATTGTCGAACGGCTGCACGGCCGGGTGGGCGCCAAAAACGCCAGCGGCGGCGGCAGCATCTTCTATTTCACATTACCGGACACTCTCGAAGAAGATAAAGATAAGGCATAAAGCCGTAATACCACGCCAGCAACAGCGCCATCTTCAATCCCATCCAGCCATCTTTCCATCCCTGCAGCGTGATATAGCGCCGGTATAACTCGCGCAGCGGCTGCAGTACGAAATTGTGTGGCCGCGGCCGGATGCCTCGCGCGGCCAATATGCGCGCCTCGTAGCGAGCATAGACCTGCTGCTTGTCGTGAAACTGCTGCCAGGTGAGATAGTTGTAGTGGATCAGGGGTTGGGCAAGATACCCTTCGGGACCATCGATCGCCACAATCTCATGCACCTCCCGCTCCAGATCGTACCGGGCGCGGGCACGACGCATAAGGCGCAGCTGGTAGTCGGGATAGAAACCGCCGCCCCGCATCTCATGTTGGACAATGATATTGCGCCGGGGCACCCAATAGCCGTC
>JACFMY010000396.1 GCA_019455155.1 Caldilineaceae bacterium
GCGGCCAGCTGGCCAAAACCTACGACGGCGACGCCCAACAGCAACCCGCTCACGAAGAGCCCAGCGTAAGCCAGCCAGGTCAGCGCGCCGGCGCCCGTAGCCGGGACAAGCTGGCCAGCCAGCGCGCCGCCTTCGAAAGCCTGTGACCACACAATGGGACTCTGCTGGTAGTCGGTGACACTCCAGATGGCCAGCGGCACACGCTGCCAGGCCACCATGAAGATCGCCAGCGCGGCAAGCAGCCCAATCCACGGCCATAGCCGTGGGGCGGGCAGCCGGCGGCGGCCAATCGTGCTCTGCAAAAGCGGCAACAGGGCCAGCCCCGCGGCCACAAAGGCCACGGGCGGGGCCAGATCCACCACGGTATCGGGCCGGATATAGGCGCTCCAGCCCACATAGGCGCCGATCATGAAGAGGGTGCCCTGGGCCAGGTTCAGCACGTCCATCAAGCCCAGGATAATGGAGAAGCCCGCCGCCACCAGGAAGATCACCGCGCCCACGGAGAGCCCGCGCAGCATGGTTACGATCCAGTCACTCAACCCCATGCTCGGTGCGGTCAACAGGAGCAAGATCGCCAGCACGCCCAAGACCGCGATGCGGAGCAGGTTGGATTGCAGGAATGAGCTCATCGTTACATCGCCCCCAAATATCTTCCGATTGTCTCCTGATCCTCCACCAGGTCCGCCATCTTGCCGCTGCGCACGGACCGGCCCTCGTCGACAATGACGTACGACTCGGCCAGCCTGCTGGCGACCAGGAAATTCTGCTCGACCAGGAGAACCGTGCTTTCAGCCGACAGGAGACGGATGGCCTCCATCATGGCCTCGATGATGACGGGCGCCAGCCCCTCGCTGGGCTCGTCAATGAGCAGCAGGCGGTTGTCGGGCACCAGGGCGCGGGCCACGGCCAGCATCTGTTGCTGCCCGCCGGATAGGTTGGTGCCCGGCAGCTTGATAAGGCGCTTGAGATCCGGGAATAGCTCAAAGATAAACTGCTCCTTGCGCGCCAGGTCCCCCTTGTTGCGCTCGGCCAGCTTGAGGTTCTCCAGGACCGACAGATCGCGGAAGATCGCGCGGTGCTCGGGCACAAAGCCGATCCCCATGGCCGCGATCTCGTAGCTGGGTCGCCCCTGGATTTCGACGCCGTCGAAGACGATGGCGCCCTGCCGCGGCGGGGTCAACCCCAGGATGGATTTCAGCGTCGTCGTTTTCCCGGCGCCGTTCCGCCCCAACAGGGCCACAATGCTGCCTGCCGGCACTTCCAGCGAAACGCCCTCCAGGATATGAAACTGGCCGATGAAGGTGTGAATGGCATCTACAGTAAGAATCGGTGTCATAGTTGTACACGACCAGGTAGAACTCAACGCGGGAACCACCACAGCTCCCACATTGCCTTCGCATCAGATCCAGCAACGGTGCGCCGGCCCACTCAGCGCGAGCCGCGCGGCCCGCGCGCGCCCTGCAGGTCTCCGTACAGCTCTCCAAGATAGGCGCGCTGGACAGTCTCGTTGGCAGCGATTTCGCTGGGGGCCCCTTCGGCCAGCACTGCGCCCTGGTGCATCACGGTGATACGGTCTGAGACGCTCATGACGACATTCATGTTGTGCTCGACCAACATAACCGTCTTGTTGCCGGCGGCCTGCACCTGTTCGATCAAGGCCAGCAACTCGGGCACCTGCTCGCTGGCCATGCCCGCGGTCGGCTCGTCCAGGAGCAGGACGTCGGGATCTGGCGCCAGGAGCATGCCCAGCTCCAGCTTGCGCTGGTCACCGTGGGGTAGAGTGCGGGCGGGGGAGAGGGCCCGGGCCGCCAGCCCCACCTGCTCCAGCACGCTCCACGCGCGCTCTTCATAGCGCTGGAAATGACGGCTGTGATTGAAGAAGCGGAAGTTGTCCCGGCCCAGCGCCTGCGCGGCCAGACGCACGTTCTCAAAGACGGTCAGATTGGGAAAGATATTCGTGATCTGAAAGGACCGGCCAATGCCGAGATGGGCAGTACGGTGCACCGGCAGATGGGTCACGTCCCTGCCCTTGAAGAAGATCTGGCCGCCAGTGGGTTTCAGCGTCCCGCTGAGCAGGTTGAAGAAGGTCGTCTTGCCCGCGCCGTTGGGGCCGATGATGGAGTGGAAAGTGTTGGCGCGCACCTGCATGGTGACCCCGTTCACAGCCAGCAGCCGGCCAAAGGCTTTGTAGACGTTACGGGTTTCGAAGATGATCTCAGACATTGGCAGGTACCATCCGTGCAAGAAAAGTGCCGGCGCAAGGAATGGGCGGGACGAGGAGAGGGGAGGATGCTCGTGCCCTCGTCCCGCTGTGGCTCACGCGTCGCCGGCGTGCTGTCTACCCACCCAGGCTACCCACGGGCAGGTCCCCGCAGCGATCCTGCAGTCCTTCAGGCAGGAGGCAGGGCGGCTCAGGGCGGTTGGTGGACACGAGATCGAAGAACTTGAACTCGGGATCGTCCAGGTTGGTGAGTGTGACGACATACATGTCCTGGATCGCGACATGGTCCTCAGGGCGGAAGTAGATCGTGCCCTTGGGGCCTTCGAACTCCAGGCCCTCCAGGGCCGCCAGCAAGGCAGCCGCGCTCGCGTCGCCGCCGCTCTTGCGCAGGGCATTGACCACCGCCAGCGCGGCGTTCATGCCGTCAGCGTCAAAGAGATCGGGCGGGGTATCGAAACGGCTGGTCGTCTGCTCCACCAGCCAGTCGTTCAGGGCATTCTGCGGCAACGTATAGTGGTAGAAGATGCCGCTTGTGCTGCCCACGACATTGGAGAAGACAGCAGGCATGGTCTTGTTGTCGATAAAGGCCGCACCGAGCCCCATCTCGTCGAGCACGCCCGTCTCCTTGGCCGACTGCAGCATGGGAATGAAGCCACCGCCGGCCCAGGTCACGATCCACGCCTCGGCGCCCGAGTCGAGGATCTGCTCCATGTAGGGCGTGAACTCAGTGGTGTCCAGCGGCGCAAAGATATCGTCGGTTACGAACTGGCCGCCATAGAAGGTACAGGCATCACGGGCCGACTGCGCGCCGCCGTAGCCAAAGCTGTAGTCCGGCGCAATCTGCACAAAGGTGCTGTACTGTGTCGTCAGATATTGGCAGAGGTTGATGTAGTCCTGGTAGTTCTCACGGCTGACCCGGAACGTATACTCGTTGAAGTTGACGCCCGTAATGTCATTGGCCGCGGCCGGGCCGACGATGAGGGGCACCTGGTTGTCGCGGGCAATCTCCTGGAGGGTAGCTGTGCTGCCGGAGCTGACTGTGCCCACGAGCAGCTTCACGCCGTCCACCTCGATGAGCTCGCGCGCCAGGGTGGCCGTGGTCTCGGCGCTGCCCTTGTCGTCGCGGACCAGCACCTGGATGGGGCAGCCGTCCACCGTGTAGACGCCGTCCGCATCGGCTGGCGCACCGGCGGCGTACTCCATGCCCAGGCTAAAGCCGCGCTCCATCATCGTGCCATAGATGGCCAGCGCGCCGGTCAGATCGGTGATGAGACCCACTTTGACCGGCTCGGCGCAGGCCAGCGCGCCGGCCGCGCCTTCTGCTGGCGCTTCAGCCGCGGCTTCGGTAGCCGCCTCGGTGGCCTCGGCGGCCGCTTCGGTCGCGGCCTCCGTCACAGCCTCCGTAGCCGCAGCGGGCGCTTCGGTGGCTGCCGGCGGCGCCTCAGGCGCGCACGCGGCCAGCAACAGCCCAAATACGAGCAAAACAGACAAGATCAGTTGTGTGCGTTTCATTGCCTTCTCCTTAGAAATAACGGGTGGTGAACTGGTTGCGCTGCAGGCGCCACCGCGGCCCAACACGTCACAGGCGACCACGAGCGCGGAACCGCTCCGATCGCCCCTGCGGCTGGGCGGCTGCGTGGCTGGATAGCTCAGTCATGATCGATAAAGGTGAGTACAGCCTGGGCGATGGCGCGTGCGCCCTCGCCGTAGAGCATGGTCATATGGTTGCCGGGTACCTTGACGTACTGGCCATCCCGGAACAGGGTCACTGTCCGGCGGCCAGCTTCCTCGGGTTGGACCGCGGGCGCGCCTGGCGGCCCGTAGGGACCGGGCGCGTTGATGAGCAACGTGGGCTGGGTAACCGCGGCCATCAGCTCCTCCCAATTCTCTGCCCGCACACCTTCCGACGCGGCCGCAATGGTTTCCGGCCGGCTGCGGGGCGTGACCTGGCCGTCGTCCAACAACATCACATCGGCCCGGAAATAGGACTCGATGGCCGTGTCCCACCAGCCGTCGTAGGCGGGCTGTTGCCTGGCAGCTTCGATGTAGGTCTGCCAGGAGGGATAGACTTTACCCAGACGGGCTACTGCAGGCCCAATGATCTCAAAGACGTTGGGATGCATCTCCCCGGCATCGAGGATGACGGCTTTGGCCACACGATCTGGATAGGTCGCGGCCATATAGATGGTGAGCAAGCCGCCAAAGGAATGGCCACCCAGCACAACCCGGTCGAGCCCCAATACGTCCAGCAGCCCGATCACATCGGCCGCGTGGTCGGCCATGGAATAGCCACTCTCCGGCTGTTCGCTGAGGCCCCGGCCCCGCAGATCCAGCGCCAGCACACGATGCTCGGGGCTCAACCTCTCCGCGACGCTGTCAAAGCTGTTGGCGTTCGCGGTCAGCCCTGGCATGAGCACAATTGCCGGCTCATTGCCGCCATGCTCTATGTAGTGCAGCTTGATGCCGTTGGCGAAGATGAATTGATCGATGCCGCTCATCTCAACCCTCTTTCAGATACCCATCGCGCATGATGCGTTTCAGCGTTTTGCCTGCCGCGCTGCGCGGAAAGTCCTCCACGATGACCACCTTGCTGACCCGCTGGAAGCGCGCTTCGACGCGTTGGTTGGTCCATGCACACAACTCCTCGGCTGTGATGGCGTCCGCCTTGTCCAGAATGACATGGGCGACGGGCGTTTCGCCCCACTTCTCGTCAGGTACACCAAAGACGGCGACCTCGCGCACCGCAGGGTGGCGTACAATGATCTCCTCGATGTCGCGGGGGTACACATTGACGCCGCCGGAGATGATCATGTCTTTCTGCCGGTCTACCAGGAAGAGAAAGCCGTCTTCGTCGATGTAGCCGAGATCGCCGCTATACAGCCAGCCATCGCGAATGGTCTGCGCGGTCAGGTCCGGGCGTTTGTAGTAGCCGGGCATCAGCAAGGGGCTGCGGCCGATGATTTCACCCACCTTGCCGGGCGGCAGGTCACACCCCAGCTCGTCCACGACGCGGACTTCCTGGAACGGCGGGGCTACGCCTACGGAGAGCAGCTTGCGAGGCGCGTCATATTTGTCCAGGATCGTCATGAAGCCTTCCGTCAACCCGTAGAGCTCGTAGAAACGGCCCGGCAGCCGGCGCATGAGCTCTTCCTTGTGCTCTTTGAGCAGCGGCGCGCCTACCGATCCCAACGTCTCCAGGGAGCCACAGTTCTCTTCGTTGAAGTTGGGCGAGTGGAGCAGGGCCACGATCTGCGCCGGCACCATATAAATGTGTGTCACCTTCTCGCGCGCGATGGTCTTAATCAGCTCTTCGGCATCGAAGTGATGCGCGAGCACATACTTGCAGCCCAGATACATCCATGGCATGAGCGTGAGCATGGAGCCATTGAAGATAATGGAGCCTGCGTGGCAGACCACGCTCTCCGGCGTCATACGCCAGGCACTGGCAAAGAGCGTGCAATACATCATGCGCACATAGTGGGTGTGGACGATTCCCTTTGGCAGCCCTGTCGTGCCGCTGCTGTAGAAGATGTTGTACGGATCGT
>JACFMY010000397.1 GCA_019455155.1 Caldilineaceae bacterium
GCTTACTGTCATACCGAATCGTTGTTTTGACCGCGACCCATCCGTCGCGCCAAAAGCCCTGTTCCGCCAGCGCATGAGCCATTGCTTCGAGTCGGTCAGGGATGCCTGCCTTATTCCATAGTCCGCGGAAGCGTTTGGCGAGGAATGTACGCGCACTGGCGGCAAGTGGTCCACCGGAAAGGGCCAGGCTTTGAACACGGTTAATAGTGGTGGCGTACCAGGTGATAACGTCGGTTCTGGAAGCTGGCCACCATCCATAGTCACGTGGCCTGGCGCCGAAGGCGGGACTACGCCCCGTGAAATGCCAGGCCTCCAGCATCGCATCTAGAGCTTCTAGGGCCAACGTATGCCCGGCTGAGTCTTTGCTGTTAATCAAAGGCTCAAGCGCCTGTAAGCGTTGCTCGATCGAAGCATGCGTTCCGGACAAATGAATGAAGAAGAGTTGTTTGAACGCGTTGTGTGCAAAACTGTTGTTGTAGTCTTGGTTTTCGGCCATCGCGAAGCGCGCCAGTAGCGCCACGGCCCGCGGGAATAGTTCTGCATCGTATGCAATAGACCCTAGCATCGTGATCCACGTGTCGTTTCTTCCATTGCTAATGTCGAACAGGCTGTCGCTATGAGGGCCGTAAGCTGCGCGCTCGATAGTAGCCAGAGCTGCCGCCGGGTCTACTGGCGTCACATCTTGAAACATGGAGATTCCTAGAGGAGAGAGCTGCACGACCTTGTAGAGCAAACCGCCTGGCGCCAACCAGCCTCGCACAATCTCCCGCGCCGGCTCGCTGTCGTGAAGGTATCCGAGGCGATGAGCAAAAGATTGCAGGAGCCGTGCTTCTGCCTGTTCCATAAAGATTGACTTGATTCTGGTTGGCGGAATCCGTTCCAACCCCTGATGGGCGAGTCGGATTGCTAATGCTTGTGGTAGCACCGCTCGCCATTGTCCGCGGCGCTGAATCAATGCCCTAGCGTAAAGCACAGTGATATACCGGTATAGCTCATCAACCGTCATCGACACCAAGTCAGCCAGCAGGGCGAGTTCCGCTGTCTCCCCTTCGGTAGTTGTACCATCGAACGAGTAGACAAGCGCGCAGGCCTCTGCAGCACGCATGAGGCCATCGTCGAGAGAATTGCGCTGGTAGAATAGGCGCCTGAAAAGATCATTATCCGTCAGTCTTGCAGTACTATCACGCCGTCGAACCGTCTGTGCCAGAGCAAGAGCCATTCGCGAATTACCGCCAGAAAACTCAGCAATACGCTGACGGTCCGCTTGCGATACATGAGGCGCGCGGTGCTCCAGGAGTTGTTCAATAACATCATCAGATGCGGGATCGAGGCGGAAAACCTCAGTCCCTTCTGGTTCATCCTCGCCGACATCGAATTCTACGGTGATGAGACTCACGTTGCTTGCTGGTTCGGTACAGATGGTGGCAAGCGTCCGATGGGTCTCCGGCAGGCAGTTATCGATAACCACTATGGCGCGCTGCCGGTCTTGGACAAGTCGTCGCAGCAAGTCTCTTGGGGACGGTTCCGGCTGAGGATCGGGGTCAGTGTAAATCGCAAGCTTTTGGTCGAGCGCGCCTTCCCCAACCCGTGGGTCAAATAGGGCTTGCACTAATCGCGTTTTTCCGGTTCCCGACAGCCCAACGAGTCGCACTATCCCTTGCGGTTGTGCCAATACTGCGCGGATTCGTCGGATTCCCTCGATGATGGTAAGCGGACCATCCTGCAGCGAGCGCCAGTCATGCAAGCGGGTCTTCCCATCTAGCAGATACTCACCCTCGGTTCCCTCATTCGAAGACGTCCAATTTGCATAGGGACGCCAACCAGTGATCGGCTGTCCGATCTGCTCACGAACCCAGACTACTAGTCCTGGATGTTGACGTACCCACGAGGCTAGTCGCTCTCGATCATAGAAGTCGATTGTTAAATTCGCGGCATTTGGCAAAGACGACACAGCATCTTGCATGGCCTTACGCCGCCGTCGTAGCGCACTGTCGGCAGTTGAGCCAATAGAGCTGACAATGATGTATGCGCCAGCGAGAGAGGCCAACTCCTGAATTGATGGTCGCACAATGCCATGCGAGTGCATCTCTTTAAGGATTTCACTGCGCGGCATATCTTGGGCTTTCACTTGATAGCCCGTAGCGGGTCGTGGCATAAATCCATTTATAGGTGTAGCAGGGGGGAGGTCGACGCGAACATCAATGCCGCCATCAGTTGCGTTTTGATCGCCACCCGCAGTAACCGCTGATACCGACAATCCGGCACGACATAGCTCTGCCTCGCATAGGAGCGCAACAAGCGTACGCAGGTCAGTATCATTTAGTTGGCTGATATGTGACCCAGTGATGTCAAAGATTGAATTCGCCTTGGGCATGCTGAACTTGATCGCCTGTGTGCGTGATGTATGAGTACGTTACGGAAGACCAAAACCTTCGTTTGGCATATGTCCAACTCAGTTCGGTCTCCTAGCACGACCCTCGATCCGGCAGAATTTTGAGATGCTATTCCCTGCGGAAACCAAATTCAGGAGTTTGCTGCTTCTACTCCAAGTTTGAGACCGATCCACCAGTATCATAGCTACGATCACTGCGGGTCCTTGCGGAAGCTAAATTTCGATCATCATATCATCTTGGTGGAGCGCATCTACACCAGGCCACGCAGCGCTGTTCCAAGCTTCGCGACCAGGTCCGTGAGCAGGAGAACACTCGCCTCTGTTACCACCAGACGCTGCCCAATCGAATAGGTGTGGTCCCCACTCTTATCGAGGTACTCCTGGTCCACAATGGCGTCGCGATGAACAACCAAATGCCGCTGTTGAAATAGACGGTTGAGGTCGGCATATTCCTGAGATAGCAACAGCGCCTCATACCCGGACCCGACGGCCGTTCGCCAAAGAGATGAAACCTCTGTCAAGTTCTGAAAGATGTTCTTGCGCCGCTTGTAGCCGCTGCTGCTAGGCACCTGCATAAAGAGCGCCTCGCTGTAGCACTGAAAGCTTCCCACCAGCCGTACCAGGCTGTTTTCTAGCATAAGCCGGATGGTGTCACTGGCGAGATCCGCATCGTAGGCGGTGAGCAGAGCCGTGCGCGAAGCTGGCAGGTTGGTGATGAGGTCACGGACGTGGGTCAGCATGTAGTCGAAACTGGCAATGGCTGAGTTATATCCGCAAGCGGGACAGAAGAAAGCCGCGCCAATGGCAGCGTAGTGGCACCCACAGCGCTCACACGTCCATGTCTGTCGCATGGCGTCCGCGGCCTCAAGTGGGACAATGGCTATCGGGGCACCTGGCCTGACGTCAAGCGCAATAGAGACAAATCCAGGCTTGGCTTGGCGATTGAAGTGGGTGGCATCCTGTCGCAGCGCCCGCCCTACGGTGCGCTGAACGTAGGCTTCGGTCACGGATACCATGTATGCGGCCTGTGTGGATGTGTTCCACTCGGTAGCAGGTGCCTCATGGCGGCAGACAGCGCAGTAGACAACCTCATCTTGCACCTTCTCGCGCCAATCGTTAAAAAGAACTTTGAACTGACTGCGACATTCCACAGCCGGACACTGGCGGTCCAAATAGCCCTGCTCGTCCAGCGGGATCGACACCGGAAGAGAAACGCCTTGTTCCAATTTGCGTAGCTCACGCATCAGATGATCAAACATCCATCCCCCTAGTGCTGGATGAGAAACTGACTGGTGACAGCATGTGCACCGCCGTGCGTCACCCCCGTAGACCCCACCGTCCCCCACACCGGTTGCCATAGCGGTCCTTGTGTGGGTTGAGATGGGTAGTCGGTGTCGCGCGCGTGAACCACTTGCCACAGATCGGGCACTGCACCCTGTACTTGCCTGACCTACGCTGGAGGCCTTGCCGAAGGGTGGGTAGTCCGCGCAGAACCCTGCGGCGTCCGGGAAAGTAAGGCACTGCTGCTGGCTCACCGGCTTTGCTGAGTTCAACCTCAAAACGTGGTTCAAAGCGGATGTCCGTTATGGCAATCTGCTGAAGATTGTGCCGCACGAGCGATTTCACGCCTGGGCCAGAATGGCCACCGGTCCGATCATATACGTAGAGGTATTCCCTGGCTACCCCGTCCTTACGGGTCTTGTACTGGAGGGAATACGGCTCCACCTCGCGCGCCGCGCCTTCATAGACGATCTTGAGTAGAGTTTTGCTCTGGGCGGCGTCCATGATCGGGTTGCGGACGTGTGAGGGAAAGAAGGCAAACTCACTGTCCCCCCTGGGTAGGGAACCAAAGAGCGTTGTCGTGCTGAACTTGAAGTGCTCGACAGCCCGAACAAACGGGATGGCGGCGGCGCGAGGCAGCATCAGGTATTTCTTCCACAGCTCCTCGATAGTTGAAAAGGGCAAGCCAGTCAGCAAGTCCACCACGACGCCAGGCCCTGAACTGAAGATCGTCATCTTCAGAAAGGCCTCGACCAACTGCTTCTGGTTGAGCGTAGCAAACGGATTGAGCAGCGTAGCGTTAACGAAATCATAGAGATCAGCCGCATGGCGCCGTTGTAGCAGGCACTTCAGTTTGCTGGCCAGCATCTCTTCAAGTTGGATACAGCGCACCTGGGCGCAAACCTTTGACTGGTCAGAGTATTGGTGGATGAGGTCGCGGGTCTGAATGGGTAGATAAATGCGTTCGTTAGTAGTCACGTCCATCTGGACACTGACAATGACCTCACCTTCGGCACCGAAGAAGTCCCGAAAGTAGAGCCGCGCCTCTTGAGCCTGTTTGGATGAGTCGATACTCCGCTTACTTTGGACACGCGTTCGGTCTCGGTCAAATTGGACCCCGCTGTGAGCCTGGACAAAGTCAATAATGCGGAGTAGTTCCGCCGAAATCGTGTCGCCAGTGAGAGCGCTCGTTGCAGCAAAGTCGAGGTCGCGGGAATAGCGTGCGTGCTCGAAGTAGGCTTTGCGGAAGCAGTTGCCACCTTTGAGAACCAGCACTTCGCCCAATCTGCTAGCCGAATAGAGGCCGGCCAGAAGCCATCCAAAGACGTAGTCACGCTGAACGTAGGAAGGCTGAACCGAAAGGTCTCGAGCCCGATTCAGGATCTCGTCTCGGTCGATCACGGTCTGTAGACCTTCACCAAACAGATAATGAAACTCATTTCACCAGAGAAACCAAGAGCGCTATGTTGATTAGCGCCAGTCTAGCACAAGTGTTCTCGGTCGGCAAATCCCGCACCGCACGCATCATATATAGTAGCCCATAAGTATTTCAATGCTACATATAGAAGGATGCAGGTGGAGTTACTTTTGAGAAGCCCTGACCTATCGAAGGCCAGGTTTAAGGTTCGTCTTCAGGGGATCGGATGTGGCCTTTCTAGAAAAACCGCTACCGACCTTGGCGCCACTCATCTCATCGCTGAAATTTGCGCACAGTCTACCTGTGCCAGCGCATCACGTTGCAGGTTCAAATTCTGCTCCTCTGTCGAGACGCGCGCATAGCCGACCAGTATCACCCCTCCACTCTACTGCTTCTTTTCTGAAAGGGCCATGCGAGCGGTGTATCGAAACGCAGGCACCGCGACATCTGGTGAGACGTTGATTACGAGACGCAGTTTTGAAACGTAGGCCACACCTGGACGTAGAGAGAATAAGATGAGAGGCCGTACCATCACGAAAACGGTCGTTTGAGGGACGGGTACACTTCAGGGAGTGTCCATGGAACATGCCCTCTGTTCACGACGACCTACGTGTACGTGTTGTTGATAATCTAAAAAGTCAGCGCGGGTAGGCAGAGAGGCCGTCGAAAA
>JACFMY010000398.1 GCA_019455155.1 Caldilineaceae bacterium
GAGCGTTTGGCCATTGACGCTCACCGGCGGGCGCTCCTTGAGGGAGAAGATTACCGCACACGTCTGGCCGGCCTGCTGGCAGCTATCCGTGCGGAGGGTTCACATTGAATCTCTGTTACGTCTCTCAACCAGTGAGGGGTTTCGACTTCTCTTTGGTTAGAGTGAAGGTGATGCCGGCCTCCGCGAGCGCTGCCACCAGCTGTTGAAACAGACCATCCGTGATGAGTTTTTCCGGTGTGACCCAGCCCGTCGCGCGCAAGTCGCCCCGGGCCACCATGCGCGCGACGATGGCGCCAGTAAAGGCGGTCACGCGCGCCATAGAGGTAAAGCCCGTCTCCTCATCATACCGGTCAAGCATATCGACGCGATAGCGTCGCGGCCGTCCCTTCTTGCAGCCGTGTGCCTCAACGCGCAGGATCGTGATATCCCGATCTTCGCTGGCCATCTGCACGTGGGGATACATGACAGCGTCGAGCACGGCCTTCGGAGCTACCTGGACGCCATCAACGCTCAGTGGCTCCAGGCTCAGCAAACCCATCTCCTTGAGTAGCGAGACCTTGCTCGCGTAGCCGGGCCAGCGGACGGTCTTTTGGGTACCCAATTTGAGATCCTTTAGGACATCCAGCTCAAGGAGCCAGGGCATGAAGCCCTCATGCCACGCCTCGACTTCGCCGACACCCTCTACGGTAAAGGTCTCCACGCCGGAGTAACGGGGAACGGTGCGCAGCCCGCCGTTTTCGGCAATTCGTGCGTCAGCCTCGCGCAGGGGGAGCCGCCGCCCGCCAAAGACAATCTTATAGCTCAACGGGCCGCTGGGTTGCGCAGGAATGCCGCCGCACTTGATGTGCAGCTCGTCGACGGTATCGAGCTTCTCGGCAATATAGCGGGCCATGATTTCCGTCAGGCCTGGCTCCACGCCACAGCCCGGAATCACGAGCGCGCCGTTTTCCACAACCAGTTTTTCAAGTTCTGGCAGCTCGGATGGCGGCGGCCAGCTCAAGTCGATCCAGGGCGTACGGGCGGCGACGGCCGCGCGGATTCCCATGGGGATGGCGGAGCTGGGCAGTGCGGCAACTATGGCGTCGTGACGGGCCATGATGTTGGCGACCGCGGTCTGGTCACTCAGGTCCAGCGCCGCAGTCTCCAGCCGTTTGCCGTTGGTGACCAGCTGGTGCAGTCTGGCCGCGGCCGTTGCCAATTGGCCTTCGTCCATGTCCAGTAGCGTGACTAGTGATACTTGGGGATCGGAGAGCGCGTTGTACGCGGCAGCTGGTCCCATAAGCCCGCTGCCAATGACGAGAATGTTCATCTGCTCCTCGCTTTCGTTTTTGGATGGCGGATGCGCGTGCGGGCGGAAGGTGGGAAGCAACCAATGGCCCTTCGCGGTCGTTGACAGCTACATGTATGTTGTGTAGGATACCTTACCAGTTCAGACCCATTCAAAAACTGGCGCCCACGATCTTCCGGCAGCTTCCTGCGTGCACTTGTAGGCAACCGCGTGGCAGGGTTGCACCGATAAACCACAATGATACGCTATATCTTTGTACGGCTGGTCGGCCTGGTTCTCGTCTTGCTCGTGCTCTCCATGATCACCTTTTGGCTGATGCATGGTGTACCTGGGGGCCCGTGGGCCTATGGACAACAGCTCTTAAGCGACCAGCAGTTGGCCGCGCTGAAAGCGCGCTACGGGTTGGACAAGCCCATGTGGGAACAGTATCTCATCTGGTTGGGTGGGGTGGTACGGTTGGATTTTGGCATGTCGTTCAAGCACCCGGACGAATCAGTGTTGGGGCTCATTGCACGGACGTGGCCAACGACCCTGCATTTGGGGCTGATGACCTTGACAGTAGCCTTTGGCATTGGCGTCCCGCTGGGCATTCTGTCGGCGATCCGCCAGAACACGTGGGTCGACTATTTGGCCACGTTGATGTCGGTCTTTGGCTTTGTGACGCCGCATTTTGTCTGGGGTATCCTCTTCATCCTCACTTTCGCTCTATGGCTCAAATTGACACCTACCGGCGGCTGGGAAGGGCCCCAGTATTGGATCCTACCGGTTCTGGCGTACGCGTTTGCCCCTATCGCCACCATCGCGCGCTACACGCGCGCGGCGATGGTGGAGGCCTTGCGCGCCGACTATGTGCGCACAGCCCGCGCCAAAGGGCTGAGTGAGCGCTCCGTTCTCTCGCGCCACGTAATGCGCAACGCCATGATCCCCATGGTTACGGTCTTTGGCCCACTCATCCCCGACCTGATTACTGGCTCCATCTTTATCGAATCCATCTTTCGCATTCCAGGACTGGGCAGCTACTGGGTCACCAGTACCTTTGACCGGGACTACCCGATGATCATCGGCCTGGTCATCCTGTGGGCCGTCCTCATCGCGATCACCTATCTTATTACCGATATCTTGTATGTGTTCCTGGATCCGCGCGTGCGGATCGGCTGAAATGAGAGTGTTTGCCTTTCACGCGTTCCCATAGAGACACATGGCGACTGCAGAACTACCATTTGACAAACCGGCAGCACAACGAGCCTTTCGCAAACGCAGCCTGTGGCGCGATGCGGCGCGTCGTTTTTGGCGCAACAAGCTGTCGGCGGTCGGAATATTTATCGTCGCCGTGCTGGTCATCTTGGCAGTCTTTGCTGACGACTGGTTTGTGGCCCCATTTATGGGCCGGCCGGCCGCGCCGTTGATTGCCCATTACACCTACGAGGAGTCGTTTCTGGGCCCGACCGGCGCCTTTCCCAGCCGTGAATATTGGATGGGATTGGATCTCAACGGCCGTGACCAGTGGAGTCGTATCGTGCACGGCGCGCGCATCTCGCTGAGCATCGCCATCCTCTCCCAGGTCCTGGCGCTGGGAATTGGCCTCCCCCTGGGTGCGCTGGCCGGTTGGCGCGGAGGCAAGATCGACTTCGTAATCATGCGCGCCGTGGATATCATGTCGGCGCTGCCCGTGCTCTTGTTGGCGTTTCTGATTATGTTGCGCGTGGGCGCCAGCTATTGGAACGTGCTGCTGGCCATCTCCATTACGAGTTGGATCGAGATCTGCCGGCTCACCCGCGGCCAATTTCTCACCCTGCGCGAAAAGGAGTTTGTCGAGGCATCGCGCAGCGTCGGCGCACAGTCCCCGCGGATCATCACTGCGCATCTGCTGCCCAACGCGCTGGCGCCCATCATTGTCTCGGTAACGCTGGGCATTCCTCGAGCCATCTTCGCCGAAGCGGCCTTGAGCTTTCTGGGCGTCGGCATCAACCCACCCACGCCGAGTTGGGGACAGATGATCGGCCGTGAGGGCATTGCCAACATCACCTTCTTCTGGCATCTGGCCCTCTTTCCGGCCCTTATGATTGCTTTGACCATGCTCGGCTTCACTTTGGTGGGTGATGGGCTGCGCGATGCATTGGATCCCAAAGCAGTCGAAGGAAAGTAGGCAGTCGGCCGCGAACGTGTACAGCGTCCAGAGGGACGCGACCTGTCACCGGGAGGAGGAAAGATCGGCGTTCGTTTCAGTTGCGGGTATTGTGTCAAATGGGTCTGTAGCAGTTACCTCTCTCATTATCCATAGGAATCCTTAGGAGGAATATGATGGTCCGACATAGGTGGTTCCAATTCCTTAGTGTGGCGCTCATTGCCGCGCTACTGGCTGCATGCGGTGCGCCGGCCGCCGCACCGACTGGCGCTCAGAGTGGCGCGGGCGGGGAAGCGGCGGCGCCGGCCGCCGGACCGGTGGTGAATCGCGCGGGGGTAACGTTGCCGGAGGATGCTGCGTCCCTGGACAAGCAGGTGGTGCGCATTCCGACCAGCGAACAGAAGTATATGACCTGGGACGCGTCGGTGTACGAAGAAAACGACGGCGATGTATTCGCCTGGGCCGACTCGTGTGTACGGCCCAACAAGGACTTTGAGCCCGAAGCCAATGTGTGCGAGAGCTGGTCAGTCTCCGATGACGGTCTCGTCTGGACGTTCAAGCTGCGCGAGGACAAAGTCTGGAGCGACGGCACGCCTTTGACCGCGGATGACTTCGTCTTTACGCTGCAGCGCTACGCGCGGCTGGATTATGACTTTGAGTGGTTCTACAGCATGATGGGCGTCAAGAACTGGAGCCAGGTGGTGAACGGCGAGCTGCCGCCGGAAGAGCTTGGCGTCAAGAAGGTGGACGACTATACCTTCACCATCGAGACCGATCGCCCGGTGCCTTTCCTGATCAAGATCATGGCCGACGTATGGGTGGCGCCCAAACATGTGATCAAGGATCGCATGGATGACGGCACCTGGGCCCTCAACGAAGAAAACTGGGTCTTTGCTGGTCCTTTCAAGCTGGAGAGCTACGAGAAGGGCAGGCGCATGGTCTTTGTGGCCAACGACAAGTACACCGGTCCATTTCCGCCGCTGGTGGATAAGTTGGTCTACGAATTTGTAGACCCGCAGGTGCGTTTTGCCGCCTATAAGAACGGCGAGCTGGACGCCATCGGCGGCGGCTATCAGAACGACCTGCCCCCTTCGGCCATGGCCGAGATTATGGCCAACCCCGAGCTCAAAAAAGAGCTCATCTCCTGGCCCAACTTCATCACCTACTATCTCTTCTTCGACACCTGGAACCCACCGTTCGACGACCTGAAAGTGCGCCAGGCCTTTAGCCACGCCATTGACCGGGACAAGATCGTCAATGGGCCGCTTCAATATCAGGCCGTAGCCGCCTTCACCATGAACCCGCCGGGCTTCCCTGGCGAGAATGTCGAGGGCTTGAAAGATGTGCACAACATCGATCCCCAGCTGGCAGCACAACAGCTGGAGGAGGCCGGTTATCCCAACGGCGAAGGCTTCCCCGCCCTGACACTCTACACCCGCGAGGCCTTCCCTGCGCTCACCAACGCGGCTGAGGCCATTGCTGCCATGTTGAAAGAGAATCTGGGAATCACGGTGCAGATTCAGAACCAGGACTACGGATCCTTCATGGATCAGCTGCGTGCCCAGAAACGCAACAAGGAGGGGAACTTCCTCTTCGCCCTGGTGCCCTACGAGTTCGACTTCGTGGACGGCAGCAACCTGCTGGGCGTTTGGGGTGGATGTGAACAGGCGGGCACCGACCTCTCCCAGATGCCGGGACGGCACACCTGGTACAGCCAGGAGTACAACAACCTGCTGTGTGAAGCGGGGCAGGTGCTGAACGATGAGCCCAAACGCAACGAGCTCTACCAGCAGGCAGAGCGGATCCTCATTGAGGATGTGGCGTTGGTGCCCATCTATCACGGCATCTTCAACGCCCTGGTGAAACCCTACATTAAGGGCGACATGTTTGCGCCCAACAGCAAGGGGCAGGTGACCTGGAACCGGTTCAGATTCTCCTCGCGCGAATCGGAGATCTATATATCGCAAAGCGCGCGGTAGTCGTTACGCAAGGGACTCGGTGACACAATGAGTGGGTGATAGGGCGAAGGAGTTGGATCAGTAGAGTGGGTCGATTGCTATTGCCAGTTGCGACAATCGCGATCAGCCTGGTCCCTCCTTCGCCCTGTCACTCGCTTCCCTGTCTATTGAACGCAATATCAAACAGAGGAAGGTACAGTATGATGTCTCCATATGAAGGCGAGCGTATCTTTGAAGCTGAGATGGCCCGGCTGTACCAATGCGACCGCGCGCTATACAGCTATACACCTTTGCGCGAAGAGGAGGAACAGGACGAATACACCTTCTCATTGCGCGCCTGGTTTGCGGCCCTGTTCTTTGGTAAAGAAGCCAGGCAGCAACGTCC
>JACFMY010000399.1:0-1289 GCA_019455155.1 Caldilineaceae bacterium
ACTGCGGCTCGCCTGATTCTCCGATGGCTGGCTCGCGCCTGTCGTTGCAGTGGTGCCGGTTGGTCCACCATCTTCCAAAACTCGAACGGCTGCGGACGCGGTTTGGGTGAAGAGCAACATCATAACAATCGCCGCCAAACCGGCCACCAGTGCACCAGCACGATGCCAATTGCGTACTGATCGATCTATGGTGTCTATGGCATTGGACATCAAAATCCTCCCCTGTCATTTGTATTCATCCACAAACAAATCGCTGATACGCCTATGCCTGCGTGATATTGGTTCATTCGCATACTATTCGCGTGGGTAGAAGGTAGTTGATTGGTCGGGCAGGCCAGCCCACCACATGATCCTTCATGGAAGACTTCTGAAATAGGCTGTGGATTCCATACAGGTGTCATGGAGCTGCCAGCCCACATGTTACGGCAAGTGATTTCTAGACAGGCTTACAGTTTGCTGACAACCAAGGGGCGTATTCTGGCTAACTAGTTATATATATTTCAGGAAAATAATGCAACCGTATTGACACGCTTCAATGCGGACGAGGTGCCTACAATTCGCCGACTGCGCTGACGAATGACAGCATGCACGACGAGGCAAACCTCGCCGCTGGCACGCTACGCCGAGTATCGTTCGCACCGCTGTGCAGGACCAAGCTGCAGGAAGGGTGCACGAGAGTCCGATCGCTATGCAGGCCAGCAATCAAGCCTTGTTTGCTGGCCTGTACGATGTACGCTGCTTACTGGCTGACGACTACAGGTAGGAAAAGATTATTCGTCGCAATGACTGGTTCTTTGCCGGGCTCCAAATTGGTGGGCGGCGCATCGCCACGGATCTTGATGGCAATATTCGTGATCGTGGCTGTACCTTCGCCTGCTTCGGGCACGAACACTGTGATGCCGTTGCCTTGAACATTCCATAAGACCGTGTCTATGCCGGTCTCGTTCACTGTGTAGTTGCCCGGAGCGAGACCAGTCCACGTGAAGGAACCGCCGCCAGGGCCGAATTGATGGCATGCCTCAGGCTCGGAACCACTGAATGATGGGCCCTTGATGCAGATGATAAATGTCTGCTGCGGATCCTGCGTCACTTCGTTCCAGTCTACGACCTTGATTACCGTCAGGCGCCCAGGCTCGGGCGTCTCGCCACCGATCTGGACAATCCGATTCGTAATCGTGTGTTCGGCCTGGGAGCCGCCGGCAACAGTGACCGTGACATCGTTGCCCTCGACCTCCCAGAGCGTGCCGGGATCGGTCTCGGCCACGGCATATTCGCCGGGTATGAGGTTG
>JACFMY010000399.1:1389-5751 GCA_019455155.1 Caldilineaceae bacterium
GACCGGTGATGCAGATCTCGAACTGCTGGCCGCTATCAACCGGGTAGCCGTTCCAGTCAACGTGCTTGGTAACCTGGAGACTGCCGGTGCACTGCTCACCGCTGCTGACCAGCCTGTCCTGCTGGACGTCGTTGACAGCGACGACCAGGGTGTTGGCGCCTTCGCTCTGCGTGGTCAGCTTGGTGGAGCTGTTGGCAGGGATGGTGTCGCTGCCGGACTGGCTGGTGCCCTCCACGAGCCACGAGAAGGTGACCGGGTAGGGGTTGGGGTTGTTGACGATCCAGTGGCGGGTGTGGCTGGGATTGTCGGAGCAGACCTCGCCGATGGTGAGACCGGCATAGGCATCATGGCGGTTGGTGACCGTGGCTGTAGCCTGGCTGCCGGCCACCACCTTGGCCGGTGCACCCGTAACCTGGACGGTCCAGAGCGTGCCGGGATCGGTCTCGGCCACGGCATATTCGCCGGGTATGAGGTTGTCCCAGGTGAGGACGGCGCCATTGGCCCCCGCCAGCTGGCAGTCGCCGGCCGGGAAGGAAGGACCGGTGATGCAGATCTCGAACTGCTGGCCGCTATCAACCGGGTAGCCGTTCCACTCCACGCGCTTGGTGACCTGGAGGCTGCCAGGCGTCGGGCATTCAATAACCAATGGAATGGCGCGGTCTTCCACAGCCGAGGTCTGCGGTTCCTGATCGAGTACCTGTGTATGGATATTCAGATTGTTGTAGCTGCCAGGCGTCAGGGAAAACGATGCCTCCCATCCCAATGCACGGCCCGTAGTGTGATCAGGCTGAACCCAGGCGAAGTTTGGATAGGTGCCGTCGACCAACTTCGTGCTGTTGCCCAGTTTCACAAAGGCGTCCGCGGGCTGCATCAAGACTTCTAGACCCGGCTTAGCGAGCACTAGCGCGTAGGCAGTCTGTGTTGTACAGTCATAACGGAGGTAGAAATAGGATTCGACGGGCTTGGAAGGATTACCCGCCCGGTACATTTCAGCAAACAGATCGTGGCTTAGATCCCACTCGTCATATGCGCCGTCGACCACAGCAGCCGCGTAGGTAGGATAAGGCGGAGACGCCGCCTGAAGCGAGGCTGCGGCCAGCGCCGCAAGCAATCCTGCCAGCAGCACAGCCGAAATGAAGCGTCCGGGAGCGACCAGGGTAGACAGCGCTCGGTTCAACATGGTCTTTGTTGTCCCTTCTGGCCTAAATACATCACATGATTCCTAAGCTTTTTCTGAGATCGAAGCCTTGCGAGGCCAGACACAACGGCTTCGTCCCCATCATACCTTTGTCTGACGTAGCGATTTCTTTCAACTTCCTTTCAGGATATCCAGGAAATGTATATTTTTTGCCCTGTATGCCTCATAATCGCCGTAAGCCGGTTTGCGGCAAATGACGGATACGTTACAACATTTGGTGTGTCAGAGGGTTAGAGACGAATAGAGTACGCCAATTGACGCGCGCACCAATCACTTATGTATAACGGTTAAATTTCACTTTTCGTCCTATTTTTATGGTGTTCGTTCAGATCCTTGGTATGATGGGCGCAGCAAAGCCGTGCCGTCCAGAGGCGGCATTCTGCACCAATGCTTCCATTGGGGCTCCTCGTATCTGATTACATGGATGATGTGTAGCGAAAGGATCTCCTGTTATGGCTTTACAAGATTATTTCGGAGCCAAAGACACCTTTGATACCGGCAGCGGCAAAGCGGTCATCTACCGCCTCTCAGCGCTGGAACAGCAAGGCGTTGCCAACATTAGCCGTCTGCCGTTTTCTATTCGTGTGTTGTTGGAAGCCGCCCTGCGCCAGGCCGATGGTTTTGAGATCACGCGTGAAGCAATCGAAACGATCGCGAGCTGGGGCCCGGACACGGCAGGCAAGGTGGAGATTCCCTTCAAGCCGGCGCGTGTGGTGTTGCAGGATTTCACCGGCGTACCCAGTGTGGTAGATCTGGCAGCCTTGCGCAACGCCATGGCGCGTTTGGGTGGCGACCCCAGGCGGGTCAACCCTGACGTGCCAGTCGATCTTGTGATTGACCACTCGGTGCAGGTGGATCAATTCGGCAGCGTATTGGCTCTTTTCTACAATGCGGAACGGGAATTCGAGCGCAATCGTGAGCGTTACGAATTTCTCAAATGGGGGCAGAGTGCCTTTGACAATTTCCGTGTTGTACCGCCTGCTACCGGCATTGTTCACCAGGTGAATCTGGAGTATCTGGCGAAGGTGGTGCAGCTGCGCAGCACTAACGGCGATGGCGTGCCTGTGGCCTACCCCGATTCTCTGGTCGGCACAGACAGCCATACGACAATGATCAACGGTCTGGGCGTCCTGGGCTGGGGCGTTGGCGGCATCGAGGCCGAGGCCGTTATGTTGGGCCAGCCGATCTTTATGCTGATGCCTCAGGTTGTGGGCTTCAAGTTGACTGGCGCATTGCCGGAAGGGGCGACTGCCACCGACCTGGTCTTGCGTGTGACTGAGATGTTGCGCCAAAAAGGGGTGGTGGATAAGTTCGTCGAATTCTATGGCCCCGGTCTCAGCAAGCTGAGTCTGGCCGACCGCGCCACAATTGCCAATATGGCGCCCGAGTATGGTGCGACAATGGGCTTTTTCCCGGTCGATGAAGAGACACTGCGTTATCTTGTGGGCACGGGACGCAGCGAGGATCTCGTAGAGCTGGTCGAACGCTATTGCAAAGAGCAGGGGCTGTTCCGCACCGACGACACGCCTGACCCAGTATTCAGTGATACGCTCGAGCTGGACATGAGCACGGTTCGCCCGAGCCTGGCCGGTCCCAAGCGTCCTCAGGATCGCGTCGAATTGAGTGCTATCAAGCAGATGTGGAACAGTGCGTTGACTGCGCCGGTGGGGCCGCGCGGTTTTGGCCTGGATGCAAAGACAGTCGGCACGGAAGTGCCGGTAAAGTTTGCGGGCCGTGAGTTTGAGCTGAAGCATGGCAGCGTAGTCATCGCCGCCATTACCTCCTGCACCAACACGAGCAATCCCAGTGTCATGGTCGGCGCTGGTCTGCTGGCGAAGAAAGCGGTTGAACGTGGCCTGGATGTCAAGCCGTGGGTTAAGACCAGTATGGCTCCGGGTTCTAAGGTCGTCACACGCTACCTGGATGAGGCCGGCCTAACGCCCTATCTGGAAGCGCTGAACTTCCATACGGTCGGTTACGGCTGCACGACCTGTATCGGCAACAGCGGCCCTCTGCCTGAGCCCATCAGCAAGGGAATCAAGCAAGGCGACCTGGTTGCTGCAGCCGTGCTTTCTGGCAATCGCAACTTCGAGGGCCGTATCAGCCCCGACGTGCGCGCAAACTTCCTGGCATCGCCACCGCTGGTGGTTGCCTTTGCCATTGCCGGCACCGTCAACATTGACATGGAAAATGAGCCGCTAGGCTACGATCCGAATGGCAACCCGGTCTTCCTGCGTGACATTTGGCCAAGCCAGGAAGAGATTCGTAACACGATCCGGCGCGCGCTCAAGCCCGAGATGTTCCGTGAACAGTACGCAAACGTCTTCGACGGTAATCCTGAATTCAACGCGGTCAAGGTGGCGGGCGGCGATCTCTTTGCCTGGGATGAAGCCAGCACCTACATCAAGGAGCCGCCCTTCTTCCACATCACCAGGGAAGTCCCGCCGGTAGAGGAGATTCGCCGCGCGCGGTGCCTGGCCGTCATGTCCGACAGCACGACTACCGACCATATCAGCCCGGCGGGCAGCATCGCCCCTGGCAGCCCGGCAGCCAAATATCTTGAGGCGCATGGTGTGCCGCGCGGTGATTGGAACAGCTATGGCAGCCGGCGCGGCAACCACGAGGTCATGATGCGGGGCACCTATGCCAATATCCGGATCAAGAATCAAATGCTCTCCGGTGTCGAGGGTGGCGTCACCTGCTACATCCCTGATCAGGAGGTAATGCCCATCTGGGATGCCGCGGAGAAATATCTGCAGAATCATACACCGCTGATTGTGCTGGCCGGCAAAGAATACGGTACAGGGTCCAGCCGCGATTGGGCAGCCAAGGGTGTGCAGTTGCAGGGCGTGCGCGCGGTGATCGCTGAAAGTTTCGAGCGGATCCATCGCAGCAACCTGGTCGGTATGGGTGTGTTGCCTCTGCAGTTCATGCCAGGTGAAAGTGTCAAGAGCCTGGGGCTAACCGGTTACGAGATCTTCGACCTTATCGGCTTGAGCGATAACATGGAGCCGCGCCAGAACTACACCGTCCGGGCCACCAAAGATGACGGGACTGTGGTAGAGTTTACGGTCATGAGTCGCATCGACACGCCGGTCGAGGTCGAGTACTACAAGAACGGCGGTATTCTACAGACAGTGCTGCGGCGCATGGCGGCTGCATAG
>JACFMY010000400.1 GCA_019455155.1 Caldilineaceae bacterium
GGCCGGTAGATAACCCAACGCATAGGCCGCATAGCCACCTCCGGCCACTACGGCGATCACCAGTAGAAATGCGATCCATCGTTTCATAGTTTCATCCACCCTGTTTATGAGGAACACCCGGTAAGGTAATACGGAGCCGCCACAGCTGCTTTCACCCTTGCTACATGGTGCACAACCACCTGAAGGAGCAGGGCAGATCCGCGCTTCTCTACCCGTAGTTGCTCAGAGCACTCTTCATAGGCCCGTACAAATCATAGGCCCGTACAAATTCTGTGGCCAACCAATCACGAGCGCATCTGAACCTGCACACAGTCGCGTCTGGAGCGGAGAGCAGGACGGCCATCTGGGAGACATACCTTCCCCATTGCCCTTAAGCAGGTAAACTATAACACACCCTATCCTACCCTTGCCTATTCTGTGATCCAGAGACCGGCTTGCGGCGGACAGGCTCAGGCGCCACGCGCGCAGGGGTGTGCAGAGCTGTTGGCGTTTTTGCCTGCTCCCAGTTTGACGCAGCGGTCTAGAAGCCCGTATAATAGTTGTTCGTGGGTTCTTAGGCCTACACGCCTCCGGGCGTCTACAGTTCACGAGTTTGGATAGGATCTGTGTCCTCGCCTTTCAGGGCGCAGAGCCGCTCCGAAAGTTTCGGTAAGCAAGCCTGCCGAACGCGGCAAAGGAAAGGAAGTAACGTATGTACGCAGTGATTCGAACGGGCGGCAAACAGTATCGAGTTGCCCCCGGCGATGTGGTCGAGGTGGAGAAACTGGGCGGCGCAGTTGGCGATAGCGTCACCCTCAACGACGTGTTGTTGGTGGCCAACGGTGACACAGTTCAGGTCGGCGCCCCCCTGGTGGAAGGTGCCGCCGTCACCGCCAAGATCACCGGCCAATACCGGGGCAACAAGATCCTGGTCTTCCGGTACCGGCCTAAGAAGCGCATTCGCGTGCGCCGGGGTCATCGCCAATATCTGACCCGCCTGCAAATCGAGTCCATCAACGCCTAAGCGTTTGCACGAACAGTGAAGGAGTGAGCAAAGATGGCACATAAAAAAGGCGGCGGTTCAAGCCGTAATGGCCGTGATTCAAATGCACAGCGCCTGGGTGTAAAACGCTTTGGCGGACAATTTGTACGCGCCGGAAACATCCTTGTACGCCAACGCGGCACCAGGATCTATCCGGGCGACAACGTCGGTATCGGCAAAGATGACACCCTGTTTGCGAAGGCGGACGGTTTTGTGACCTTCGAGTGGGCCAGCAAAGGCCGCAAACAGGTCAGTGTCCATCCCGAAAAGGTGAATTGAAGATGAAGGCCGAGATCCATCCCAAGTACTATCCAAACGCACGCGTCGTCTGTTCCTGCGGCGCGACCTGGCTCACTGGCAGCACGGTCCCTGAAATTCGCACGGACGTGTGCAGCACCTGCCATCCGTTCTTTACAGGCGAGCAACGCATTGTCGACACGGCCGGTCAGGTAGAGCGCTTCATGAAGCGCCTGGAACGCCGCCAGTCTGAGTCGGCCCGCCGCGAGCTGGCCGCGCAGGTGCGCCGTGAGGCCGAAGAGGCAGCACGCAAAGCCCGCGCCCGTGGCGGAGACGCCGACGCAGCCGCGGCTGAGGTGTACTCCAAATATGGTCAGGTTGACCAGCAGTAAGTTTATTCGTTGTGAATGTGAAAGAAGGAGGGCGGAGTGTAATCTCTGCCCTCCTTCTTTTGGTATAATAGCAGAACGCCAACTCGAGAAACCACGCAGCCACACAGGCAATCAAAGGCACACTGATGGTACGGTCTGAACTAGCAGATCCTAATACCCGATTGCGCCCGCGCCTTCGTTTGTCCCCTTGTATGTTGTGGTAGCGATTCAACGGTATTGAGGCTATGCACTACCAACCTAATGGCGGCTGGGTGGAGCTTGTTTGTGGCTCTATGTTCAGCGGCAAGACGGAAGAACTCCTGCGCCGGGTACGGCGCGCCGAGATTGCTCGCAAGAAGGTACAGCTCTTTAAGCCGGCCGTTGACGACCGCTACGGCCAGGTGCGCGTCGCCTCCCATAATGGTGTCGTCCGCGAGGGCGCGCTGGTCGTAAACTGCGCGGCCGAAATCCTTGAGCGCCTAGACCCGCAGACGCAAGTCGTCGCTATCGATGAAATCCAGTTCTTCGACGCTGAGATCGCCGGCATTTGTGACGAGCTGGCCGATCGCGGGCTCTGTGTCATCGCTGCGGGCCTTGACCAGGACTTTCGCGGCGAGCCCTTTGGCCCCATGCCGGTGTTGATGGCCATGGCCGAGCGCGTCGACAAGCTCCACGCCATCTGTGTCATCTGCGGCGCTTCCGCCAGCCGCACCCAAAGGCTGATCGACGGCCAGCCCGCCCGCTATGACGACCCGATCATCCTGATCGGCGGCAGCGAGAGCTACGAGGCCCGTTGCCGGAAATGCCATGCTGTGCCCGGCAAGCCAGAATAGGCGCAGTCGCCTTCCTTCGTCCTTCGATGTCTGTGCCAATTGTCCATCACCCCGATCACGTGGCGCCCCTACCGCCCGGCCACCGGTTTCCCATGGCCAAGTTCGGCCAAGTCTATTCAGCACTCATCCGGGACGGCATCGCCACGCTCGACCAATTTCACTGCCCCGAACAGGTCTCTGAAGAGCTCCTTACCCTGGTGCACGCCCGGGACTACGTGCGCGCCTATCTAGATGGGACCCTGTCACCCAAGGCCATGCGCCGGATTGGCTTTCCGTGGAGCGAAGCCCTGGTCAACCGTACCCGCGTCGCGGTGGCCAGCACGATGCTCACGGCCGAGCTCGCGTTACGCCACGGGATCGCTTGTAGCACGGCTGGCGGCACCCACCATGCCTTCTATGATTACGGTTCCGGATACTGCATTTTCAATGATCTGGCTGTTGCTGCGCGCTGGCTGCAGCACACCGGGCGCACGCGGCGAATCATGATCGTGGACCTGGACGTTCACCAAGGCGATGGCACGGCAGCCCTGTTGCGCCATGAGCCTGCCATCTTCACCTTCTCCATGCACTGCGGGGCCAATTTCCCATTTCACAAACAGGAGAGCGACTGTGACGTAGCGCTGCCCGTCGGCATGGAAGACGACGCCTACCTGCGCACATTGGCCGCCCATCTGCCCGACCAATTGGACCAGCTGCGTCCAGACCTCGTGCTCTACGATGCAGGTGTGGATCCACACAAGGACGACCTGTTGGGCAAGCTGGCGCTCACCGACAGCGGGCTCCATCGCCGCGACCGTTACGTACTGGAGCAGTGCCTTGGCCGCGGCATTCCGGTTGCCACCGTCATTGGCGGTGGCTACAGCAGTGACATCGCTCTGCTGGCGCGGCGCCACTGCAGCGTCCATCGCGCCGCCGCCGACCTATGGCGAGCCCATTGACCCCAACTACGCCACACAGTTCCCTTTAAGCCCACGGTATCAGCCGTCCTAGAGAGGCGGCGCGAAGCGCCCGTCAGCTGCAGTCCAACCGCCATCCACAAAGAGGACCGCCCCTGTCGTGTACGAGCTGGCATCGGCAGCCAGATAGATCACGGCTCCCACAATCTCGTCGACCCTGGCCCAGCGCTTGAGCACACTCTTGTCGGCGTACGCCTGGTACCAGGCCGGCTGCTCCTTGATCGGGGCGGTCAGCGGCGTGTCAACCACGCCCGGTGCAATGGCGTTGACCCGCACGCCCTGCGGCCCCAGTTCAGCCGCTAGTGTGCGCACGAGCTGGATCACGCCGGCTTTGGTCGCAGCATAGACACCCTGGCCCGGCTCGATCACCTGGGAGCGAATGCTGGACATGACGATGATGCTGCCCTGTTCCTGGGCCGCCATCCGGCGCCCAGCCGCGCGCAGCATAAAGAAGGTGCCGCGCAGGTTCAGGTTCACGACACGGTCAAACTCCTCGTCGGTGAGGGCCAACATTGGTTTGCGCACGTTGATGCTGGGCGTACAGACGAGCACATCCAACGCGGGCAGCCTATCCACCAGCCGCTGTACATCAGCGCTATCGCGCAGATCGGACGCCTCGGCGACTGCGTTGCCGCCATTGGCGAAAATATCGGCCGCGGTCGCGGCGGCGGCCTCCTGCCGCAAATCCGCGCAGCAGACCTGCGCACCAAACGCCGCCAGACCTAAAGCAGCCGCTCGCCCAATACCACTGCCCGCACCGACGACCAGCGCGTGCTTGCCGTTTAGCTCGAAGATTCCACGGTAATTGTCCATTGATCCTTGACCTATCTGGAAGAAATCTGAACGAAATTTAACAGAAATCTGTCTAAACAATGCTTTGCCGCATGATCCCCCCCTTCTGACACGATATTAGTAGTGGCCTGCATTGCAGTAGCATGGAAAACGTTGCAAACCCATCGGTAATTCGCACGGCATGACAGAGCATACAGCCGGTGGGCTTGCCCCAAGATGATGGGTTATCGGCATGTGGCTGTTCGCATTGTTTGGTAACAGCCATTATAGGCACTCAATATCACTGGACCAAGCGGTCTTCTTTGATTGCAAATGTCAGATTCTTCTATCCGGCAACGTACAGACGAGGATCTCTCTATTCGAGTGCTAGGCGGCATCTCTATCCAGATCGCCCAGCAATCGGTCACTGAGCACTTGTCCACCAAGTCCGCTGCGCTCCTTGTATACCTTGCCTGCCGTCCAGGCATCCACCAGCGTGACGCGCTGCGAGAACTACTATGGAGCAGCGATCGGCTGACCAGTGGTTCAACCAATCTGCGTGTGGCGCTAAGTAACCTGCGCCGCGTCGCGGGGCCCTTTCTACACATTACTCGCCATACGGTAGAAGTTCAGCCAGCTGCGAGCATCTGGGTCGACGCACTGCGCATGGAGCAATTGATCACCCAGGGCATGCACCAATGCCAGCGCGGCGGCGGCATGTTGACCCGTGAAGTCGAGGCGCAACTGGAACGTGCGCTGGAGCTCTACGCCGGCGAATTCCTCGCCAACCTGGCGCCTCTCCACGCCACCAAGTTTGAAACCTGGATGCGCTACGAGCGCGCCCATTACCATGCGCTGGTGCAGAACGGCTACCAGATCTTGATCGACAGCTACCTCGCTAACCACCAGTTTCAGCTTGGCATGGAGACGACGCGGCGGTGGCTGGAACTGGATCGTAGCGCGGAACAGCCCTACCGGAGCCTCATGCGCCTCTTTGAGCGGGCAGGCCGACCCCTCGAGGCCCTCGAATGGTTCGAGATCTGCCGGCGCAATGTTTGGGATCGATACCACAGGGAGCCGAGCCCCGAAACCCAGGCCCTATACGAACAGATTGCACAAGTGATTGGCCGCGGCAGCGTCGAGCATCGCCATCTCGTCACACCCCTCAGAACCTCCCACCAGCCGGTCACGATTCCGCCGAACAACGTGCCCGCGTCGGTTAGCCCAATCGTCAACCGGCAAGCAGAGCTGAATACGCTTGAGCGCCTGTTGCTGGAATCGGACAGCCGGCTGCTGACCATCGCCGGACCGGGTGGCGTCGGCAAAACGCGGCTCGCCCAGGAGCTCGCACACAACCTGCTCCACCGCGCGGCCGGCCGCGAACGCTTTCCTGACGGTATCTATGTGGTGCCACTAGAAAAGGTGGAGACAGGCGGCCACATCGCGCAGGCCATCTTTGAAGAGCTGAGTCTGCAGGGCGGCGACCCGACCATGGCCATCGAGGACCAGCTGCTCAGCTTTTTGCACGAGCGGCGTCTGCTGTTGATTCT
>JACFMY010000401.1 GCA_019455155.1 Caldilineaceae bacterium
TGGCCGCAGAACTGCCGGAGTACACTCTGCCCGCCGCCAGTCACAGCCACACCCCCCAACACCACAATCAGCAGCGACAGCAGCACATACGAGACGCCGTAGTCCGCGTTGGCCGAGTTGGTGCGCGCCAGCGCCAGCAGTCCGGTCGTGGCTGAGAGCAGCCCCGTGAGTATGTGCGTGGTCAGGATGACGCGCGCGTTGTTGATGCCGGCAAAGTGCGCGGCCACCGGGTTGGTGCCCAGCATATAGACCTTGAAGCCGTAGGTCGTGCGGTTGAGTAGAAACGAAGTGGCCGCGGCCAGGGCCAGGAGCACGAGCAGCGGGACGGGGACACCCAGCAGCGAGCCGTTGCCCAGCCAGAGCACCGAGTCGGGAAAGCCGCTGATGGACGAGCCGCGGGTCACGCCAAAGGCCAGCCCCATATAGAGGGTCATGGTGCTCAACGTCGCCAGGATCGCGGGCACGCGCACATAGCCGATGAGCAGCCCATTCAGCGCGCCGCAGGCCAGGCCCGTCAAAAGCCCCACCAGAAAGGCCACGGGGATGAAGAGGGCGTTGCCCTCCCCGCCTGGCAGTAGGCGGTTTAGCACCAGCCCCGCAAAAATGGCCGTGAGATTGGCCGTAGCGTTCACCGACAGGTCGATGCCGCCGATGAGAATGGAGAGCATCATGCCCAGCGTCAGGATGCCGATCTCCGACATCTGGAAGGCCATGGAGGAGATGTTCGTGGCCGTGGGGAAGATTCCAGGCCGCGCCAGGCTCATGAGCAGAAAGACCGCCACCACAATGGCCAGGAGCAGGGTGATATGCCCGTCGAGCCGCCACGCAGGCCGGCGCAGCCGCAGGCCCGTGGCGGGACCGCGTGAGGGGGTTGGCGACTGGCCGCTCATGGTTGCACCCCCTCCTCCTCCGTGGTCGCGATGCCGTCGCGGCGCTCGCGCAGGCTGCGTACGGCCGGCGCGGTGACGCCGATGATGAGGATGATGCCCACCACAAAGCGCTGCCACTCCGATGGGATGCCCACCAGCACCAGGCTCGAGCGGATGATGGTGAGCAGCACCACGCCCAGGAGCGCGCCCGCGACCGTGCCGCTGCCGCCCATGATGCTGGCCCCGCCCAAGACCACCGCCGCGATGACGTCCAGTTCCGTGCCCCGCAAGCCCACGGGATTGGCCTGGCGGTTCAGTGCGGCGTAGGTGACGCCGGCCGTGGCCGCCAGCAACCCCGCCAGCGAGTAGAGCACATACTCGATGCGGCGGATGTTGTAGCCCGTGCGCTCGGCCACCTCGCGGCTGCCGCCCACGGCAAAGATACCGCGGCCCAACATGGTGTAGCGCAGCACGAACCCGACGCCCAGCGCGGCCGCGAGCAGGATCAGGATGGAAGGATGGAGCGCAGTCGTGCCCACGTTGTTGGGGGCCGGCACCGTGTGCAGCGCGGTGCGGGAGAACGCGGTCACGCTGGCGGGCAGGTTGAACAGGGCGCGGCTGCCGAAGAAAAAGAGCATGGCGCCGAAATAGAGGCTCGACGTGCCCAGCGTCACAATCAGGGTGGGCAGGCGGAAGGTGTTGACAATCACGCCGTTGAGCAGGCCCAGCAGCAAGCCAATGGGCAGCGCCACAAGATAAATGCCCCACATGGGGCCGTCGTAGGCCATGCCGATGAGCAAAACCATGGCCACATAGGTGGCAAAGCTGGCAATGGCCGGGAACGAAACGTCCACGCCGCCGGAGATGAGCACCACGAGCACGCCCAGCGCCAGCAGCCCGTCGATGGTCATAAAGCGCAGGATGTCGTAGAAGTTGCCCAGCGTCAGGTAGGCCGGGTTAATGGCGGTGATGGCGGCCGAGAGCAGCACAATGGCCAAGGCGATCACAAATTCCTGGGAACGGACGATACGGCGAAACATTGGCGGATCCTGGGCGGGCTATTCAATCAACATGGCGTTGAGCTCGACTTCGCTGATGCGGCCCGGCGTGAACTCGCTGACGATGCGGCCCCGCTTCATGACGTGGATGCGGTGGCAGATCTGCAGCAGCTCGGGCACGTCGTCGCTGATGATGCAGATGGCCATGCCCTGCGCGGCCAGGCCACGGATAATCTCGTGAATCTCCTGTTTCGAGCCCACGTCCACGCCCACGGTGGGCCCGTTGAGGATCATGACCTTGGGCGTGGTGGCCAGCCACCGGGCGAGCACCACGCGCTGCTGGTTGCCGCCGGAGAGGCTGGTGACGGGCAGCGCGGCGGACGGCGTCTTGATGCGCAGGCGGTCGACCCACTGGGAGACCGCCGCGGCCATGCGGCCGCGGTCCAGCACGCCGGCCGCGGCCGCCAGCTCGTCGATGACGCGCACCACCACGTTGTGGCCAATAGGCTGGGGCAGAAAGAGCCCCTCCTTGATGCGGTCTTCGGGCACGTAGCCGATGCCGGCCTCCAGCGCGCTCTGCACGTTGTGCAGGGAAGCGGGCCGTCCGTCCACCGTGACGCGGCCGCTGTCGGGCGGCAGCATGCCGAAGAGCGAAAGCGCCAGGCCCGTGCGGCCCGAGCCCAACAGGCCCGTGATGCCCAGCACCTCGCCCGCGCGCACGTGCAAAGAGACGTCGTAGAAGTGGCCGCGGCAGGTCAGCCCCTCCACCTGCAGGGCCACGGCCGCGTGCGCGGGCGGCGCCGCGGCCAACGCCTCATCTTCCAGGTCACGGCCGGTCATGGCGCGGATCATGGCCCCGCGCGTCAGCTCGCGTGCGGGCCGGTCCACCACGATCTCGCCGTTGCGGATGATGATGGTGCGGTCCGCGATCTCGATGATCTCGTCCAGCTTGTGGCTCACAAAGAGCGTGCCGATGCCCGCGGCCTTGAGCGTGCGGATCACGTCGAAGAGCGAGCGGATCTCACGCTGCGAGAGCGCGGTGGTGGGCTCGTCCATGATAATCAGGCGGGCGTTCTGCAGCAGCGCCTTGGCAATGGCAATCAGCTGGCGGTCCACCACGGGCAGCGTGCCCGCGGGCGCGTCCAGGTCCAGCTGGACATTGATCCGCGCCAGCGCCTGCGCCGCGCGGGCGCGCAGCTCGGTCCAGTTGACCAGGAACCAGCCCGCGGAGACCGCCTCGTTGACCGCGATGTTCTCGGCCACGGAGAGGTTGGGAAAGAGGGAGAAATCCTGGTAGATGACCTGGATGCCCTCGCGGATGGAGTCGATGGCGCGCAGGTGGGTGTGGCGCTGGCCGTCGATGGAGATGACGCCGGCGTCGGGCGTGTACATGCCCGAGATGATCTTAATGAGGGTCGATTTGCCCGAGCCGTTCTCGCCGACGAGGCAGGCGACTTCGCCCTGGGCCAGGGCCAGGCTGACGTCATTGAGCGCAGTGAGCCCGCCAAAGCGCTTGACGATATGTTCCAGCTGCAAAAACGGTGTCGCTAAAGGTGTAGCCATGGTCATGCAAAAGGGGGTGAGTGAAAATGAGATGCCTCTGGCGCAGCGCCACAGCCAGGTACGGCGGGTAACAGGTTCAGTCGCCGTTGTTTCCGAAACAGCGCCCCCGTCCAGGCCGCGGCCCTGCGCCAGAGGTGGTATGCAACCGGCTCGCTAGAACGGATACTGGTCCATATTCTCGGCGGTCATGTCGATCCAGGCATTGCCGTAGATGACCTTGCCGTCGATGCGGATGTTCTCGTAGCCGGGCACGCCCAGATCCATGCCGTCGGCAATCTCCTCGCCGGCCAGCATCTTTTGGGCCACGACATTCATGGCCTTGCCCGCCATGGCCGGATCCCAGGCAAAGGCCTTGTCGACCGCACCCGTGGTGAGCAGCTCGCCCGCGTAGGAGGGGATGCTGGTGCCGTAGACGCAGATGGCGTCCTGCAGGCCTGCCTCCTCGATGGCCTGCCCGGCCCCCACCACATCGCCCGCCGCGCTGCCCTGGATGCCCTTAAGGTTCGGGTAGGTCTTGAGCAGCTCCTTGGTCAGCTCGTAGGCGCGTTCGGTGGTGTCGTTGGACTCATTTTTGGAGCCGACGAGCTCCATGTTGGGATAGGTTTCCTGCTGGTGGGCCACCGCGGCGTCGACCCATTCGTTGTGGGTAGTGGAGGTGAGTGTCCCCACAAAGACCGCGTACTGTCCCTCTTCGCCCATGCAGGCGGCCATTTCGTCCATAATGTGGCGGCCATAGGAGGCATTGTCGAAAGCTTCCACATCATAATGTGCGTTTTGGACGTCGGACGCCTCATGGGTAACGACGACGATCCCCTGGTCCATGGCCTTCTTGAGCACGGGCTCCATGGGCGGCACCTGGTGCGGCACGACCAGGAGCGCGTCCACGCCTTGGGCGATCACATCTTCCGTCACCTGGATCTGCTGCGCGGCGTCGGCTACGGAGGGACCCTGCTGGAAGGCGTTGACGCCCGTCTCAGCGGCGAATTCTTTGACGCCTTCCTCCATGCGGATGAACCAGTTGAAGGCGCTGGATTTAACGACGGTGCCAAACATCAATGCATCGGCGCTCTTGCCCATACCCCGCAGTGCGACGCCGCCAGCTTCCGCTTCGGGCGCGCCCGCGGCTGGGGCAGCTGGCGCGGGGGCCACCGGCGCGGCGCAGGCCGCAATGAGAGCGACCAGCAAGAGGAATATCATGCCTTGCCAAAGCTTGCTCATGGGATTCTTCTCCTTTTAAAAACAAGAAAACGACGTCCTGCTGCCGGAAAGGGGCGAGGGCAGGACAATCACACGAAGGTGAGACCTGCGAGTCGAGCAAAAGGTGGTCCGGTGGCGGGGGTTGCGCGTTCCGATTTGTGCGATTGTATGGGAAAAAATGTGCGAACGAACAAAAATATTATAGAAGGGCACGGATCGGTTGTCAATCCCTCAGTTTTGGGGATTTATGCGGCTGTCGAAGATGCGCAAGGCCTTTTTCTCCCGCATGGGGGGGCAAAGGTGAACAATTATTGAGCAGAGATCGGTCTGGTCTTCGTAACCCTGGATAGGATACCGTTTAGGAAACATGGTGCATTGCCAGGCGACGCCGAGGCAAGGCGACAGGCGGCGTAACCCGTATCCACGAGGAGGAATCATGATCGTCGTTCGTTTCAAAGTGACCTGCAAGCCCGAGATGATTGGGAAGGCGAAGGCAGCATTCGCGGCCGTTATCGCGCCGAGTCAACGGATCGAGGGCGTGCTCCATTTCGACATCGCCCAGGATCTCGCCGATCCGAACTCTTTGATCGCCACCGAGGTGTTCGAGGACCGGGCGGCCCTGGCGCGTCAGGAGGCCCTGCCGGAGGTCCAGACCGTCATCGAGCAGCTCCCTGCATTCCTCGCCGCCGCGCCCGAGGCGACCGTTTACAATGTTTCGTCATCAGAACCGTGGGGTGAGTGAGCGGGTCTGGGCGGGTTGGAATCGATCCATCGCTCCCCCAATTCCGTTCGCGCATGCAGCCGGCCACGGAGGCACGGCGTAACCCCCGAACCCGCAATCGCCCATACGGCCGGCCACGAAGGCGTGGCGCAATCCACCAAACCCATATCGTCCACACGGCCGGCCACGAAGGCGTGGCGCAATCCACCGAACCCATAATCGTCCATACGGCGGGCCACGAAGGCGTGGCGAGATCCATCGAACCCATAATCGTCCACACGGCCGACCACGAAGGCGTGGCGAGATCCATCGAACCCATATCGTCCACACGGCCGGCCATGAAGGCGTGGCGCAATCCACCAAACCC
>JACFMY010000402.1:0-4724 GCA_019455155.1 Caldilineaceae bacterium
GCCTCCAATCCCATTTCGTCATGCCGGAGATGGCGCCGGGCGGCCTGGGTCCGGTAGGCGGCACGGGCCATGGCTGTGGTGGCAATCGGCGCGGTCGCAAAGATGAGGGCCAACAGGACGATCATGCGTAAGAACATGAACGCATCCCAAAAATAGATGCCCGCCGAGATGAGGACTGCGCTCACGCCCACGGTAGACGCTTTGCCAGCCGCATGCATACGCGAAAAGACATCGGGCAGCCGCACAATGCCGATGGCGCTGATCAGCATGAAGACGACGCCAATCGTAGCCAGAACGCCCACAAGAATGTCAGTCATTGGCATGGCACATTGGTCCTTGTCTTAGTCCTCGTCAGGTTCCCAGTCCTGCAAGTTGGACTGCTCCATGTAGCGAGCCAGCATCATGGTGCCGACAAACCCCAGCACCGCGGTGACAACGGCCGCATCCAACAACACAGGCGCGTTGCTGCGCATGGAGAAGAGCGCAATGATGGCCACCGCATGGATGGCGATGGTATCAAACGCGACAGTACGGTTCGGAGGATTCGGGCCCAAATAGAGCCGGATGAAACAGATCAGCAGCGAAAAGCCTAGCAGAGCCAACAGCAGGTCCAGCCAGATTTCGATTACCATGGCAGAATCCCTCCGCGCGTGGCGCGCAGTATGCGGCGCTCAAAATCCTGTTTGATGGTGTGACGCACTTTGTCCGGGTCATTCATGACCAGATTGTGGACAAAGAGCACACCCTGGCCTTCCTCATTCGTCCCCACGTCGACACTCAGCG
Source organism: Caldilineaceae bacterium (assembly GCA_019455155.1). Lineage (GTDB taxonomy): Bacteria > Chloroflexota > Anaerolineae > Caldilineales > Caldilineaceae > JACFMY01. Next base: position 784 of record JACFMY010000402.1, read on the forward strand.
TGCCCGGGGTCAGCGTGATGGCTGTGGCCAGCGCGGCCACCTCCAGATAGGTCTCCGCTTCAAGGGGGATGGCCACAATGCCCTGGTTCAGCTGTAGCTTGGGCGACAGGACGTAGCGGGCTACCTGAATGCTGCTACTTACGATGGCAAAGAGCAAGAAGGTGACGAAGCTGATCAGGGCAACCATGCGGCTACCGTAACCCCGGCGCACAAACGAGAGCAGGATGAACCCGACAATAAAGCCAATCATGAAGTTTGCGGGATCCCAGCTTTGTTGGAAGGCCGACCAGAGGATCGCCAACACGAAGTTGAGAACGAGCACATAACGCAGACGCATGGTTATCCTCCTGGCGCCGCAGCTGGATCTGGCGCCGCGCTATAGGGCGCGTCGAGGTCTGTCGTGGCCTCCGGGCCAACGACCTGGATGTAGCCCTGACGGTCGATGGCCTGTGCGGCCGCCACTTTGACCATGTCAATGGCGGGTTGGCCAAAGAAGCCGATGGCCAGGCTCACAACCACCAGGACAAGGGCCGGTACGGTCATCATGGTCGTCGTCCTCTGCCGCCTGAAGCGGGGCGGCGCGAACCGTTCCGTGCTGGCTTTGCCCCAGAACATATATTGCCAGAGCCGCAGCATACTCATGGTTGTCAGCAGGCTGACAACGACGCTGAGGCCTGCTACCGCATATTGGCCCGTGGCAAAGGTCACTTCTAGCAGGCCTAGCTTCCCGATAAAGCCACTGCTAGGAGGGAAACCGGCCAGGGAGAAGGCAGCAATGAAAAAGATCGTGGCCAGAAAGGGCTTGCGCGTGACCAACCCGCCCAGCTCGCTTAGTCTGCCAGTGCCCATCTCCAGCTCTACTGCACCGCCGCCCAGCAGCAGCGCGGTCTTGATCAGCTGGTTGTGGAGCAGGAACAAGATCGCGAGCGCAAGCCCAAAGCCCACGCCATATTCGCTGTCTGTGAGCGCGACGCCCATGCCCATGAGCATGTAGCCGATCTGGCTGACGATATGGAAGCTGAGCAGGCGCCGGATGGTTGGCTGGGCAAAGGCGCCCAGCACGCCAATGAGCATGGTAAGCCCTGCCAGCGTCATAATGAGCGGCTGCCATTCCACCAGCAGGGCTGGGAAGAAGAGCGGAAAGGTGCGGAAGAGGGAATACATGCCCACTTTGGTCAGCACGCCGCTAAACATGGCCGTGACCGCGGGATGGGGCGTGTGATAGCTGCTGGGCAACCAGAAGAAGACGGGGAAGATGGCCGCCTTGGTGCCAAAGGCGATCAGCAGCAGCCCCGCGATGATGGCCTGGACAACCTCCGGCGCACCCACCATGCGCTCGCTAATCTGCGCCATGTTCAGGGTGCCCAGCGTCCCATAGGTAATGCCGGCCGCCAGCAGCAACATCATGGAGCCCATGAGGTTTAGCACCACGTAACGAATGCCGCCGTTGATCTGGCTTGGGCTGCCACCCAAGGTCAGCAGAATAAAGCTGGCCATGAGCAGCACCTCATAGAAGACGTACAGGTTGAAGAGGTCGCCGGTGATGAACGCGCCGTTGGCGCCCATGAGCAAGAAAAGTGACAAGGGGTAGAAGCCCAGCCGGGCGCGTTCCGTGTCCAGTGTGGCAAAGGCAAAGGGCAGGATCGCCGCAGCTAGAAAGCCTACTGCGGTTAACATAATGGCAGTCAGCGCGTCACAATAGACGGTGATGCCAAAGGGCGCCGGCCACAATCCCATTTGAAACGCAAAGCGATTGCCGGCCAGGGTAAAGGCCAGAAGGATGGTCGCGACCACCAGGTTCGCCGCGACCGCGATGACCGTAATGACTTGCTGCAGCTCTACTCGCTGCGGGCTGCGGGTAAGATGAAGAATGATGGCCAGCGCGCCACAGGCCAGGGGGATGGCCACAGGCAGTGCCAGCACGGTGGGATGGAGGCTCATTCGTGGGCAACCTCTGATTCTGGACGGTCGTACACCTCATCCAACTCGTACTGGAGGATGTCATAGTCGTCGGCGGCTTCGGGCAGCGTCAGGCGCATGTCGGGACCAACAAACGGATCGACCGTGCTGACGATGGACGCCAGCTCGCCTGGCGCCAGGTCGCTGCCAGTGAGAACGTCGCGGCGGTAGACCAGCACTACAATGAAGGCAGTCACGCCGAAGCTAATGACAATGGCAGTCAAGATCAGCGCCTGGGGTAGCGGGTCAGCGTAGAGGGTGGTGTTCAGCGCGTTGGCTACCTCCTGCTCGTGGGGCACTACGGGGGGCGCGCCGCGTGTCAGGCGGCCGGTTCCAAAGAGGGCCAGGTTCACAGCATGGCTGATCAACCCAAGCCCCAGGATCAGTTTGATCTGGCCACGCTGGAGGATCAGGTAGGCGCCGCAGGCAAAGAGCACGCCAACCAGCACGGCGAGCATGAATGCGGTCATGATTCCATCCCTTCCGGTTCTTCCTCTTCGCGGTAATCGATCTCACCAGTCTCGCTCAGGCGCAGTAGATAGGTGATGCTCATGCCCACGACTACGAGCATGACACCCAGGTCAAAGAGCTGGGGCGTGCCAAACTTGACCTTTTCTCCGTTGAGATAGAATTCAACCCACAGGCCCTTGAAGAAGCCGCCGCCATACATGCCGAGCAGCGCGGCAGAGACCGCGGCCCCCAGCCCTACGCCGACCAGCGGCATAAGCAGCCGGCCGTAGCGTCGCCGCGCTTCCGTTGCGCCGGCCGATAGGATGTGCAGCTCAATGGCAGCGGCAATGAGCAAGCCGGCAATAAAGCCACCGCCTGGCAGATCGTGGCCGTTATAGAAGAGTATGATCGCGATGATGACGATGATCGGCGTCAACACCAGGTCGACAAGACGTAGATAGATTTCAGTCACCGCTCACCTCCACTCCATCTGGCTTGACCTGGCTCGGCGCTGTCGCCGCAGGTCGGCCATCAGAAGAGACGTTGTCCCGGTTTTTGGAACGGGCAACATTGATGCGCTGCCGCAGCGCATGGAGCTGCGGGCTACGTAACAAGGCGTAGCCGCCAACGGCAGCCAGGGCCAACACCGTAATCTCGCCGATGGTGTCATAGCCGCGGAAGTCCACCAAGATCACATTGACCACGTTGGTGCCCTTGCCCAGCGGCAGCGAGTTCTTAATAAAATAGGGACTGATCGACGCGCCCACCTGGCTGACATGATTGATCATGACGACGCCAAAGCCGAAGAATCCCATGGCGACGGCGGTGAGCACACGGAAGATCGTCCGGCCGTCCTCGCCCAGGGGTGGGTCGGGCTTGACCCGGAAGAAGACGAGCACCAGCAGAATGACCGTCAGCACCTCGATTAACAGCTGCGTCAGGGCCAGGTCGGGCGCGCTAAAGACAACGAAGAAGAGCGTCACCGTCACACCGACGACGCCCAGGGCAATAATGGCGCTCAAACGCGAGCGGGCCTGGACCGTGGTGATCGAGGCGACGATGGCCAGGATAAAAATGAGCCACTCTGAGAGGCTGGGGATTTCGTACGAGTCCAGCAGGATGCTGCTTGCCGGCGCGCCGTGCAACAAGGCGTAGGCGAGGACCACCGTGCCGCCCAACAGTGTCACCGAGATCTGTGGCGCCATGGGCGGGCCCTGGATCAGGGTCGTAATCCGGTAGGCCAGCCGGTAGACAGCGTCGATGGTGGCGTCATAGGCCTCCAAGGCACTGACGCGCGCCGGTACGCGCGCGAAGGCGCCGCGTACGAGCCCACGGGCCAGTAGGATGAGCACGCCGCTGCCGAGCACGAAGAGGCTGGTCATAAAGACCGGCGTCCACCCGTGCCACAGGGCAAGATGTACTTCCACCGCTTCGCCGGCGACATCCCTGGCCGCGGGCGCCAACAGCAGCCCTTCGTAGCTGCCCACGAAAAGCGCCCCGATGGCACCAATCAGGGTGAGCACCAGCGCGGG
>JACFMY010000402.1:4734-5710 GCA_019455155.1 Caldilineaceae bacterium
GGCAAACCAGAAAGAGGGCGCGTGATGCAGGTGGGCTGGCGTCTCGGGCGGCTGGCGGCGGAAGAAGGCTTCCCACACCAGGGTCAAGACCGCGCCGGCAAGAAAGACCGCGGTGACTACGGACGCGACATAACCGATCCCACCAATGAGCAGTTCCGCATGGCCGTACAGGTCGTAAAAGGTCTCGAGCAACAACTCTTTGGCCAGGAATCCCACCAGCGGGGGAACACCCATCATGGACAACGCGCCCAACACCGCGGTCAGGGCGACCAGGGGCATGGCCCGCCATAGCCCGGCGAGATAACGCAGGTCGCGCGTGCCCATGGCGTGGTCCACCATGCCCGCCACCAAAAAGAGGGGCGCTTTGTAGAGCGCATGGGCGAGTACACCGACCAAGAATGCCTGTATGGCGATGGGTTCCGGGAAGGCCAGCAGCATGACCAACATGCCCAGCACGCTGATCGTCGCATAGGCGAGCAACGCCTTCATGTCCGTGTAGCGCAGCGCGCTGACACTGCCCAATACCATGGTGATACCGCCGATGATGAAGAGCGACCAGAACCACAACGGGTCATGCCCCAAGGCAGGCTGCAACCGCGCCAGCAAGAAGATACCCGCCTTTACCATGGTGGCGGAATGTAGATAGGCGCTGGCCGGTGTCGGGGCGGCCATGGCGCCGGGTAGCCAGAACTGGAAGGGGAATTGCGCCGATTTGGTAAATGCGCCCAGCAAGAGGAGCACTAACGCCACCGGGTAAATCGGCGTCGCGGTCAGACCAGGCGTCGCCAGGATGGTGCCGATATTGAAGCTGCCGGCCTGCAAGCCGAGCAGCACCATGCCGGCCAGCATGGCCAGCCCGCCTGCGGTCGTAACGATCAGGGCACGGCGGGCGCCCTCGGTGGCGCGTTTGTCGTTGGTGCGAAAGGCAATGAGCAGATAACTAGAGATGCTCGTGCCTTCCCAGAAGACAAAGAGC
>JACFMY010000403.1 GCA_019455155.1 Caldilineaceae bacterium
CGCTGACCGAGAGACATGGGATTGGCCAGATGGCATGTACGAATAGTGCCAATATATGCTGAAAGAGGGCGGTACGGCAAGTGGTGCCATGGATGCCGACGCCTGGGTTGTGAGTAGCCGCAGAGCGGCATTACACATACGAGCCTCACGGACACGGGCCGACGTTGCCGCACCTACCAAGTATCGGAGAGCAGTCGACTCGCAGTGAACAAGTTCTCGATTCGAGTCCCAGGTTAGTCATTAGCGGGGCCTGGTGCCAGAGGTGGCGTGTCCCTTCTACTCGATGGCTCCTCCTATTTGCAGGGAGCCGCCATGTCAAACCTGCTGATTAAGAGTTAAGTGCTGTGTTTTGGCGGGTCGATACACTGTATGTAGTGGTTATTCGGGATCTTGGATACTATATGTCGTGGTCGATTCCCGAACAAATAGAAGCGAGTAAGCGGGTCTAGCTGGAAGGCCGACAGTTCGAAACCTGCTACTTCTGACAACCAATTCTACATTAGCTGAGTTTGTAGGACAACATCGTCTATTCCGCGTTAACAATTGGCTGCTTGGCCACGGCAACCGGGTTGTGCTGGGGCTAGCGTTTGACGACGGGGCTGCGCAAGATCAGTTCTAGACTGCGTGGTCGGCTTGTCCCGGGTCTGCTGACGCGCTGGCGCGCTTCCGCCAACTCGTCGAAGTGGAATGAACCAATAGCCTATTGCCGTTGTATCAAAGGTAGATAGAGTCTTGCAGATTCTAATCCTGATTCCTCAAGCGGCACGGATGCAGCGGCAAGATCGTTTTTGCCCTGTCCGCTACGTTTCACCTGCACCACATCACAGCCAAAGAATGTATGCGGGGCATGACTTTCATCGAACCAGGTGCCCTTAATACAGGCCTCACTGTCCTCAGCAGTCAAACCGGTTTCCCTGACACGAAAGTGGTAGATTCGATGACCGCTGTTGCCCCCACCATGATCTCGCTTATGTACCTCGACTGCGCCGCCCGTACCGGTCCAAACTTCTTCTTTCGAGCCAAATCGTACAGAAAGCGGATCAACATGGGCTGGATCAAAGGCTAACGGGAGACCAAATTCGCCCGCAATATTGGCAAAGATCTTAACAGGCACGACACCGTTGCCCTTAAGATTGATCTGCTTGGGTTCAACATCGATGTGAACTGGGACGACGCACTCGACACCAACCTCAACCGTGGCTGCATCATTGGACTGTTCTGGATCGATGTCATTGGGCCCAAGGGGCTGAATCTCGTTATGAAAAGTAAATGTATGTTTGCTAAAGCTGCCACATTGGACCTCAAAGACCTCTGCCACAATGCGCTCTTCGTGCAGGCCAAGCGCCATCTCGACAGAAGTGGATTCCGCGGGCATGACAATAGAATCCGCTGGCGCCGTAGCCGTATGAGTCAAGGCGACATCCATCGGTGCTGATGGGCCACCATTGGTTATGACTTTGCTGAGGCTGAGGTTTATCGGTACATTAACGAGGATTTGGGTGGGTGGGTCAATAGCTTCGAAAAGGACAATCCTCAAATCGGCAAGAGCTACAATTTGCGACTCAGTTGCAGCGCGATTGTTCCTCGGATCAGGGTCGAACCCGGCCAGGTTCTCCACTGTAGCGGTGTTCGTTACGGTGGTCGGTCCGCCTGCCCGGAATGCCAGATCAGCATCGACCAGAACAGTGATCTTGATTTCTCTGGTTTCGCCAACCAACAGCTCTGACAGTAAACAGGTAAGTGTGCCGGACGGGCCTTCAACACACCCGCCGGTATCGCTTACGTAAGCAACGCCTTCTGGCAGCGTATCTATGACTTGCACAGCGCTGGCAAGGTTGGGTCCAGCGTTGGTCACAGCCAGTATGTACGTAAGTGGCTCTCCTGCCACGGCCGGATCAGGTGAGGCACTCTTGCTGATCCCGACGTCGGTCGCATTTATCGCCTTTTGTAACTGGAGCCTCTCCTCAAGGGTTGGCTCCGGCCCGATCACAGGGTTAACAGCGCCATCTGTACTCTCCCCAAACTGTCGGAACGGCAGCGAAATGTGGAGCCAATCGTTGAAGTCTCTTAATTCATCAAGTTTGGTATTGTCAGCACAGTCAGCGGGAAAAAAGGTAGCGGAAGAGAGTGAGTTAAAAATGTTCAGGTTAGCTGGAAGGTCAATATTGGCGTCAATGTCTGTGCCCTCATTCTTGCGATCCCCGTCCCAATCTACCTTTTGATTGAGCGGCGATGATATCAGTCCATAACAGACCGCATCATCACGGTCAACCAGCCCGTTATCATTGTTGTCCTTGCCATCCATACAGCCGAATGGGAAAACAACGGGGCCGTCTTCTCGGCCCGTTTCGACATATTTCCGGTAATTGAACGAATTGTTCCCATCGTTGTTGTCAAGAATTACTGTCTCATTTAGTGAATCCTCATTGAGGACAGGCAATGGGCCGATACGGCGTGATCCTGCATGTCGAGGTGGCGAAAAGTCTAGAATCGAGCCGCCATTTGTCTGCCGGATGCCCTCGGCATAGTAGTAATTCATGACACTGACATAGTTAGGTTTGCAGTTGTGAACTTCGAATCCGCCATGAACTAGGTTGAGGTTGTGACCGAATTCATGCATGACCATTGCGCCATTAGGGGGAAGTATGAGAGGTGAAAATAGGCCAAGGGCTGTTCCAAAAACAATGAAATCGTTTCCACCCACCTCTCCTCTTCCTCCCGTGAGACCAATCTTGTAGGTCCAGGTATCATCGGGCCTTGGTTCGTCCCAGGGTCTGTCAACAAAAAGCGCGATCTCCGTATTCGAAATTATCTCTCTCACTTGAACCGTCATCCCCGTACCATCTTTCACCGTAACCGTGCTCGATATCCATTCCCCAATCAACCATGACTTGGTTAGATCAACGAGCACATTCGCCGGGTTGACGCGAAATGGCGTACCGGTGTTATTCGTTGTTTCAGCACTGGCGAGGCCGTAGCGGAAAGTCAGGCGCCGGCTAGGGTTGAAATTCTCTTTCTTGATGCCGTAGAAGTGCTCAGTCAGCCCAGACACGTTGGTGATGACGTCGGTTGCGTTCCCGCCTGGGATATCATCGATGAAGGCAACGATACAGTCAGGGTCGGCGATATCGATCAGCGTGTCGCCGTCGTTGTCGGCACTATCGGAACATGAGCCCGCTGGCTGCTGAATATCCTCGCTGCCGGAAGGATTGAAGACTTCTCCTGCAGCTACCCACAGGTTAATGCCATCCTGGTTGTCCGGGTTGCTCTGCGCGCTTATGCCCGGAATGCCCCTTGGAAGATGCGCCAACTCAGAGGCCTTTGTGCCAGCGTCCTTCGGAGCAGCGGCAAAGGCATCTTTGACTTCTTGGATCTCGTCGCGGGTAGGTCGATAGCCCTCCATCCAGTCCAACTCCAGGAAGAGGTCCTTGTGATCGAATTCGGCGCCAAAAGCCGGCAAATTGACGTCGACTGCCCCATCACAATCGTCATCGAAGCCATGCAATTCCCAGTTGTCCAACAAACCGTCCCCATCAGTATCTCCCGTCTGCGCGCCAACGCTAATGTCGAAATACAATGCGCCAGTTTCACCCGTCGATGCCGAACAGGATGGGGTCACTGCCACATCGAGGCCGGTCCAGATTCCCGTCTCCAGATTGAGGGTGATCACAAGCGTTTCTGGAAGCCTACCGGCAGTAGGATCGGTGTTGATGTCCAGCAGATCTATCGCACCGTCATCTATATCCTTGACCAATATTTCAATGGTAATGAGAGAACCCCAACTAGGTGGAATAGACTGAGTCCAGACCCAAAACGGCTCGATTACCCAGCTTTCATCCATGAGCAAGCCATGAGGTCTCTCACCCTCGACGACAGGGGGAGAAAGCGGATGTGGGCACACGTGCTCCACCCCACCACCAGGGTGGAAGAAGCCGACCACAGCACAGTAATCGCCGCGTCCTGATTCCAGCTCCTCGCCGGCATCCTGATTCTCGAACTCGACCAACCGCCAAATAGTAAGCGTTACAGGCACAGGATCCTGAGCATAACCGGAGCGCGTGAGTAGCCATCCCAGAGCGAGTGCCACCAGGATGGCTCCCATTACCACCTGCAGCTGTCCGCGGGGACGGAAACGAACGCTACTTTTGCTCATGATCTTCACTCCGTACAAGCACAGACAGTTCGTTGTCTGTCTTGCCTATTGATCGTGCGGCCACCTTTGCGTGCACGCTATCTATGCAAAGACCCTACAGGTTTGGAGGATATGATTGGCCGGATCTATTTCGCCCGTTAAATGTCAAGGCGAACAATCTAGCTAATCCCCTAGCTTCGGAACTGGCGCGGTCTAGCGGGAACAGCATCAAGAAAGAGATAGTCGAAATGCCAAGTGAGCATGGCAAATTCTGCGCGATGACTTTCGAAGCTTCAGCGGTCAACGAAGTGGCAGCGGCCAAGCTTTGCCATCATTCCAATCGGGGCCGCGAGCCAGAGACAGAGCAAAGCAAGAGCAAACGTTGAGCAAACGACGCGCGAAAACAAGAGGTTAATAAACAGAGGGTACTTCGGCTGCTTGAATATGTCAACATTGTGATGATTGAAACAAGCGCGTTTTGCTAACAGCAGTATCCCGTGAGTTTGATAATCTAAACTGGTTCATCCGCACTTTTGGTGAACCAAGACAGGCTATGCCGCTAGGACGCGGCGCCGCAATAAGTCAAAGTTGGCGCGCCCATACATGCTACGTTTAATGAGCTTGAGACGATTGACCTGCCCTTCGACTTGTCTATTGCTGTAGGGCAAAGAGAGAGCCGCGACCACCGCCGCATAATCACGGCGCAGTCCCGAAATGAAGTCTCGCAACTCGGGAATCCCGCTTGCTTCTGTACGTGATAGCCAATCGCCAAAACGCGTGGCGCGGCGTTGCTTGACCATCTGGATAAATTCCTGGACGAGGGTATAGGCTGTGTGTATTTCTGCACAATGGTTGCACAGGCATTTGAGCCGCTGCTGCTCCTCCTCGCTGAGATCTTCTGGGCGACGGACCAAGAGCCAAGCCGCCTGACGTGCCGATAAAACCCGTTGTTTCGGTGGCACAGGGACAGGCGCAGGAGGTTTGCCGCGCCGTCGGCGTGGCGGCTGGTCGGGTGGCCGCTTTGGGCAGAGATGACGATGCATCGCTACCCAGCGGGAGACGAGCGGTCGCGAGCCGGTGTAACCGTACTGGTCACGCAGGTCGCGCCAGAGCTGCATGGCGTTGCCCTGTCCAGCCGCGAGCTGTTGCTGCAAATAGGGCAGGAACGGATCGAGCTTGCTGGGCACCTTACGCCGCGTGGCGCGTTTCGGGAACTCGTCAGCCATCACGAAGCGGCGCACGGTACGGATACTCATTCCCAACTGGCGGACAATTTGCCGCTGGCTCATCCCCGCGGCGTGCAACTCGCGTACCATATTGTAGCGTGCGAGTCACCGGGCTTGACTGGCGGCGCGTTGCTGCTCGGCCTTGGTCGGCTTTGATGGCGCAATCGGTCTCTCGGCGGCAGCAGCATCTGGCGGTGTAACGGATAACTCAATGGATATGTGCTCCTGTTGCACGGATGGCTGAACCTCTGGCAGGGCTGCTCCGGTCGAGGCTGACACCATCTCTCCATCCTCGGCGGTGTCACCTGCTGCCGTGGCGGCCCGCAGCGCGGCTTGGTG
>JACFMY010000404.1 GCA_019455155.1 Caldilineaceae bacterium
TGGGATAGGTGAAGACTCGATCGGGCGTCTTGAGCGATGTGCTGACCATCCACACGACGGGAATCAGCGTCAAGATTGTGCCCAACGCCAGTAGGCCATAGATGGCCACGCTCTCAAGCGACCTGCGGCTACTCAAGCTGTTCTCCCTGTGAGACACGTAGTTGAACCAGGCTGAAGATGAGAATCATAAGAAAATAGAGCACAGAGATAGCCGTCGCTTTGCCCATATCGAGGAAAGCAAAGGCGGTCTTGTAGATGAGGAGTGGGACAATCTCGGTCGCGGTGCCCGGCCCGCCTCCCGTCATCACATAGTGCAGGGCGAAGGTACGGAAGCCATTGATGATCGACAGAACGATGACCAGCACGATCGTGGGGCGCATCAACGGCAGGATGACATGGCGCATGCGCTGCCAGCCATTGGCGCCGTCCAGCGCCGCAGCTTCCTGGAAAACGATGGGCACTGCCTGCAAGCCGGCGAGAAACAGGATCATATAGTAACTGCTAGCGTGCCACCAGCTGGTGATGATCAGGGCAAGGTTGGCGAAACGGGCATCGGTGAGCCAGGGAATTGGGTCGATGCCCAGCGGCAACAACAGCCCATTTACCACACCTCGCAGGTTGAAGAGCAGTTTCCATACCAGAGTGACGCTCAGCAGCGGCAGAATGGTGGGAATGAAGAGGAGCGTACGCCAGCCACCCGCAAAGAGGCGCACTTTGTACAGCAGAAAGGCTAGCCCGAAGGAAAAGAACCAAACGGGCACCACGGTGCCAAATACATAGATGAACGTGATGCGCAGCGAATGGTGAAAGTTCGGATCGGTCAGGGTGCGTGCGTAGTTGCGCAAGCCCACAAGCTCAGGCGCGCCGATGAGATCGTAGCGCGTAAAGCTCAGGTACAGCGCATTGGCCATGGGGAGAAGGTTGAAGAGCAGCAAATAGGCGACTGCAGGCAGCGCGAAGAGCAGCCCCCAGAGGGCAATGCGTGTCTGGTAGCGCAAGCGAAAGCGCGTCCGGCTTGCCATAGCATGATCAGCATTTGGCAGTGGAGGTTTCACAGCTGGGTGAAGCCTCCACTGCCAGGCGGTAAGAGAGGACCTAAGGGGCGTTACTGGCTGCGAGCCGCATTGATCTCTTCAGCAGCTTTATCGAGCGCGCCCTGGACGTTCCCATCCTGGACGAACGTCTCAATGGCATTCTTGATGGCCTCGCCCTCTTCAGTGAAGGTGGACGAGCGCCACACGAATGCGCCGTTTTCGTAGTCCTGGCGCATGACGTCGAGACCCTTAGACGCCTGCACCTCTGGGCTATCGAGCCAGCCCGTACGGCCGTTGATGTAGCCGGCCGCCGCGTACATCTCGCCTGGATCCGCCAGGAGATAGTCGAGGAATTTCCACGCCTCGCTGGCGTTCTGCGACCCCGCGCTGACGCCAAGCGCGTAGGTGTGGATGAAGGATTTCGGGTTCGCCGGGTCGAGTTGGGGATGCGGGCAGACGAAGTAATTCTCGTATACGTCAGGTGCGTTCTCCCGCCACGCTGCCGGCGCCCATGGACCGCCGATAACCATCGACTGGCGGCCGTCCATGAAGTCCTGGAACGCATAGACCGGATTCGGCGTCGCCAGGGCTGGGCCGCCCATGCCCTCCGTGATCAACTTATACCACGTCTCCTCGAACATCTGCACGCAAGCGGGCGAGTTGATGGCCGCCTGCCCATCTGGCCCGATCACCTCACATCCATATTGGCGCATACCGCTCCAGTATTGCTGGGCATACCAGAAGAGGTCCAGGCCCCACACCCAGTTGAAGCCCAGGCGTGTGAGGTTTCCACTGGCGTCGCGCTGCTCCAACTGCTTGGCAAGGGCAAAGAAATCATCCCAGGTCGCCGGGCAGACGGCTGGATCGGCGGGATCGAGCCCGATCTCCTGGAAGTGGCTGCCATTGGCAAAGATCACAAAGGTGTTGAATTCGGCGGGTACACCATAGACGTTGCCATCAAAGGTCATGCCGTCCAGGGCTGGTTTCTCAAACAGGTCGATGACCCCCTGTTGGTCCGCTACACCGAATGCAGCCGGGTCGACCGGCGCCAGCAGACCCTTATCATAATACTTGGGGAAGAGGTAGTCGAGTAGATTGATGATATCCGGCGGGTTGCCGGCCGAGATGGCAGCCAGGAGCTTCACCTCGTAGTCGCCATGGGGATATTCGACAAGCTCAATCTCGACATTGGGGTTCATTGCCTGATATTCGGCGATCTTTCCCTGCATCCAGTCAGTCGCCACGGTATAGGTGTGATGCCAAAATGTCAATTTGACCTGTTCGCCGGCCGCGGCAGGCGGGGCGGCTGGCGCCTGAGCGACCGGCACGCAGGCGGTCAGGAGCATAGAGACTACCAGCACGAGGGCAATAGCTGGCATCACGGAACGAAAGCGCAGGTTCATGGTTGTCTCCTTTGAATCTGATAGGTAAGCCAAATTGGGACGGAAAAGGCATGCGCGCCCGATCGCGCGCAGGATCATTTCCAGATGATATGATATAATCATATAGTCCTATCATTACAAGTTGTGTACTATTATGATAGAGAAAAGCGCGGTACGTGTCAAGGCCCCAATTTTCGGTGTATGATTAGGCCCAACAACAGACAATTGGCAAGAGAAGGGCCCGCGATGGAAAAGGAAGAAGGATATGGTGGCTGCCGATACCCCCAGCCCGATTGACCACGACAGTTTTGTGCCGTATTACATTCAGGTGAAAGACCAGATTCGCAGCCAGATTGACGCCCGCGTGTTGGAGCCCGGTGAGCTGCTGCCGAGCGAAGCGGAGCTATGCAACATTTTTGGCGTGAGCCGTACGGTTGTACGGCAGGCGCTCCAGGAGTTGGAATACGAGGGCCTCATCTACCGGCGCCGCGGCAAAGGCAGCTTCGTTGCCGAGCCCAAGGTCTATGAGCATCTGGTGCAGAAGCTGACCGGTTTTCACCAGGATATGGTGGAGCAGGGGCATGAGGTCGTGAACCGGGTGTTGCGTCTGGAACGTGTGCCGGCCAGCGCGGAAGTAGCGCGCTTTCTGGAACTGGCCCCGGAGAGTCAGGTCATTGTCGTAGAGCGGCTGAGATTGGTTGATGGCAAGGCGATCAACTTCTCGGTCAGTTTCGTCCCGTTTGCCCGCTGCCCGCAGCTGTTGGAAGCAGACCTGACACGCCAGTCGCTTTATGCGTTCCTGGAACAGGCCAGTGGCCAACGGATCATGCGCGGGCGCAGGACGATCGAGGCGATTCTACCGCAGCAGTCCATCGCGGATCTGTTGGAGACAGAGGTAGAGTCCCCCGTGTTCAAGATCACGAATACCTGCTACCTGGCTGACGGCACACCCATCGAGCATTCCCGCGGTTACCACCGCGGCGACCGTTCGTTGTTTGAGGTCGAGCTCTTGCGCGTGACAGACAACGAAAAGAGCGAGCGTACCCAAGATCTCACGCAGTCGGACTCATTGCCCAACAGCCACACGTTGATTGAATAGGCGATTGTACAGGCTTGTCATCCTCACCAGATCCACCAGATTGTCTGTTGGTTCTCCAACGCCGCCTCCGGTGTCAGCTCGACCGCTGTACCCAGGAGGCCGGCAAGGTGCGCCTTGAGGCGAAAGAACTGCAACAGGTCCGGCAAGACCCGAAAGCGCACTACCAACTCGACGCTGCCTGACAGGCGGTTGCCCGGGAGCTGGCCCAGGCCGGCTACGTTGAATTGGGCCGCCAGTTCACGCTGTGCGTTCCGTAGCACATCGGCGCGGGCTGGCTGGATCGGCGCGGGCGGCGCGTCAGCTTCAACGGAAGCCAACCTGCCGGGGACATAGCAGGTGCCGCGGCCTTTGCCCTGCCGCGCGAGCCAGCCTTCTTCCGCCAACATGGCCAGGCGCCGTGTGGCGGTAGCCTTGCTCACACCGGCCGCCTCCATCAGGGTGCGGGGCGTGACGCGCCCAAGTGTTTTGGCCAGATGAAGCGCCGCGCGTGCTTCTGGATCGACCGGTATAGGCAGGATGACCGGAGCAGGTTCGCTGCTGGCCTGCTCAGCCGTCGCGATTGCCTGGGGTGCGGCCGCGTGCTTGGCCCCGGTGTCGCCGTCCGGGGCCAGGCTCGGAAAGCGTTCCGCCAGTTCGGTCAGGTAGGCGGCTTCATCGTCGAAGGCATGGCGCCGCGCGATTTCGAATCCCTGATCCAGATATTGCTGGGCGGCCGCCAGATCGCCCAGCTCCGCCAATACCTCTACGAGGTTGGCGAGCACGCGCAGCTCAGCCAGCGGCACATCGATTTCCCGGCAGAGGGCCAGACTCTGGCGATAGGTTGCCGCCGCGTCCGCCAGCCGGCCAGCCAGATGTTGGGCCAGACCGATATTGAGAATGGCCGTTGCCCGCAGCTCCTGGTTGCCCAGGCGAGCGTAGACACCCATCGCTTCCTGGTGGGCGGCGATCGCATGATCGTAATCCGCGGTGGCCGTATACAGGAGGCCCAGGTTGCCGAGCGACTTGGCCACGCGCAGCAAGTCGCCGGTCTGTTCACGCAGGGCCAGCGCCTGTTGGGCACACGCAATGGCCTGGTCGAAGAGCCCCTGGTTGCGGTGGAGGCTGGCCATGGCATCCAACACGTCGGCCCGTGCGGTGCGGCCCTCGGCAGGCGCCAGCGCCAGTGCCCGGTCCAGGTCAGCCGCGGCAGCGTCCCATGCCCGGCGATGGATATGAAGCCAGCCCCGGTCCTTGAGTAGCGTAACCAGCTCATGGTCGTCAGGGACAAAGCGCTCTTCTGCCTGCCGGTAGTAGTTGAGCGCATGCATGGGGTTGCGTTTCTCATACAGCTTGCCCATGCGGCGGAAGATGCGAGCCTGTTCTTCCGGCTCCGCTGTCGTTTTGAGGGCTGCCCTACATGCAGCGACCGCGGTGTCGGCGTCGCCCTGTGCGGCACAGACGTCGCTCAGACACATCTGCACGCGGCTCCAGGTCTGGTCCGCAAGACGTCCGGCAGGAAAGTGTTCCAGGGCGCTGCGCAGTTCGTCCGCCTGCAGATCCTCCAATAGCTCGCCCGCGCTATCCAACAGTACTGCGGCAGCTTCTTCCCACTGGCTGGCCTGCTGCAGATGGCGCCCGGCGGCCAGTGTTTGTCCTTCGGCCAGGTAATGGCGCGCGGCGCGCTGGTGGCGGAGGCGCAGCTGCGTACGCGCTTCGTGCTGGTAGATATAGTCACGGAGGGCAGGACAGAGCCACAGATTATTGCCTTCGTCGCCCGTCAGCAGAAAACGGTGCCCTGTCAAAAAATCCAGCGCCACGCCCACACCGCGAATGTTTTCGGCTTGGGCCAGCTGCAACAGCAGCGTGCGAGGAAAGATGCCTTCGAAGATGGCAGCGATACCCAACGTGCGCCGCGCTTCGGGTTGGCTCTGCAGCGGCTGGCAGGTGTGGGCCAGGGCCATGCGTTGCAGGTCGCCCGCTGCTTCGCCCGTATGCGCAGCGCGCTGGAGAATCGCTGCCACCTCACGAATGGCGCGATTGCGTTCGTCGAAAAAAGTATCTGGCGATGGAATCCCGGTGAGCGCGATCAGTGTCTCGGTGAAGCGGCCACCCTCCACAAAATCGTCGGGGTGTAAGGGCTCCACGTAACGGTGGCGCAGGATGTTGTAGCGCCACCAGGCTGGATCGCGCCAGGTT
>JACFMY010000405.1 GCA_019455155.1 Caldilineaceae bacterium
CGGAAACGACCGCGTGCGACTCACCTGATGGTCCGGCATCATGGTCCGAATTGTGTGGCGGTGGACCGCTTGGACACGAAGGCGTCATAGTACTGGACGCCGGTGACGATGCCTGCCGACGGCCCCATCCGAACTTCATCAAGCTGGAACGCGCTCGTATTCAGGTTGTTGCGCACCTGTTGCTGCACACCGTCTACGTAGAGCCCAAACGAAGCTGCCGTGCTCGACTGCCACACGATCTCGACTGCGTGTGGCGCATTCGTGATCGTCACCCAGCCGGTTCTGGTCGTCCCGCCCTGGCGTAAGACAGTGCCGCGCACCTGCAGGTTGCCATTGTTGGCACGGCGATATTCCACGCTGAATATCACATTGCCCGCGGCGTCGCGACCCGCGAAGATGGTCAGCGGGCCGCTTCTGTTGCGCGCGTCGTTCGGATGGAAGTAGAAGCGAGCATCATAGCTTGTCTCGTTGGCTGGCGTGGCGTCCGTGACAAAGGCCAGGTCGCCTTGGGCCAACGTAACTGCCATGCCCAACGCCCCGCCGTCATTGCCCATGGCCGCGGCCGCGGTCACAGTGGCAGGACCGGTGGTGGCGCTCCACTGCGCCGTATTGCCCGACTCGAAGCTGTCAGCGAAGATCAGGTCGTCGACCACAAGAATGACGGAGACAGCCTGGCTCCAGTTGCCGGCCGCGTCGCGCGCACGCACGGACAAGGTGTAGTCGCCCGTAGCCCACGCGGAGACGTCGATGGTTGCCGCCAGATCCGTGGCTGGGCCGTTGGGCGCCAGGGCCATCGGGGTGCCATTGCCCGCGCCCGGATCGCCGCCGACGAACCACTCGGCGCGATCGATTGGCAACGCGCTGTCACTCGCAGTGGCTATGAGCTGGACCGTGGTCGCTGAGTTGGTGGGATTGGGCGTCACGTTTACGTTGGTGACGAGCGGCGCGGTCTTATCGATCACCAGATCAGTCGCGACCGTTGCTCCCCAGTTGCCGGCTGCATCGCGGCCATGCACCCAGATGGGATGCGTCCCCTCACTGAGCTGGTTGATGTTGACCAGGGGTATGAAGGCGTAGGCCTGCTCAACCGGACTGTCGTAGAGTCCATCACCCGGTGTGAACGGGAAGCCACTGCCGTCCGCGCCTACGGTATCAATGAAGCCCTCCACCTGAACGACGTTCGAGGTGACCGGTCCGCCGCCAGGTTCGCTGACCGTAGCGTCGACACGTACAGCCGGTTGGCTCGGGTTCACAGGCTGGGCGCCGTTGTTCGGGTTGGGCGCTGCCGTTACGTTGGTGGTCTCTGGACCCGTCCGGTCGACCAGCAGATCGATCTGGGCGAACGGTCCCCAGAAGCCCAGGGCGTCCTGGCTGCGCACATGGACCACGTGGCCTC
Source organism: Caldilineaceae bacterium (assembly GCA_019455155.1). Lineage (GTDB taxonomy): Bacteria > Chloroflexota > Anaerolineae > Caldilineales > Caldilineaceae > JACFMY01. The sequence goes on from JACFMY010000405.1 coordinate 1,397, forward strand.
CCTCGCTGAGCCCAGCCACGACACTGGAAGGAATCGTCGCAGTCAAGCTGGCGATGGGCGCAACCATATTCAGTGTCATGGGGACGCCAGGCGCCGGTGGATTCTGCGGATCCGCGAGGTCGATGTAGTACTCGGCCGCCACCACATTGCTGTTACCAGCGATCGTGTCGTTGCCTGTACCGCTCAGCTGCACATCGGCACTGCCGTTGCTGGGATTGGGATTGAGGGCAAGGGACGATGTCGCCGGTCCAACGTTGTCCACACTTAGCACACCAAGGTTATAGACACCCCAGTTGCCGGCGGCATCCTGGCCCCGGACATAGACCGTGTGATCCCCAGGCGTGAGAGCAGCCAGCGTGGCAGCCGGGATCGCCGCGGTTACGTTCTCGGTCGCAGAGTCAAACGCACCATCGACCGCAGCCATGGGTGAAGCTGGCGCCGCGGTGTCGTCGATGGTATATTCAGCGGCCGTAATTACAGAATCTCCTCTACCTACATCGCTCACCGTTGCATTTAGGACAACTTCGCCAACGCCTGGCGTGAAGGTGATGTTGCTGACCGCAGGGCCGGTTGTATCGTCGCCCGCGCCGGGGCCAACTTCTGGCACGGCAAGAAAGGTCAACATGCCGCCATAACCCGCGGCGCTGTTGTTGTTCAGGCGGAGACCGCCGGCGTACACCGCGAAGCGTGCGCCGGCTGGCGCAGTGGCCGGTACGACCGCGACGGCATCGACCGTCTGGCCGGGCGCGACGGTTTCGGCCACCACGCGATAGGGATTGGGCAATGGATTGCCGTCCGTTGCCAGCACGGTTTGCGCCATGCCCAGCACACCCATGGAATGGTGCTCAAGGCCCCCGTTGATGTAACGGAAGAGCACCCGATTGCCCGCAGCTGTGGAGATGGGGTCCGTGTTCGGATAGACCTTGCCGTTGATCAGCCGGTACTTCGCGGCGTAGTTCCGCATGTCGAACGAAGCCGGGGCCGCGCTGTTGTTCAGCGCGGGATCGAGCTCGCTCAACACCAGAATAGCCTCGTCATCGTAGGCAGTGGCAGGAGTGCCGTACGCCTGGCCGGCAGTGGCCGGGCGGACAATGAGCGCGCCATACAAGCCCATCGCCACCTGGTGCTGCGCGTTGGGCAGAAGCCCAGCTTCGTACAAGAAGGTGCCCGGATTCGTCGCCACGAACTCGTAGGTTTGCACGCCGCCTGCCGGCGTCCCAGTCAAATCCGGCACCATCTCCTGTCCAAGGAAATGAAGCGCCGTTGCTGCAGAGAGGTTGTTGTGCAGAATCACCTGCACCGTGGCTCCCTCGTCAAAGGAGAGCACCGGTCCTGGCAGTTGCGGCGCGGGATTGTCGGTGCAGTTGCCGGGCGCGTAGCCCCATATTGCGATGGAAGCTCCGTCCGGCATTGTGACTGTACCCGTTGTCGCGCATAACTCTACGGTGACCGGTGGGGCTACCTGGGCCAACGCCGTTGTTGGAAAGAAAACGGCCGCTGCCAGGAGTACCAGTACACCGATCCAGAGCTGATGTCGGTTAAATGATGTAGTCATGATTGCTCCTTACTGCGGGCAGCTGTTGGGCAGCGGCGGATCGACGCGTGTGAAGGTGGCTGGCCCGGTCATGGGCACCCCCCACGAATCCAACTGGAAAAGCGCGTGGTTGTGGGCGATGATGTAATACTCGCCACATTGGGTCATACCGGTCGTACCCACTGGCAGCGTAGCCTCGGTACCCAGATAGGGGCTGCCGCTGAAGAACATGCCGTAGACCATGTTCTGGATATTGGGGATGGTCACGGGCACGGGGTTCGTGTCCGGCTGATAGTTCTCCGCGTCGTACCAGCTGAAGGTAGCATCCCACGTCTGCCCGGGGCCAATGTTGATGCTGAACTTCTCAAAGGAAAGATCGCCGTTCACGGCATCCTCGAGCACATACCCATCACGGCCGACGATCCGGCTGTTGTTGCCGTGCGGGTGGAACGGAAACTCGATGGTGCCGACGTTGATGTAGCGAACCAACGCCGGTAGGGGGTTGTTCACAGGGTCGTACGGATGAATTCGCGCCAGCGAACCGTAGGGCTGCGTTGGGAGCCACGTGGCAAAGTTGGGCGCGATGCTATCTGGGAAACCGCGGCCGTTGATCAGCCAGTAGCGCGGGTGATACATGCTCATATCGAATGTCTGCCCACGCTCTGTCGCCTGATTCAGATACGGGTCAATCTCTGATAGAAGTACCATGAACTCGGTGCTCGCTTTGTACCCGTTCTCGCCCGTGTCGTAGGCATAGCGGATGTCGTTCGCCACATCGTCCCGGTTCGAGCGCACGATCAACACGCCAAAGAGCCCCATCCGCACCTGTTTGTCAGGCTTTGTCCCGCTCTGGTAGATGTAGGTGCCGGGACGCCCCGCAACAAAGCTGTAGGTGATACTGCCCCCATTGGCCGGCGCAACGTTCGTCAGCGAGGTCAGGTTGCCGCCAGCATCGAACTGCGGCTGGACGGGTACGCCGTTGGCCAGCACGTTTCCCTGTCCTGGGAAGACAATGGAGACATCCTCCGCTAGGGTGTTGTGCAATATGACCGTTACCGTGTCACCCTCATTGACGCATAGCACCGGGCTCGGATGCTGAAAGGGTTTGCCGCTTTCCGCATAGCCCCACATGAAAACGGTGTTGTCGTCAGAAAGACCGATGTAGCCGGTCTGTGTCGTCAAGGTAAAGGTGGCATTGGGACTGGTCGTGCACACCACACCGTCGGCCGGCGGCGTCTGCACCTGCGCTGATGCTGGCTCCATGCCTGTCGCCAGCGACGCGGTGACCAACGCAAGCGCCAGCAGCGACATGAACACCCGCCGCATCCTTCGAAGTAGATTGGTTGACATGTGTTTGCTCCTTCTTGCTCCAACGCAAGTCGCGCTCAGATGTTCGGCAGGGTTTGCGGCGCCACTGTTCCGGCAGGGAAGACGCGAATCTCTGTCATCTGGCCACCATAGCCGGTTGGGCTGAGATTATTCACGTGACTGTGGCTCCGGTTGTAGAGCAGGTACGTGTCATATGGTCCCGGCCCCCGATAGGCAGGCGCCGTGAAGATCGCATCTGCACTTTCGCCCGCCGCGACGGAGACGGTGTTGGTCAGGTAGCTGGTGTCGGCGCCCGTGCGCCCGCGCAGCAGGGTCGCGTCACGGCCCACCACGTGCATCTTGATCCCCATGGTCGTCATGGTGGCCTGGGTGAACCCAAGGTTGGCGAAGCGCAGCAACACGCGCTCGCCCGCGTTGCACTGCACCAATGACGAAATCGGCTGGTATTGCAGGTGCTCGTAGCCTGGGGTCGGGATCAGATCACCGTTGGCGTCATACACCGGGTTGTACGGATCGATGGACCCGCTGGGGGCCAGTGTGTCCGGGTAAGTTCGTCCATTCAGCAGGGCAAAGTCGACACGGTATTCAGTCCACTCTGGCAGCTGAATATGTGAATCGTCCCAGTGTGCTTCAGCCCATACCTCCGTCAACAACATGGCAAACTCGCGGTCAAAGCCAGTTGTGCCGTCGCCGTCGTTGTACGCGTACTTGCCGCTGGGATAGAGGGCCGTATTGCCATTCTGAGCCGGCCGCACGTAGACCAAGCCGGTCATCCCCATGTGCACATGCTCAATATCCTCGACGTGACAGTGATACATGTACGTACCCGGCTCGTGAGGCTTGAAGATGTACGTGAAGTCGCGATCGATGGGCACTGAAACGGACCCCATCGGTTCGCCGTCGAAGAACGGGATCACGTGGCGAAAGCCGTGCCAGTGCAATGTGTGCGCGTCCACCAGGTCCGGCCGCATGGCCAGGCCCAGGTTGGTCAAGCGCAGACGCAGGGTCTGGTTCTCATCAGCCCAGAACAGCGGGGCACTGTGCTGCGCCTTCATCTTCTGGGCCTGGATCTGTACGGGCGTCTGGCCGGTCACGTTGCGAAAGCCAAAGACATAGGTGGTGAAGGGTGCCGGCGCCAGATTGTCAGGGTGAAACGGCGTCGCCGGTGTCGTGGGCACCGAGATCCAACCGTCCGTCGCCGCGAAGACCAGGTCCGGTGGTAGTTCTTGGGCGCCGGCGCTGTTGATCCAGCTGGGCTGCAGGAGATTCTTGCCCGCGATGCGGGGGATCAAGCTTACTCCCGTTGCGGCAGCCAAGGTGCCGCCAGCCAATCTCAAAAAGTCACGTCGCGTGATAGGTTTCCTCATTTTCGATCTCCTGAGGTGCGAACAAGCAGGT
>JACFMY010000406.1 GCA_019455155.1 Caldilineaceae bacterium
GTTCGACCCGGACAAAACGCGTGTAGGGTGCAATGGCCTCGTGCATGCGCTGTATGCTCTCGCCCACCTCGCGCTCAAACTGGCGCGTAATGGCCGCGTTGAGTTGGTCGCGCAGCTCAGTGATGCCCTTACGGAGCTGCTGTTTGAGACGGTTGCGGCGGTACGGCAGGACATAGAAGCCAAGGGCAGCCAGGGCGCCGGCGCTCAAGAGCCCAGTCACGTCGAGTAAGGTGGTATTCAGCACGGCAACCAGGATCGCGCCTAGCCCCAACGCGCCCGCCTCTACGGCGGCGGTCTGAACCAGAGCGCCCTGCACCTGCTGGGCCAGCTTGAGCGACTCAGCCTGGGGATCGTAGCTGTCGACGATATGCTGCGCTTCCCGTCCTACGCTGGCCAGCAGGTTCTGGCGGTTGAACTCGAAATCTGTGCCCACTTTGCCCACAATCTGGTCGGCATGTTGGGCAGAGCGGCGATTGAGGTATTCCATGACATCTCGCCACTGGCGGTAATCACGCTCCACCATCCAGTCAATGAGCTCACTGACCTGCCGTTCCACCGCACGCGAGGTGTCGGCAACGACAGCGCGTTCGAACTCGCCGCGCACCTTTTCGCCGTTGACCAAATCAAAGATGCGGCCGAAGCGCACGGTATCGTCAAAAAAGCGGTCGCCTCGTTCTGCCATGGCATAGAGGACATTGTCCACGTGGCTCAGGTGGTATTTGAAGTCCCGGCGCAGGTCGGCTTCGTAAGCCTGGACCAGGGATTCTATGGCATCCAGCGCGACAAAGTCATCCTGCAGCACCGCGCGGCGGTTCTCAACGATCTGCGTATATTGGTCGGCAACGCGTGCGGCAATGCCGGCAGGGTTGCCCAGCTTGAGGCGTAACCGCTCAGTCGCGTCCAGCGTGTTGAGAATGTAGCGCTCCAGCGCGCCAAAGCGGCTGGCCTCCCACAACTGTTCGCCGGTGACAGATTTCCCGGTGCGGCGTGCGTTGGTCTTTGCGTGTACAGCCTGCCGCGCACTGATGGGAAAGACCTGGGGTTCTACACCTAGCAGCTCGCGCGCGTTGCGCCGTACATAGCTCTCAATCTCCGCGCGCTCTTCGGCGCTCTCAACCAAGTCCATTTTGTTGACGACAATCACGATCTTCTTGCCCCACTCACGAATGCGATTCAGCAGCAGGCGCTCACTTTCACTGAATGGGCGTTCCGCGCTGGTCACGAACAGGACGAGATCGCTGCGCGGTACGAAGTTCTCGGTGAGCTCCTGGTGGCGCTGGATGATGGCATTGGTGCCGGGCGTATCGACCAGGTTGATCTCGCGCAACCATTCTACGGGGAGATGGACAACGAGCACATCGTCGCCGGTCAGCTCCTCGCTCTGCCGGTCACCCCAGCGGAGCACCTGTATCTGGCTGGTGGTGGGCAGCACACCTTCGGTCAGCAAGCGATCGCCGAGCATGGCATTGAGAAACGCCGTCTTGCCGGCATTGAATTCTCCCACCACCACAAGAAGAAAGAGCTCATCGAGCTGGTGGAGACTGCGTTTCAATCGATCAAGGTCGGCATCGGGCGCGCCCAGGCGCACCAACAGCACGCGCAGGTCCTCTAGTAGACTACGCTCACGCCGTAGCAGTTGATCTTGTTCGGCACTTAAAACACGCTGCAAGGTGGTATCCTTCCTGAGAAGCCCCGATGGCGAAATCGGCGCACCATTTGGGCCATTGTAGCACAACCAGGAGTGCAACCCACCTCCGGCGACCGGCTGTGCGCCCACGGTGATGCAGACCTGCGGCTGTAGGGTCTCTGTAGACAAATCGCAGTATCCATGATATCGTGGTTAGTGTATAATTGACGTTAAGTTGAGGCGGCAGGAAGTGCCGCCTGATGCAAGGCGAAAGTGGAGGAGACAACTATGTATCAACCGCTCCCACTGCCACCCCACTACGAAGCGGAGCAGGTAGGCCAGGTCTGGCGCGTCCCCTATGAAGAGCGGGCGCGCGCGGCGGAGCAATGGGCTGCACAGCACAGCCTGAAGCCGGCGGCCAGTGATAGCTTTCGCGTCGCGCTCCTGGCTATCGACGTGCAAAACACCTTTTGCCTACCCGATTTCGAACTGTATGTGGGAGGGCGCAGCGGCCGCGGCGCGGTCGAGGACAACCGGCGCCTTTGCGAGTTTATCTATCGCAACCTGGGGCTCATCACGCAGGTATTTCCGACGCTGGACACGCACCAGGCCGCCCAGATCTTTCACGCCATCTTCTTTGTCAATGATGCCGGTGAGCACCCGGCGCCGCTGACGCAAATCACGGTCAAGGATATTGAGGAGGGCGTCTGGCGCTTCAATGCGGACTTGGCTGGCAGCCTGGGTTTGGACGCGGCCTATGTGCAGCGTCACCTGATGCACTATACGAGCAATCTTGCGTCAGCGGGCCGTTATGACCTGACGATCTGGCCATACCACGCCATGCTGGGCAGCATCGGCCATGCGCTGGTGCCGGCATTTGAGGAAGCACTCTTCTTCCACGGGATTGCCCGGCGCAGCCAGCCCGATATTCAGATCAAGGGCGCTGAGACGTTGACTGAACACTATTCGGCGCTAGGGCCCGAGGTCTCAACTGGACCTGACGGTGAGCAGTTGGGGTCGTTCAACCGTACGTTGCTGGAGAAGCTGCGCACGTTTGACGCGGTTCTGGTAGCGGGCCAGGCGAAGAGCCACTGTGTGGCCTGGACCGTACAGCACCTGCTGGATGGGATACAGGATGTGGACCCGGGGTTCGTGGAGAGAATCTATCTGCTGGAGGACTGTACCTCGCCGGTGGTGGTGCCGGGGGTGGTTGACTTTACTGACCAGGCAGAGGCGGCGTTTGATCGCTTTGCCGGGGCCGGCATGCACCGGGTGTGTGCGATTGACCCAGTCGAAACGTGGCTGCTGTCTGCCTCGCCAATGTGACTGACCCGCCAGACTGCGCGTTCTCCGTTTGTCCAAATAAGAAGGGAACAAAGACCGGCGCCCTGCCCAGGGCGCCGGTTCGTTTTGTCGATCTGAGGTTTCTCACGCTGGCGCCGGGTCTCCTCCCTACCCAGCGCAGCGTTGGCGACACTCAGCTGGTCAGAGGCTGCAGCAACCCGTAGTTGCCGTCGCGGCGACGGTAGATCACGTTGACATTGTTGCTATCGGGGTTGAAGAAGATAAAGAAGTCGTGTCCCAGCAACTCCATCTGCTCCAAAGCTTCTTCCTCATCCATGGGCTGGACGACGAATTCCTTGCGCCGGATGATACGGCCGGGCTCTTCTTCAGTAGCGACTTCCTCGGCGACCGCGGCAACGGTCTGTTCTACTTGCTTGAGTGCTGCCTGGGCCGCGCGGCGTTTACTTTCATACCGCCGGCCTTTGAAGCGGCGTATCTGGCTCGACATCTTGTCTACAGTCGTGTCGATGGAGGCAAAAATGTCGCTCGTTGACTCTTCAGCGCGCAGAATCTGACCATTGGTCCAGACCGTGATCTGAGCGGTGAACCGGTCATCAGCAGAACGAGTCATGTTCTGGGTCAGTTCCGCGCGTACTTCGCCGATCTGTGGCAGGTAGCGTTCGAGACGGCCGACCTTTTTGGCGATGAATTCGCGCATATAGTCGGTAACGTCAATGTTACGGCCATGAACAATAACTTTCATGGTCTAGCTCCTTTCTACGTACCTTGGTTAGCGAGTAAGGAACGACAGCGACTCATTTGCAGCAGTGCTGCATATAAAAAACAACGGACCGCGCGGCACGCGCGTTCCATTGCCTTTGGAGGACGTGTGATTTGTGACCCGGCCGGATGGGTTCTTGGTGGGCCGATGGTGGCGTAGACTCGAGTGGGACGGCAGAAGGTGCGCCGCAATTCGTTTCGGAGCATCCATAGTCAAATTTTAGTCGTCTTGCTGACAGTTGTCAATGTCCGATTGGACGACTTCCGCCCCCCTACACATGGCCAGGAGCAGGGGGACGGGGCGCCCTAAACAGGGCGCTCAGTCAGCGCAGAGCAGCGGCCATTGTCAGCAGATTGTAAGATATTTGTTCTACCCAATGGCATACAATTGCGGTTGCTTGCACCTGAGATTGCAACCGTTATTTTTTGTATGCTTTCAGTTGCAGATCGGGACAGCAGGACAAAGAGAAATCAAGACGGGAAATCCATCATTCTGTTAGCTGGCCTCCGGTGGATTTACGATTCATATCAACGCTCGGTGTATGAGGCGGGAGAATGCCATGACGTTCCAGACAAATGTTGCATTGGGTAAATCATCCAGTGCTGTAGGTACCTCGACCCGATTTCTAAACCAGCGCAGGCTATACCAGTTCTTTCTGGTGATTACTGATGCAGTCGTCTTGCTCATGGCCTTCACGCTCGCGTTTTGGCTGCGCTTTACCGTTGGTATCGGTGTTTCTACAGATGTCATTCCTGACCCCTCCGCCTATTTGCGCCTGGCATTCCTACTCGTTCCGGTTTGGCTTGTGATATTCACAGCTATGCGCCTCTACGACTTCAGCCTGCTCTTGGGCGGGACTACTGAATATGTGCGGGTCTTCAATGCCAGCACGTGGGGCATGATGTTTGTCATTGTCTACAGTTTCGTCGACCAATATTTCTTGATTGCTCGTGGTTGGCTGGTGCTGTCTTGGGTGCTGTCGGGTGTCATGGTCAGCCTATCTCGTTTGCTTATGCGGCGCGCGGCGTACCGGGCCCGTACCGTCGGTTACTTCGTGGAACCGGCGATCATTATTGGCACGAACCAGGAAGCTCTGGCACTGGCTGAGCAGCTTCATGACCAGATCAGTTCAGGGCTCGCGATCAAAGGCTTTGTCTCGACGTCGAAGGGGAGTGGAAAGTCTCGCGATGGGCTCTCCATATTGGGCGAGCTGGAGGAACTGCCCGCGATCGTGCAGCGCACTGGGGCGGAAGAGGTAGTCGTAGCAACGACGGCTGTCAATGGCGAACAGTTGATTGCCATTTCCGCGTTGCTGGCCGGTTTTCCGCAGACGAAGATGCGCCTCTCCTCGGGATTGTACGAAGTCTTTACGACCGGCATGGAGGTAACGACCCGCAATGCCGTTCCCCTCATGAGTCTCAAGCGGCTGCGTCTGAGCCCGACGGAGCTGCTTTTGAAGGGGATCCTGGATTTCAGCCTGGTGTTGATGGCCCTGCCCTTATTGCTGCCGCTCTTTGTGCTCATTGGCCTACTCGTGCGGCTCGATTCGCGGGGACCTATCTTCTACCGGCGCCGCGTGTTGGGCGTCGGCGGGCGGATCTTCAATGCCTTCAAGTTCCGGACCATGTATGTAGATGGCGACCAGATCCTGGAGCGCCATCCGGAGCTAAAGGCCGAGCTACAGCGTGACCACAAGCTCAAATATGACCCGCGCATCACGCGTGTCGGTCGTTGGCTGCGCCGCACCAGCCTGGATGAGTTGCCACAGCTAATCAACGTCGTCCTGGGTCAAATGAGCCTGGTGGGACCACGCATGATCAGTCCGGCCGAGCACGACAAGTATGGACGGATGCGCCACAACCTGTTGACCGTGCGGCCCGGCCTGACTGGCATGTGGCAGGTGTCAGGCCGCTCCGACCTCTCGTATGAGGAC
>JACFMY010000407.1 GCA_019455155.1 Caldilineaceae bacterium
TGCGGCTTGGGGGCGCGCGTCACCACGTTTGCGCCTGCCCGCAAGCCGATCTTTATGTTGTGTCAGGCAGCTAAATATAGTATAATTAGATAGAACAAATGTTCCGTATCGCTCGAGCATTTGTCGTTTGACTGCTGGAGGTGAACCATGCCAATTGCTGCCGCGGTTAGACAAAACCGGCACCAGCACAGAGCGCCAGGCAATACCGAGCGCCTCTTGACACATCTGCACAGGGGAGGCGTCTACGCCCACCTGTGGACGGACGCGGGCCGGCGGTCCTACTGGTTCCGCGTGGACCGGCGCGGCCGGCGCCGGCGTGTGCCGCGCCGGTGGCTAGCCCTCAACGTCTACTTCACCATTCACCCGCTGAGCGAGATCCCGCCCGAAAGCGGCAGCGGCCGCCGCGACCGGCGCTATATCAGCAGCCAATTGCCTTACATTGCCGCCATCAATTGCCTCTTCGCCGATTTCGACGGCAAAGATTATGTCGAGCCGGTGGAGTATGGGCCATACCTGCCGGCAGACTATGCGCAGCTGCCTCAAATGGTCCGGCGCCAGGCTGCCCAAAGCGCCCAGGAACACGCCTTCTATCACGATCCGGCACCCTACAAACAGCGGGCGCTGAACGCCATCGAACGGCTCGATATCACACCCAGCGTTATTGTCGACAGCGGTGGCGGCTACCACTGCTACTGGCTGCTGGACAAGCCGGTACCCCTGGATGACGCCAACCGTGACGATGTCCAGGCGACCCAACACGCGTGGGTGGAAATGGTCCAGGCTGACCCAGGCGCGTCCGACCTGCGCCGCATGCTGCGGCTGCCTGGCACCTACAACCACAAGCCGGGTTTCGGCCCCCGCCCACCGCGGGTCACTCTTGTCACGGCCGACTTCGACCGCGTGTACGCTTACACTGAGTTGGAGGAGACCGTCGACGACTGGCTCTTCCGGCGCCGGCCCGCGGTTCCAGCCCGGTATATCTCGCTTCGCTATCGCAATGACGAAGCGGAAAGCCTGCGCACGGCCTTCAACCGCCGGCACAGCCTGGTGGAGCTGCTCATGCAACACGGCTATCGCCTCAGCCTGCGCACAGCCAAGCTGGCCCGGCTGGCGCGCCCGGGCCGCCGGCGCTATGAATCGTCGGTTACAGTCTTTCCGGCCCGCCTTGACGGCACGCCGGAGCTCTCCGTCCATTTCAGCACCAACGACCCGCTGTACAGCGAGGAGCATCGCGATGCAGAGACAGGTCGTATGCGCCGCCGCGTCCACGACGCCTTTGCCGTCTACACGATGCTGGAACATGACGGGGACTGGCGTGCGGCGTACGCGACCATCAGGGCGGCCATAGACTGGTCCGCCGATGTGGCGGAGTAGGCCTGGCGGGACGAATCAGGGGCGCGTTGCGTGCACGGCGCTGCCCCCAGGCAAAGCCAGATAGACACAGGGGGACGCGGCCACATGGCCGCGTCCCCCTGTGTCACAGAAACGTTGGTGTGGGAAAACAGGGATTGTTCAACTGCTCTGGCCGTCACCCATAAAAACGGGCTATTCCAGTAATTAACACTACAGCCGCCCACATTGTAGCGATTTGTCACCGCCCGCGCATCGGACGAATGATCCATTTTTTGTAAATTTGAGCAGCTCCACGGAACGGCTTGCCCGTCGAATCCGGGCTGTAGTAACGGCTTCAGCCATTCTTCACCTGTGTACAGCGACAGACGTCGCCACTTCCGAGCTGAAGTCTGATGGTTGACAGACCACTAGGCCGAGCGTGCGCTCAGGAGAGTGGCCGCCGCGGCCCGCCGCTCTTCTTCCGCAGCAGCTAACCGCGCCCGCGCATCGGCCAGCCACGTTTTGTCATGCGTAAGCTGCGTACTCTGGGCAACGAGCAGCGCTTCGGTGGCCTGCGGGGCCACACCGCCCAGCCCATCCCGTACCTCCACAAAGTGCTGCGGGTCCAGCGCCCGGCGGAACTGGCCTTCGGTGAGCGGGATCGGTTCGCCCAGTACCCGTTCCGCGGCCGACTGGAGCATGCTCAGGGTCAGCGAGGAGCTCGCTACCCCAGCGCGCACCGCGTCTTGCACCGTGCCGGCTACGACCTTATGCGCCAGACGGAAAGGCAGCTGCGCCTCCCGGACGAGCATATCAGCCAGTTCGGTCGCCGTCGTAAATCCCTCCCCCGCACGGCTGCGCAGATGTTCCTCATTCAGCTCCAGCGTGGCAAAGAACGCCGTATAGAGCTCCAGGCATTCCTGGATGGCGTCCAAGGCGTGCATCAAGGGCGGCAGGATCTCGTCCTCGATATCCTGGGTATCGCCATAGGGAATGTTGTGACACTGAACGACCACCGTCTGGGCGTAGCCAAGGGCACGGGAAAGGCGGGCGCGCAGATGTTCCAGGACAACAGGATTGCGCTTTTGCGGCATGATGGAGCTGATCTGGATGAAGCTGTCGTGGATATGGAGCGCGTTGGCCTCCTGCGTGGCGCGCACGAGCAGATCGTGTGTCACGCGGCTAAGCCCCACGGCCAGCGACTGGATGGCAAAGGCCGTGTCGGTGAGATTGTCGCCGGCGCCGATGCTGTGCTGTGTGCTGGCGATGACGGCATCGAAGCCCAGGAGCGCGGCGACCCGCTGGCGGTCAATGGCAAAGCCTGTGCCGGTCAGGGCGGCCGCGCCCAGGGGCGATTCGTTCATATTGGCGTAGGCGCCTGTTAACCGCGCCTGATCCTTGGCCAGGAACGACAAGACGCCGGCCAAATAGTGGGCGAAGGTGACTGGTTGCGCCGGCTGTGTATGGGTGTAGCCAGGCATCAGCGTATTCAGGTGACGCCGGGCCTGGGCGAGCACGGCCTCACGCAGGGCCAGCAGCCGGTCGGCGAGATCCACCAGGCGATCCCGCAGCGCCATGCGCGCCAGCGCGTGGCCGAGGTCGTTGCGGCTACGCGCCAGCTGCAGGTTGCCCCCAAAATCGGCCCCCGCCTCTTCGATGATCCGCGCTTCGATGCGAAAGAAGAGGTCTTCGATGCCGGGCTGGTAGGCAAAGGCGGCGGCGCCGGCCGCCCGAATCGAGGCGACCGCCGCAATAATCGCCGCCCCGTTTGCGCGCGCAATGATGCCAGCCTCGGCCAGCATCACCGCATGGGCTTCGTGCGCGGCCAACATCGGTTCAAAGAGAAACACCTGTGCGTCACCGTAGGCCGGCTGGAGCACATGGCGGCTGTAGATCGGATGTGGAAAGGATTGGTCGGTCATCGGTACCTGGATAGGTGTATGGAGCGGCCAGCATCAACCGGGCGCAAGCAGTCACCTGGGCCACCTGGAACAAGATAGTAGCCCGCTGGCAGTGAGCAGACGGGCAATCTGTCTCGATTACCCCTTGAGCCCTGTCAAAGCAATGCCCTTGATGATCTGGCGCTGGAACAGGATGAAAACGATGAGCAGCGGCACCGTGGCCAGGCTGGCGCCCGTCATGATCTTCTCCCACTGCGTCGTCGACTCGCCGCGAAAGAAGCTGAGGCCCACTGGCAAGGTGTAGAACTGGCGGCCACTGGCGATAATGAGCGGCCAGAGGTAGGCGTTCCAGTTGCCAATGAAGTTGAAGATGCAGAGCGCGGCCACGGCTGGCTTAACCAGGGGCACAGCCACACGCCAGAAGATGCCGAACTCGTGCATACCGTCGATGCGGGCGGCGTCCAATAGCTCGTCGGGCACGCCTTCAAAGAACTGCCGCATGAGAAAGATCCCAACGGCTGTAATCACGCCCGGGAACGCGATCCCCCAGTACTGCATCAACCCGACATGCCAGCCCCAGGCGACACTCATTGTGTACCAGGGTATGATGAGCATCTCGGTGGGCACCATGAGCGTGGCCAATATGCCAATAAAGATAATCACCTTGCCCGGAAACGCGTATTTCGCCAGCGTATAGCCGACCAGCGAGTCAAAAAAGGCCACGGAAACCGTGCTGATGATGGCGACAAGCAGGCTATTGACGTACCAGCGGCCAAAGCTGCTGGTGGTGAGCACATTGCGATAGTTGTCCAGCGTCGGGTTCTTGGGCAGAAACGCAAAATCCACCAGCTCCGGCGCCGGCTTCAGGCTGGTCAGAATCATCCAGAGAAACGGCACGATCATAGTAACGGCGCCGATGCTCAGCAGCACGTAGGCAAGCAGCATTGACCACGAAAAGCGCTGTCGCCGCCGCGGCCCGGTTACGATTCGTTCTGCAAGTTCGATGCTGCGTTGTGCGCTCGTATCAAGCGACGTAGCCATGAATGAGCTCCTGTATAGATTGCCGGGTGTCGTTCATATTTCTACGGTTGCGGTCCAACTACCTAGCCACAGCGGTGCGCAGCTGGTGCAACCTAGCTGATGCCGTGTGCTCCGCCCCATATGTAGGCTCTGCGCGGTGGGCAGCTCCATGGCCCGCCAGTCCATTAATAGTCGACGCGGCGCTGTAGCACGCGCAATTGGACTACGGTAATGATCAGGATCAGGCCAAACAGAATCACCGTCAGGGCGGACGCGTAGCCCATGTTCTGCGACGAGAAACCTTCCCGGTAGATCTCTAGTACCACCGTCGTTGTGCTCTTCAGCGGGCCGCCCTGCCCAGCTTCACTCATGTTCTGCACCAGGTCAAACATACGCAGGAAGGTAATCGTCTGCAGCACAGCCAAATAGACGATGACCGGATTGAGCAATGGCAGCGTGATCCTGCTGAAGAGCTGCCAGCGGCCCGCGCCGTCGATCCGGGCCGCCTCGTAGTAAATGTCGGGGATCTGTTGCAGACCGGCCAGAAAGATGATGATGGTGAAACCGAGGCTGCGCCAGATGGCCACCGCTGTAATCGACAACAGGGCCTGGTCCGGACTCTTTGTGAATGGCTGTGACGGCAGGCCGACTGACTGCATAAGCTGGTTGATGAGTCCAGACTGCGGCGCATAGAGCCAGTTCCACACGAAGGCCACCGCGACCAGGGAGGTCACATAGGGAATGAAATAGGCGGCGCGGAAAAAGCCCACCAGCCGTGAGATCTGGTTGAGTAGCATGGCGATCCCCAATCCCAGCGCCAGCTGAATGGGCACGCCATAGGCCACATATTGGATCGTATTCAGAAACGCGGAGCGAACGCCGCTGCGCGTCTTGAAGAGATCCGACCAGATGTCCGCGTAGTTTTCAAAACCGATCCAGATGGAGCTCGCCGGGTTGAAGACGTTCCACTTGTGGAAGCTGATATTGAAGGCTAACACGGTTGGATACCAGCGAATGACGACAAAGAAGACCAGGCTTATCGAGAGAAAGATGTAGGCCCACAGGATCTTTCGCTGGCGCAGTGTGAGTCGCATGGCACTTTCCCGAAGTGGTGGAGTACAGACGCCTCTTTGGGAGAGGCATCTTTAGAAGAGGCGTCTGTACTCTAGTAACCGGACGTGTTACTGGTTCGCCCAGTACTCGTCCAACATCTCCTGAACCGTCTCAACTGCAATGTCCAGCTCGGCTGCGGGGTCGGCGCCGGTCAGAACAACTGCATCATAGGCGTCGAGGAGCGCCTGGCGATCCTTGCTCTCGTCCACGAAGAAGGTGGCGTGGGCATAGGGCAGGCCAGCCACAAACGCGC
>JACFMY010000408.1 GCA_019455155.1 Caldilineaceae bacterium
CGCGGTCCGGAACCGGCTACTCGGTCGCCTGGGCTCTGCTCCACCAACTCGAACACCTTGCCCAACATGTGGGCCATATCCAAATCACCCGCCAGTGGTGGGAGCAACAACGTGCTAAGGGATAGCACAAGGAAATAGCCTTAACGGGATACGATACCGAATGCCAGGCAGTCAACTATCCCTTCTTTGGTGTCCGTAGCACCGTGGCCGGGGTCGGTTACAACGTGGCCAAAGCACTCTCTGCGCTCGGCAACAAGGTCACGCTCCTCTCTCTGGTTGGCCAGGACCTGGCCGGAACCCACGTGCAGACCGCCCTGGCTGCGGACGGGCTGGACGGTACACACGTCCTTGCGACCGTGCCGCACACCGCGCAGTCAGTCATCCTCTATGATCCAACCGGCCGGCGCCAGATCTACACCGACCTCAAGGATATCCAGGAACGGGCCTACCCGTTGGCCCGGTTCGAACAGCTGCTGCTCCACTGTGACCTTTGTGTGTTGTGCAATATCAACTTCTCGCGCGCCCTGCTACAGCCGGCGCGCGCTGCCGGCAAGCTCATTGCTACCGATGTGCATACCATCGCTGATCTGGACGACGCTTACAACGGAGAGTTCATGCGCATGGCTCACGTGCTCTTCATGAGCCACGAGCGACTGCCCTGCTCGCCGGAGGAATGGGCGGCCGCCATACTCGGCAGATACGGGCCTGAGGTCCTCGTCATCGGCCTGGGTGACGAAGGCGCGCTGCTGGCCCTCCGCGCGGAAGGTGTCGCCGGCCGCTTTCCAGCGCTCCAGACACGACCCATCGTATCGACTGTGGGCGCGGGCGATGCCCTCTTTTCCGCCCTTGTTGATGGCTATTTTCGGACTCGCGATGCCCGGTACGCGCTGCAGCGTGCCATCCTCTTTGCCTCGCACAAGATCGGCGCCGCGGGCGCTGCCGAAGGCTTCCTCACAGCTCCTGAACTGGACCAACTGCTCGCCCAGCGATAATGGTGTCAGATCGACACCTGGTCGGTTGACCAGGGGCAAGGCTCTTCCCCAGTCTAGTACGAAATCTCATCTGCCGCCGGTGGCAAAAATGACTGTCTCCGGCTATCGTGGTCTGTTGAGGTGACGGTTCAGGCGAACTGTAGGCTCTCCACAAGCTTGCCCTTTTCGCCCAGCTCTTTGTCAATCGCCTGGTCCCTTGTAGGGCCCCATGGCCACTTTGTCTGAGGGAAGCATATGGCTGTACAGACCAAACCCATCCCGCGCGGGAAATCGCGCGCCGATGCCGAGCACCCAAGCGGCGATCCGCGCTTTAGCCTGATCGACCGCACCTTGAAACGCTTTCAGTATCAGCAGGATGCGCTGATCGAGGTTCTCCACACTGCCCAGGAAGCGTTTGGCTTTCTGAGCGACGATCTGCTCGTCTACGTCGCCCATCAGCTCAAGTTGCCACAAAGCTGGGTTTACGGCGTCGCCACCTTCTACCACTTCTTTACCCTGAAACCCCAAGGCCAGCACAACTGTATCGTCTGCATGGGCACCGCCTGTTATGTCAAGCGAGCTGCGGAGATTGTGGCCGCGGTGCAACACGAGTATGGCATTGAAGCTGGCGAAACCACGGCCGACGGGCAGTTGAGCCTGAGCACAGCCCGCTGCCTGGGCTCCTGTGGTTTGGCGCCCGTGCTGGTGTTGGACGGAGAAGTCTTGCCCCGCGAGACCCCTGAGAGCACCCTGCAGCGGGTGAAGGAACGATTGGCAAGCGTCACCAACGGGTCGGGCAGAGCACAGCAAGCAGAAGCGAACGGGTGAGGCGATCTTGTTGCCCGTTCCTCATCAAACTCCTCCCTAAGGGGGCACTATGAATCGAGCCGATCTGCAAAACATGGCCCAACGGGAACTGCAGCGACAGCAGACCTTTCGCTGTCGCATTCTCTGTTGCGCCAGTACACCTTGTCTTTCCTCTGGCGGCATGGCTGTATATGACGCCATCAACGACGCGGTCCAGGAACAGAAGCTGGATGCGGAAGTACAAGCAGTCTCCACGGGCTGCATGGGTCCCTGTAGCCGCGGGCCGATGGTCACGGTGGAGATGCCCGGTGAGGAGCCTGCCATCTATGAGCGGGTGACGTCAGAGCGTGCCCGGCAAATCGTTGCCCGCCACGCTTTGGCTGATGCTGCGACAGCAGCCGATGCCGGCTTGGACGAGCACCGGCTACCGGCCGATATCCCCTTCTTTGTGAAACAGAAGAAGGTTGTCCTGGCCAACAGCGGCATCATCGACCCAGAACGCCTGGAGGACTACGTCGCGCGCGATGGCTACGCGGCGCTGGCCCATGCGCTCCGTGAGATGACGCCTGAGGAAGTCTGCCGGGAGATCATCAACAGCGGCCTGCGCGGGCGCGGCGGGGCCGGCTACCCGACCGGCCTCAAGTGGGACATGGTGCGCAAGGCGCGCGACGAGAAGAAATACGTGGTCGCCAACGGGGATGAGGGCGACCCGGGCGCGTATATGGACCGCACGCTCATGGAGTCGGATCCCCACCGCGTACTGGAAGGCATGGCCATTGCCGGCTATGCCGTGGGCGCGGACCAGGGCTATATCTACGTGCGGGGAGAATATCCGGTGGCCGCCAAGCGACTGGAACGGGCCATTCGCGCGGCCGAGCGCCGCGGTATCCTTGGCAGCCGCGTGCTGGAAAGCAATTTCAATTTCCGGATCGATGTACGCATTGGCGCCGGCGCGTTTGTCTGCGGCGAGGAGACCGCGCTCATGGCCTCGATTATGGGCAAGCGCGGCCAGCCCGTCCCGCGTCCGCCCTACCCTGCCCAAAGCGGTCTCTGGGGCAGACCCACGCTGATCAACAACGTGGAGACCTTTGGCAGCATTGCGCCCATTGTGCTCAACGGGGCCAGCTGGTTCAGCGAGATCGGAACGGAAAAGAGTAAGGGTACCAAGATCTTTGCCCTGGCGGGCAAGGTCAATACCACCGGGCTCATAGAGGTGCCCATGGGTATCACCCTGCGCGAGATCGTCTACGACATCGGCGGCGGTATCCCCGACAACCTTGCCTTCAAAGCAGCCCAGACCGGTGGCCCCAGCGGCGGCTGCATCCCAGCCCGATATCTTGATACGCCCGTAGATTACGAGAGTCTGCGCACATTGGGCTCCATCATGGGCTCCGGCGGCCTCATTGTCATGGACGAGCAATCGTGCATGGTCGATGTGGCCAAGTTCTTTATGGAGTTCTGCATGGACGAGAGCTGCGGTAAGTGTGTTCCATGCCGCATCGGTACCGTACAGATGCACAGGTTGCTGGAGCGCATTACCAATGGCAGTGCGGGGCCCGAGGTTCTGGAGCGGCTCCAGGAGTTGTGCGTAATGGTCAAGGAGACCAGCCTGTGCGGTCTTGGCCAGTCGGCGCCAAACCCGGTGCTGAGCACCATCCAGTACTTCCTCGACGAGTATGAGGCCCATATCCATGCGCATCACTGCCCTGCCGGTGTTTGTACCCTAAATGAGCGACCTGTAGTGGAGCTGGTATGAGCGGCATGCCGGGCTGTGTTGTGCAAGCGCCACAGGTCACGCTTTACGACTCCTAAGGAGACTCGCTTATGTCCGTTGTCACCTTAACCATTAACGACGAGCTGGTCAGTGCACAGGAAGGGCAGACCTTGCTTTCGGTCCTGCAAGAACGCGGGATCGATATCCCTACGCTTTGCCATCTGGACGGTCTGAGCGAACGTGGGGGTTGCCGGCTGTGCATGGTCGAGCTGGCGGGCAACACCCGCCTCCAGGCAGCCTGCGTCACTGCCGTCCAGGAAGGGATGGTGGTCCATACCCACAGCGACCGCCTCGTCAAATACCGCAAGATGATCCTGGAGCTGTTGTTCGCTGAACGCAATCACGTCTGTGCGGTCTGTGTCATGAACGGCAACTGCGAGCTGCAGGCCGAGGCCGCCAAGATCGGCATGGACCATGTGCGCTTCGAGTATCTCAACCCCCAACTCCCCATGGACGCCAGCCACGAGCGCTTCACCCTGGACCACAACCGGTGCATTCTCTGCACCCGCTGCGTCCGCGTCTGTGACGAGATTGAAGGTGCCCATGTGTGGGATGTCATGGGTCGCGGGGTCAACAGCCGGGTGATTGCGGAGCTGAACCAGCCCTGGGGCAGCAGCGAAAGCTGCACAAGTTGTGGCAAATGCGTCCAGGTATGTCCCACAGGCGCGCTCTTCACCAAGGGCGCAACGGTGGCCGAGATGGAGAAGCAACATAACTTCCTGCGCTGGATTCTCGACGGCCGCGAGAAGAACTTCTGGTCGTACGAAAAGGGATAATAGACAGGGGATAACCGATGCCAAACAAACAGAAGATCCGCCTCGCTACAGCCTGGTTAGGGGGCTGTTCTGGCTGCCACATGAGCTTCCTGGACTTGGACGAACAGCTCATTGTGCTGGCCGAACAGGTGGAGCTCGTCTACAGCCCGATCGCCGATACCAAGGAGTTCCCCAAGAATGTCGACGTTACCCTGGTCGAAGGCGCAGTGGCCAACGTGGACAATTTGAAACTGGCCAAGGAGATCCGGGAACGTAGCCGGCTCGTCGTCAGCTTTGGCGACTGTGCCGTGACAGGCAATGTCCCCAGCCTGCGCAACCGCCTGGGTGTAGACGACCTGCTTACTGCCGTCTATCACGAAGGGCCCGGCCGCCATCCTGCCGGCGGTGATGACATCCTGCCCCGGCTGCTGCCCAAGGTACTGCCGCTGCACCATGTTATCAAGGTGGATGCCTATATTCCTGGCTGCCCACCTGATCCTGAGCGCATTTGGGCTGCCGTCCACGCCTTGCTGGCTGGCGAGCCCGTGGTGCTTGAACCAACGATGCGCACCTTTGGATGACATTGCCGACGAAATCTCGCACGGTGAATGGGGTGCGGTGACTTGTCGCCGCTCAAACATCATTCGCCATTCAAATGCTGGAGGTCTCTATGACCCGGACAATAACCATAGACCCCGTTACACGCATCGAAGGGCACGCCAAAGTCACCATCCATCTGGATGCCGATGGCCAGGTGGATGATGCCCGCTTCCACGTGACGGAATTCCGCGGCTTTGAAAAATTCTGTGAAGGGCGCAGTTTCTGGGAGATGCCTGGCATTACGGCGCGCATCTGCGGCATCTGCCCGGTGAGCCATCTGCTGGCCTCCGCCAAAGCTGGCGACGCCATCCTCGGCGTCTCGATTCCTCCCACCGCGGCCAAGCTGCGCCGTCTCATGAATTGGGCGCAGCTCGTGCAGAGCCATGCCCTCAGCTTCTTCCATCTTAGCGGTCCGGACTTGCTCCTGGGCATGGACAGCGACCCGGCCCAGCGCAACGTTATGGGACTCATCGAGAAATATCCTGATGTGGCCCGTAACGGTATTCGCCTACGTCGTTTTGGCCAAAAGGTAATCGAAATGCTGGGTGGTCGCAGCGTCCACCCCTCGTGGGCCGTACCGGGCGGCGTGCGCGAGCCGTTGAGCGACGAACACCGCAGCCAGATCCGCCGGATGTTGCCGGAAGCGCTCGATATTGTGGGGCTTGCCCTGGATATGTTGAAGGATAGCTTCGAGGACTTCCGCGATGAA
>JACFMY010000409.1 GCA_019455155.1 Caldilineaceae bacterium
TTAGCGGTGGCGACTTTTTGATACGCCTTCCGTACGCATGCTCCCAGGCTAGCGGCCACGTCTTGCGCTGCAGGCCACTCGTGATGACAGGCGAGGGAGCTTAGAAACGAATCTGGTTCCCTCGCCTGATTCGCCAGTTCCCGCTCAGTGACTGCACTGGCGTGGTCACCTGGCCAGCAGCCATCATCACGATATCACCGTGATCATGGCTCCTCGCGCGATAGCACGAGTGGTTGCTGTATACAGCTCTGGCAGAGCATGTCAGATGACAGAGTGCGGGTTGGGATCTCCTGGTGAGTTCGTCGCTCACCCGTCGCGACACACCATCGCCCAGCGTCCCGCCCCCTGGGGAGACGAGATACTGGGCTGGCGGTCGCACGCTACGGGGCTCTATCAATGTAGCGTTCGTTGGCGGAAGTAACCGACTATCGTGTAAAAAACCGGCCTAAGCGAGGGCTATCTCGACCTTCGCACCTTGCGCACAAGACCCCTGCGGCCCTCCTCTCATGCACGTAGGTTCTTAACTACCTTTCCATCCTGTATTACGAGCACCACGTTATCTGGCTGTTCCAGGGACCGGATGTCGGCCAGAGGATCGGTCGCGGTAACAATCACATCGGCAAGCTTGCCGGGCTCCAGCGTGCCAAGGCGATCATGCCACCCCAGGCACTGGGCCGCAATCTTCGTCGTCGCCACAACGACCTCCATGGGTGACATGCCGATATTGCACATGAGCCCTAGCTCGCGCAGGTTCGTGCCGTGGGGCATTACGCCGGCGTCCGTGCCCATAGCGATCGGTACCCCCGCCTGATGGGCGCGCGCAATGCTCTCACTGTGCGCCTCGATGGTTTCCCTGGCCTTACGCACGCCATATTCAGGCATGTTGCCGTTCTGTTCGGCCTGCTCAAGAACTGCAAGTGGCGCCAGCAGTGTGGGCACCAGATAGGTACCGTGAGAGAGCATGAGATCGATAGCCTCGTCGTCGAGATAGATTCCATGCTCGATGGAATGGATCCCTGCACGGATTGCGTTTTTGATGCCCTCGACCCCCTGTGCGTGGGCCATAACTTTGACCCCGCGGCGGTGGGCGCCTTCCTGCACCATGACACGCAGTTCCTCTTCGGTAAACTGGGTGAATTCAGGGTGATCTGTGGGACTCAAGACGCCGCCGGTTGAACAAACCTTGATCACCTCAGCGCCTGCGCGCAGTACCTCGCGTACCTTCCTGCGTATCTCTTCCACGCCATCGCATGTGTTGGCCGGCATGCCGGGATACGGTGGAAACAGGTCCAATGACATACCTGACGGCATCCAACCATCGCCGTGACCGCCGGTAATCGATAGTGCAGTCACGCTGATCTGTACACGTGGTCCGACGATCAAACCCTCCAGTTGCGCCATCTTGACGCCTAGGTCAGCTCCGCCAGCGTCGCGCACCGTCGTGATCCCGGCATCGATGGTACGGCGCATGTGCGCGATCGCTTTGTAGAACTTCATGGAGAAGGGCGTCGTGAGCAAGTTTGGGATGTTAACCCCCTCGATCATCAGGTGAACGTGGGTATCGATCAGCCCGGGCATTATCATGCCGCCCGCGGCATCGATCACGGTCACCGCATCCCCTGGTGGCTGGATTTCGGCGCGTCGCCCAACCGCACGGATCATGTTGTCCTGGATGAGCACGGCGCCGTCACGCAGCGGGGCACCGCCGTTACCGTCGATGACTGTACCGTTCTGGATCAACAGATAGGCCATGGTCTTTGCTCCTTGACTTGAGGTGGGATAGGACAGGCGAATGTGTCCGCAAGCCAATAATACATCAAGGGCTCACATTTCTGTACGAACGCACAAATCTGAGCCATGACACTCTGGAAACGCAGACATGGGTCGGGAACGTCCCGCAGCAGGAAAAATGAGGCATATAGAAAAGGCCAGCGTGTTCGCGGGAACACACTGGCCGGGCGGACGACCCGCAGTTCGGGGTAGCTCACCGAATCATCCGCGACGCTGCTTCCAACGGTGACTGCCGCCTCGGGGGGATACCATTTGCAGTTCGCCATCATTGGGGGTATGATGGAAATCCACATTTGGGCCGGACAATCAGCGCTTCCGCAACGACAACTAAAGTCTAGCAGATTCTCACAGCGTTTACTACAAGACGTTGTGTTTTATGTAATCTTTTTCAAGAATAGAAAAATACAATGAGCTGAGATAGCACCCTATGCCGGAGAAAACCGTGGCTGCCGGTCTCCTGTTACGGGACCTTCGCCGCAAGCGCAAGCTGACATTGCAACAGGCAGCCAGACTGCTACACTCCTCCGCACCCGTTTTGTCCCGCAAGGAGCGTGGTCTGCTGACCCTGCAGCGCAAAGATATCGAGATGGCCGTCGCCGCCTTTGAGCTGGATGACTGGGAGGCGTACCAGCTCTGGATCGCGGCCGGATTTGCGCCGAGCCCACCCAAAGAGACAAGTGATATCCAGTTCTTACGCCATATGATCAGGGACTTGCTGGCCCAGATTCGCTACCCCGCGTTCGCTAGCGACCTGTTCTCCTATGTTCAAGCCTGGAATGAAGGCATCGAACGGATCTGGACACCCTCCGCCGTGGCCCCGCCCGTACATATTCTGGACGATCTCTTCTCCGGCCGCATTCGCACCAGAATGGGCAGCGGTTGGGCCGATTACCTGCTGCGTGCGCTCCGTATCTTTCGCCTGAAGACCCGGCCGATAGCCAACGATCCTCGTTTCCGGCGCCTGCTCCGCCAACTCGAGGCGAAGCACGGTGCTCAGTTTGTCGAGATGTGGAACACCAGCCAGCAAGCGGTCTCCGACGACGATCTCGCCACCGGGCAGCCCATGCCTGTCATCGTTCAGCATGACAGTCCCCTCGGCTCAATTGAGTACCTCGTGACCCAAGGGGTCTGGGCGAATCCGTATCCCTGGGAGCTGAATGTCTATTTGCCGCTAGGCACGGAGAACACCTCGCGTTATCTGGCGATGATGGAAGGCACCGATCTGAGCAGAGTCTTTTTTCCTAAGGAATGAGCGGAAGCCCGTCCGTGTACGTCGCAATTGCCTCGAGATACACTTAGTCCACTGCTTGAAGCGGACGAGGCCGGCCTCGGGATGCCGGCCTCGTCCATGTTGTATGTCAAATTCGCCTGTACTGGCGACATGCTCACGCTTACCGGCTTACGACAGGCAGGAAGAGCGTGTTGATGCCCGCATCCTGCGCGACCACCACCGTGCCGCTGTTCGCAGGGTTGGCTGCATCCACATACGTATACGATGCAGCACTGTCGAAGCGGAACTTGTACTGTTCACCCGCAAGCAACAGGCCACTGTCGAAGTTTGCCTCACCAACGGCAGCCGCACCGGCCTGCGTCTTATAACTGGTGGCCGTGTGCCCATCCGCAGTCATGTTCACCCATTCGACCACGTCGCCAGGGCGAACAGCTAGATAGGCCGGCTCGAAGCCGTATTCCGTTATAACTACGACGTGGTTGGCCGCCGCGTCGATCTGTGGCGTCAGCGCCACATCGTAGCGCACGGGATCGCTCACCACCTGGATGTCAGTGCTGCGGTAGCTCTGATAGCCGCTGCGACTGACGGCGAGTTGGTAGGTCCCCGCTGGCGTGAAGAAGCTGAAGTAGCCATCGCTGCCAGTGCTTTGCGGGTTGACCTGGCCGAAGTCAGCCGCAGGCCACAAGGTGTAGGTGGTCGCGCTACCGCTGCCCGCGCCCGTCGTCCCGGCTTGCATACAGGCGACAGTCGATGCGGCCAGGGGCGCCGCACTCTTTACATCGTAAACCACGCCTTCCGGATCGATCAGCGTCGTGCCGCTGCCCGTCACTTCCGTGCTGCCACACTGGGCGACGATCATGATGCTGCCGCTGGTATGGGGCTGATCACCGGCTGTGAATGCGCCCGTATAGACGCCATCACTGTCATCGTCCGTCAGATCGATCGTCTCCGTGTCGCTGATGACCATTTGCACGGACGCGTTGGGGTCACTGCAGCACAGCTCAACCGAGACGGTGTAGGTCATGCCAGGCCGTAGCCGCACATACCAGCCGCTCTCGTCCGTGCGCCCATTCTCGTCCACTGGACGGTGGCTCCAGCCCAGCTCATTCGTGAACCGCAGGCTCAGGGGATTCCATACCAGCGAGCTGTCTACGATCACGGTGACAGTGCGTGATGGGGCACTCGTGAACGCGCCGTAGCGGGCCACAGCGTAGATGGTGTGCGTGCCGTCGGCCAGGGTCATGGCATAGGACCAGCGGCCAGAGGAATCCGTTGTCGTGGTGCCGTCCATCAGGTCATCGACATAGACATCGATCTCCGAACCTGGGATGGCCCGCCCCCACACGGTCAGGTCGCCGTCACAGGTGGTACCGTTGCCCGGCGCCACAATGATGGGTGCAAGGAGTTCCAATTTCACAGTCGCGTCAGCACGGTT
The DNA here is from genome assembly GCA_019455155.1 of Caldilineaceae bacterium. Lineage (GTDB taxonomy): Bacteria > Chloroflexota > Anaerolineae > Caldilineales > Caldilineaceae > JACFMY01. Next base: position 4,458 of record JACFMY010000409.1, read on the forward strand.
GTTTTCGGGGTTGATATCGTAGTCGCCGGCGATCTCCGCCACGTTGTAGAAGCTGGCACTGGCCGTGTTGGCCGGTAAGCCCACCTTGATCACGATGCGTCCGTGTTGTCCAGGCTCGAGGGTACCAACCTTGAAGATGAGGCGGCTGCCATCACGGGTCACCTCGAGCTCAGGTCGCGTTTCGATGGCCAGCCGGCTCAGGTCGCCAGCCTTGGACAGATCGTCCACCACACGTACGTTGGTGGCCGTCGCAGCGCCGCGATTGCCATATTCGATCACCCACACGATGCCGTCGAAGCCCTGGCCATCTCCCGTTTCCGGATTGCCGTCCCCAGACGGTTCGATCTCGGCGGGCTTGGCCACACCTTGCTTGTGCACGAACAGATCCGGACCATGCTTCGGATCCTGGGCCGCACGCCAGAGGTAGTCCTCTGTCTCACCCAGGCGGAAGGGATCATCGTACCCGCGGCCATCTCCGTAGCGGACGCTGCCAGCAGTCAAGGGCTTGTTCGCAGGCCGCTCACTCAGCGTGGCGCGCAGCCAGGCCGGCTGTTCTGCCTTGTCAGCCGGCCACAGCACATTCTGTGCCGGCACATTGATGACATGCAGTCCAGGGCCAAGCGTCGTTACATCGATGGGGTAGTCAATGATGATGTGTTCAAAGGCGAGCTCGGGAGTTTGGCCGGCATCAACCGCACACTCGGCCACGTCCTTCCAATCGCCGTTGCGCATGCCGTCTACCCAGACATTCAGGTAGCCTTTTCCCTGCTCCAGCAACGAAGAGACACCCGGAGCGATAAAGAGCTGCACGGGAATGGTAGCCGGGCGGCAGTGCTCGAACGCTAGCCGTCCAATCGCGATTCCATCATCGAAGCGATCGCGGTCGGCCACATCCGGCTTGGGTAGAATGTTGTTGGTAGCGTCGGCATCGGGACCGATGTCGGCGTTGGCTTCCCGGCTTACATACTTGCCCAGGTGAAAGGGCAGCGGGTTGTTATGTGCCGGACCCTGGGGGCCCGTGGCCGGATCGACGACCGTTGGGTATTGGGCTGGCACGCCACCGTACGCGGTCATGCCGGCACCAAAGTGATTGGTGCTGTCGGGCGCATCGCCCAAAT
>JACFMY010000410.1 GCA_019455155.1 Caldilineaceae bacterium
GCAGGAGCTCGGGATCGCTGACACGCTCATCTGTCGTGCCAATCACCGCCACTGTGTGGATAGGCACAATGATGTCGCCATCGCTGGGCATCTTGCAGCGGTTGATGACTGTGTTGACCACCCGGTGATTCATGGCCACCATGGTGCCTTTGCCGGGGATTACCCGCACGGTGATGCCGCCCGTGGCCGCAATCCTTCCTACCCAGGCGCCCGCAGCGTTGATCGTCATGGCCGCATGGATGGCGATCTCCTCATCGTTGACCAGGTCACGGACCCGGGCGCCAACGACCTTGCGGTCACCGTCACCGCCCTCGAGCAACAGCTGTTCAACCTCATGATAGATGAGCACGCGGGCGCCCGCCTGGCGCGCGGCCTGTGCGGTAGCGTGTGTGGCCAAAAAGCTATCGGCTGTGCCGTCAGGCACTTCAAAGACGCGGGCGAGACGGGGGTTCAGCAGGGGCTCGCGGCGTAGCGCTTCGCGGACCGGCAGCTCTTCGCAGGGGATACCCGTCCGGCCGCAAGCTGTCTTGAAGCGATCAGGATAGTCGCCGTCATCTTCGGGGGTGACCACAAAAAAGCCGCTGGTGTCTTCGATGCAGTGAGTGTGGGTGCGGCGGAGGATGCGGTTCTCCTTGATACATTCGATGGCGCTTTGGGGATCTTTGACCACATAACGGCCGCCGCTATGCAGCAGACCATGATAGCGGCCAGTCGTGCCGTGGGTCAGGTCCCGCTTTTCGACCAGGACCACGCGGAAGCCGCGCAACGCCGCGTCCCAGGCGACGCCGGTACCCGTTGAACCGCCACCAATCACGAGAATGTCGGTGTCAATTGTTCGCATGGTAAATCCATTGTTTTTGTATGGTGGAACCGTAAACGGTCCACGGCCTTGATGTTTCCGATCAGAGCGGCCTGTCAACCATCAGATTCAAGTGCGGTAGTAGCGCCTTCAGTCACTTTGGACAGGTGAACCACAATGAAAACCGTTACTACAGAATAACGATTGGCAGAGCATTTGTCCACGCGCCTTTTGCACGGCAAGGACCCGTAATCGCAGCCATCACGCTACGCCCCGACGAGATCGCGCACAGCCTTGCGCACCGCGTCCGCGTCAGGCAGCGTCAGCGCCTTTTGGGCAAGGCGCCGCGCGGCCGGAGCTGTCAGCTGGGCGAGCAGTGCCTTGGCGGCAGGTATGCTGGCCGGGGCCATGCTGAACTCGTCAATGCCAAGACCCAAGAGCACCGGAATGGCGTCGACGCGGCCGGCCATTTCGCCGCACAGTCCCACCCAACGACCGTGCAAATGCGCGGCGCGCACGACGGTATCGATCTGGCGCAAGATGGCTGGGTGCAGTGAGTCGGCTAACGCGGCCACCCGGCCATTTGTGCGGTCAGCGGCAAATGTATATTGGGTCAAATCGTTGGTGCCGATACTAAAGAAATCCACCAAAGGCGCCAGTTGGTCGGCGATCTCGACGGCGGCCGGCACCTCGATCATAACACCCACGGGCACATCGGCCCGGTGGGGGATGCCAGCCGCGCTCAGCTCCGCCGCAGCGGCCGCCAGCAGCGCCTGCGCCCGCAGCACTTCGTCTATTGTGCTGATCATGGGGAACATAATGTGCACGTTGCCGTGGACAGCTGCCCGCAGGAGCGCACGCAGCTGTGCCTTGAAGAATTCAGGCATGGCCAGCGTCACACGGATGGCTCGCCAGCCCAGGAAGGGGTTCGCTTCCTGCGGCATGGTCAGGTAAGGAGCTGGTTTGTCGCCGCCAATATCCAGGGTGCGTATGATGAGGCGGCGCTCGCCCATGATTTGGGCCACTTCACTGTAAATACTTGCCTGTTCATCATCAGTGGGAGGCGTCATCCGATCCTGGAACAGGAACTCTGTGCGCAATAGCCCGACACCTTCAGCGCCTGCCTCGAGGGCGACCGTGGCGTCCGCTGCAGCGCCCAGGTTCGCGACAACCTCGACGCGCAGACCGTCACGTGTGCGAGTCAGGCGGCGGGCTGCGGCCCAGGCCGCTTCCCGCGCCGCGATGGACTCGGTTTGGGCTTTCTCAAAGAGCTCGGTTGTCCTCGCGTCAGGAGCGATGATCACCTGCCCGCGGCTGCCGTCAATCGCCAGCGGCACACCCTCGCGCACCAGCTCCAACAGTGACTCACCGACGCCCACGACGGCCGGTATGCCCATGCTGCGGGCAAGGATGGCAGTGTGGGCGATTGGCCCTCCGCCAGCCGTACAGAAGCCCAAAACGCGTGAACGATCCAGCGTGGCAGTCTGTGACGGCAACAGGTCATTGGCGACGATCAGGGCGTTGGGCGGCAGCTCCAGGGCCTCGTCCGACTCGTCGCGCAACAGACGTAAGAGCCGGCGGCCAATATCCTCGACGTCGGCGGCACGCTGCTGGAACATGGCGCCGGACATGTTTCGGAAACGCGCAGCCCAATGCACGACCGTGCGCCGCACGGCCTCCACGGCAGGCCAGCCATCATGCTCGATGTAGCGCCGGATGTCGTCCTGGAAATCGGGATCTTGAAGCAGCAGGATGTGGGCCCGGAAGATGATGGATTGCTCTTCGCCCAGGGAGTGGCGGATTTCCTCGGTCAGCATGGTCAACTGTTCCAGGGCCTCGTGCCGCACCGCCTTGAAGGCTTTCCATTCGGCCGCACGATCCGCCACCGGTGCGATGTCGTTTCTCATATGTAGTGGATCGCGGCCGGCGTCCAGCACAACGGCCACGCCGATCGCGACTCCCGGTGATGCGGGCAGGCCGCTGAGCACGGCTTCCCCCGTGCCTGCTTCGGTGGGCGCCGGCAACTCCGGCATCGCCGTGGACTCCGCACCCGTTTCACCCAGATCGTGCGCGACCAGGCTGCTCAACGTACTCACAGCCTCCGCAGCATCCTCACCCGCCGCATCGATGCGGATATTGTGATCTTTTTCGATGCCAAGAGCCAATAGCTGGTTGAAGCGGCTGGCATCGATCGGCCCGGCGCCCGTCGTCAGGTTGGTCACCCGCACCGTGGAACGGAACTGGGCCGCCGCCTGGATGAAGCGCGCAGCAGGCCCAAAGTGTAACCCGGCAGGATTCACAACGGTAACGTCGCTGCTCGCGTAGTTGGCGCGCTCCTCCGCCTCTTCGCCGCTGTCTTTTGCGCGGGCCGTGCGCTCCACTTCTTCATGGAGCAGCACCGCCCGTTTGGCCTGCATGGCCTCCTCTGCTTCCCGCGTGACAGCATCGATATCCATGCCAATGGAGGCCTGCACCGCCGCGGCCATGGCCCCTTCCACGAAAGAACCGACGCTGAGCCGCACCGCAGCTGCCTGCTCCTCAGGTAACAGATCCAACGCCACCTGGCCGCTAATGATCGCGCTGCCCAGGTCCATGAGGACGAGAATGCCGTCCTCGCTAAAAACGGACTGAATCGCCTCGGCAATGGCGACAGGATCGGTGCCAAACGGTTGGTGGGGATTGTCGCTCCCACCTACCGCCACGATCTGTGCCCGCCCCTGGATTTGCTGGTCTGCCAGCGCTTTCACTGCAGCCGACAGTTCTCGGCTATGGGATACAAGGACGATGCTGACCATAGTAAAGGATCGCTCAGAATGGTGAATCTAATGGTCTGTCAATCGTCATCTGGTAGTAGTTCTGTAGTAACAACTTCAGTCGTTCTTCACCTGACCAAAGCGACTAGTGGTCTGTCAAACGTGATTCTTTAGCCATCCGGTAGTAACGAATTGATTCGTTCTTCACCTGTCCACAGCGACTAAAGTCGCCACTACCGAACTCAAGTTTGATGATTGACAGACCACTAGAGTTGCCACTACCGAACGCCAGTTTGATAGTTAACAGACCACCAGGATTGTCGTTGGGTCTGACTACAGACAGAATGCAATGCCGGCCTAACAATGTTCCATCCTTCACGCTCTATTCGTCATTCTCTACCCAATTGAATGTACGGGTCACCGCCTTCTTCCACTGGGCATAAAGCTTCGTGCGGGCTGTGTCGTCTGGCGATGGTTCCCAGGTCTTGTCGACACCCCAATTGGCGCGCATTTCGTCGATGTTCTTCCAGAAGTCCACAGCCAGACCGGCGGCGTAGGCGGCGCCCAAGGCAGTGGTCTCGCTAACCTTTGGACGCACTACGGGCACGCCCAGCACGTCGGCCTGAAACTGCATAAGCAGATCGTTGAATACCATCCCACCGTCTACCTTGAGCGTCTGCAGCGCCACACCTGAATCCTGGCGCATGGCATCCAGTACCTCGCGGGTCTGGTAGGCTGTGGCTTCCAGCGTCGCGCGCGCAAAATGGCCGCGGTTGATGTAGCGCGTCAAGCCGACAATAACACCGCGTGCGTCATCACGCCAGTAGGGTGCATATAATCCAGAAAAGGCCGGCACGAAATAGATGCCACCGTTGTCTTCCACCGTACGCGCCAGGTTCTCGATGTCCGGCGCGGAGTCGATCATGCGTAGATTGTCGCGCAACCATTGCACCAGCGCGCCGGTAATGGCTATGGATCCTTCCAGCGCGTAGACGGTGGGCGAATCGCCAAGCTTGTAGCAGACCGTAGTGAGCAGACCATGCTGCGACGGCACAATCTCGGTACCTGTGTTGAGGATCATGAAACAGCCGGTACCGTACGTGTTCTTGGCCTGTCCGGGCTCGAAAAAAGTTTGGCCAACCGTAGCCGCCTGCTGATCTCCCAGGTCACCGCAGACAGGGATGCGGCCACCAAAGGGGCCGTCCGGCGCGGTGTAGCCGTACAAAGCCGGATCGCTTGACGGGCGTATCGCCGGCAGCATGCTCTTGGGGATACCCATGTCGGCAAGGATATCGTCATCCCAAGCTGTACCTTCCAAATCCATCAACATGGTGCGCGAGGCGTTGGTTACATCGGTAACGTGCGAGCCGCCAGCAATCCCCCCAGTCAGATTCCAGATAAGCCACGTGTCGATGTTACCGAAAATGGCCTCGCCACGCTCGGCCGCCTCGCGTAGCCCAGCTACATTCTCCAACAGCCAGCGAATCTTAGGGCCCGAGAAGTAGGTGGCCAGAGGAAGACCAACCCGGGCGCGAAAGCGATCCTGTCCACCCGAACGGGCCAGCTCCGCACAGATCCGGTCCGTGCGCGTGTCCTGCCAGACGATGGCGTTGTAATAGGGCTTGCCTGTACGGCGGTTCCACACGACCGTCGTCTCGCGCTGGTTTGTGACCCCGACCGCGGCAATATCATGGGCTGACGCACCGGCTCGAGTGAGCGCGGTGCTGATCACGGTCCGGGTGCGCTCCCAGATCTCCAGCGCATCGTGTTCGACCCAACCGGGCTGGGGATAGATTTGGCGGTGCTCCAACTGGTGGGCGCTAACCGGCTCACCCCGGTGGTTGAACAACATGCAGCGGGTGCTGGTTGTACCCTGGTCAATTGCGGCGACGTATCTGGTCATCAGACGCTGTCCTTATCCTGATGCGGTGGGTGGGTAGACCGAATCTGTAGGGGCGGGTTAACTATACGCTCACTGGTTCCCGCCA
>JACFMY010000411.1 GCA_019455155.1 Caldilineaceae bacterium
GACTCTCAACGAGACACTCCCAATCCCTAATCCCCAATCCCCAGTCACTTCTCCTTATTCACTCGTCGCACTCTGGAAGATCTCAATGCCATCCTCGACCAGGCCGGCGGCGAGGTTGAGCCAGTCGATCTCCTCAGTGGCGACGGGGAGTTGGAAATCTTCCACATTGGGCCGCCAGTTGCGGTCCGCGTACCACCAGCCCAACAGGGCCATACCCAGCACCAGGGCGAGAAAGAGGCGAAGAAGATGGCGGCTGCTACGGTAAAAATGGGGCATAGACTTTCTCACAATCCGATCAAACTATCACAAAAGCCAGGTCGAAACGCGCCCCGCTCAAAACGATGGCGACGCATCCACCGTTCCCATTCTTACCGGAGCTTGGCCATTTTGCAAAATTGAGCATGTGTGCTATACTCGGATTCATGCAAGGGTGAGTAGCTCAGCTGGTTAGAGCGCACGGTTCACATCCGTGAGGTCGTAGGTTCAAGTCCTATCTCGCCCACCAATATTATCGTCGGAAGCTTTCGGAGACCGCACGGATAGGTGTAATTGCCTATCCGTGCGGTCTCCGGCGTTTAGGGGGCCGTTTTATTATCATCGAGAGAAATGCACCATAGATTGCACGGATAGTTCAAACACCTTAGATTGCACGGATAGGAGAGACAGATGCGTCTTGAACGAGCTTTGGATGGATACTGGCTGGCAAAGCGGCGGGACTTCAGCCCCAACACAGTGCGTGATTACGAGTTAACCTTCCGACGGTTGCTGGAGCATGTAGGCAACAAAGAGATGAGCGCCATCAAGGTGGCCGACATCAACGAGTTCTTGAATCACCTTTTTGAGGATCTGGAACTTGGAAAGAAGACGGTGCTGAACGCCTGGATTGCGCTCTCCTCGTTCTGGTCTTGGGCAGAGACGGAACTCAAGGTGGAGCATGTAATGCGGACCGTCACTCGCCCCAAGCCGCGTCGAAAGGCTATCAAACTCTACACCCTTGAGGAAGTACGAGATATGCTCCTGGCCTGTGATGTCAGCAAGCCGTGGGTGACCGTCAATAGAATCCGGGTCACCTCCAAGCGCTCGACGGCGCTGCGAGATAAAGCGATGATCCTGGTCATGGTGGATGGGGGGCTGCGGGTCTCGGAAGTCGCCGTCCTCACGATTGCTGACTACCATGAAAAGCGTGGACAGGTACGCGTGCGCCACGGCAAAGGCGATAAGCAGCGACTTGTCCCCTTAGGGGATGCGGCACGACGAGCTATCTGGCGTTATCTGGGCGAACGAGAAAACGTCCGACCGACCCGCTGTTCGTGACGCGTGGCAACAAGGCGATGGACCGACACGGCATCCGGCAGATGGTCACCCAAGTCGGCGAACGAGCCGGTATCGCAGGTGCCAACTGTCATCGCTTCCGGCACACCTTCGCTGTGTACTTCCTCCGCAACGATGGGAACATCCTGGAGTTACAGGAGTTGCTTGGACATGAGAGCATGGAGACCGTGAAGCTCTACGCCAAGCTGGCTGCCGTAGATCTGGAGGCCGCCCAGCGACGCTCTAGTGTTGCAGATCGTTGGCGATTGTGAGCCAAGTTCCCGATGATAATCATGCAAATTACGCTTGTCGCGCGGAGGAGCCTGTGCTAGACTACAACCTAACTTACTAGGGCCTATGAGATCGTCTCCCCGGTCTCACCATTGACGCCGGCGTTAATGACGCCAACACTGCCCCCGGCCCTGACAAAAGAACAGCGCCGACCCTTGCCCGGTCAGCGCTTTGTACATCCCTGGTCGCGGCCCAGGAACGTAGTTGCATCCTACCATACAACACGAAGCAGGACAACGAGCCGCACGCCGATCGCCGATTTGGATCTGCGGCTTTTTTGTTCTGTTTGCTCAATCTCGTCTGGAAAGTAACTTTCTATATGCATCGAAATCCTGACACCGGCGGCCTTTGTGCTTTTAATCGAACGCCAGCCGGAATAACTAACACCAACCCATCACAAGCAGACCACCCTTCATGAGGCCTGCTATCCTGGACCAAACTTCAATGACAACCCAGTGGCGAGCCACCGGCTCCTTTATTGCGTCCAGCGCCCTGTTTACGGGCATTTTGGATGAGACCCAGATTTTTCTGTTGACCTATGCCGAGCAAGAAGGCGATCTCTCGGCGCGCGTGGAAAGCACAAAGCAACTTCTGATGGAGGGGTGACTGCCTCAGCGGTCGCGGACCAGCCGCAGGAGCATTGTGGACCGGATTGCACGACGGCTTACCACCTGGCATCCTCCGGCCTGGGTATTGGACGACCTGATCCTCTTTGCCGGTCAACCTGGACGCCTGGCCTTGCAGGCCGCTCTCTTGATGCACGTCTGTCGGCAAGATCAACTGCTCTATGCCCTCGTCCGCCAGGTAGTGGGGCCGAAGTGGGATGAGGGAAGCCCTGAGATCGACAGCACGGACGTGCAGCGCTTCCTTGATCAGCAGGCGTCGGCTCACCCCGAAATCGAGAGTTGGACCCGGCAGACGCGAGAGCGCATCGGCAGCACTACACTGGCCATCCTGCGTGACTATGTCTGCTGCAAGGCAAGGTGCGCAAGAAAATCATAGAACCGATTGTCCCAGATGAGGTGGTACGGCATGTGGTGCGGCTGCTGAAGGCCGAGGGCGTTGCTGTGCCAGAACTTCCCTCTCATCCAGACTGGCAGATCTGGCTCTGAGACGAAGCGCGGACACGACGCGTATTGACGGAACTCAAGATAGGATAGGGAGAGAAGCCTGTGCCTGCTACCGTTGACTTTCTTGAAGAGCGCTTTGATACGATGCTGGCCCGGCTGAACGAGTCGTATGACGGCATCGGTCACAGCAGCGGACGGCCTTACCTCTACTTTGTCTACCCCCCGACCAAGGATCAATATATTCGGCGGCTGGCCGATGACCGTATGCACGCAGGCCAGAGTCTCCATTATATCCATATCGATCTGATTCGCTTGACCGTAGAGAGCCTGGCCGGCCAGGAAGAACGGCGCACGGAACTGCTCAACGAGCCTGTGCGGGGTGCGAATGCAGGCATATCGATTGTGCGCCTGTGGGCGCGGCGGCTGGCGCAGGAGATCACGGCCAGCTTGAGCCAGATTGAACCGACCAGCCGTCCCGTTGTCGTCCTGCGCGGCGTGGCTGCTCTGCACCCTCTGGGCAACCCGTCCAGCCTGATGGAATCTGTGGCCGAAAATGAACCGCGCAACCCGCACACCGAACGCACGGTTCCCATTGTACTGCTGGTGCCCGGCACTCACGCCCCCCAGGCGAGCCGTACCTACTATTTTTTGGGCCTGCCTCAGAGTCGTCTAAGCTTTTACCGCGGGGAGGAGATGTAACGTTATGCAGATTCGTGAAATCTTCGCTACGAGCATCCAGGAGAAGATCGAACCGATGGTCAAGGTGGCTGACCGCACCCCGTCGGTGATCTACAGCGAACTGGCCAATCTGGTGGTAACACCGCAGTGGGAGCGCTATCTGCATCGTGTCCTGGACGCCTACACCGACGCTGCCCAACGCGAGAACGAACAGGGCATTGGCATCTGGATCAGCGGCTTCTTTGGCTCTGGCAAGTCGCTGTTGACCAAGGTCCTGGGTCTGCTCTTAGAGGGCGGCGACATCCGGGGGCAATCGGTACACGAGCTCTTTTTGAGCCGATTGCCAGCCCACAGCGAGGATCGGCGTGATTTGGAGTACTTGCTGACCGTCCTGCGCCGACGGCTGACGACCACGGCGGTAGGCGGCAATCTGCACTCGATGCTTGCCAATGCCGAGGATCGGCTGCCCCTGATCGCTTTCAAGCTCTTTGCCAGCCAGCGCGGCTACACCCATAACTGGCCCTTTGCCTGGACCGTGGAATACCAGATCGACGCCCAGGGGCAGACCTCCTCTTTTCGCCAGCGGGCCAGCGAGGAGGCAGGCGTGGATTGGGCAGAGATCGTCATCGATCCTGAGTTCTACCTGGAGAGTCTCTATCGTACCGCTGCCCACCTTCTGCCCCAGAACTTCTCCAGCCCCGCCGCCGTGGAAAGCGCAATTGGCGCTACAATGAACAACGGCATCAATGATCATCGGCTCATCGACCGTCTGCGCCGCTGGTGTGAGGTGCGCGATGGCGGACAGACGTGCCACAAGCTTCTGTTGCAGTTGCATGAACTGGGCCAGTGGATCGCGGCCAGCAATGCCAACGACCGTACCATGCAGGTGCAGTCGTTGACCGAAGCCGCGTCCGAACGGGGAGGCGGACGTATCTGGATATCGGTTACCGCCCACGGCGACATCCAGGCGTTGCAGCAAAATGTCCAGCAAGAGTACTACGCCAAGATCATTGGGCGCTTTCAGCTACTCTGCAAATTGAGCAACGAGGATATCAGCCAGGTGGTGGAGGAACGTGTCCTGCGCAAGAAACAACCCGCCCGCCAGGAACTGACCCAGCGCTTTGACGAACGCAGCGGGACCATCATCGACCTGGGCAGCGTGGAACGGGCGTCCCGTGTCTACCCGGACCCGACCCATGACAATTTCCCGCTCTTCTACCCCTACCTGCCCTGGACAATCAACGCCATTCCCGATGTGGTCAAGGGCATTGCCCAGGCGGCCAATCGCGACGAGGCGTTGACCGGCTCCAACCGCACGATGATCGGTGTGGTGCAGGGCGGCCTGATCGAAAGCAACGGACCCCTCAACCATGCTGTTGGCCGCCTGATCTCGCTGGCCGATCTCTACCGGCAGCTTGAGGACGATGTACCGGTGGAAACCAAGACAGACCTGCGGCGCATCGGCGAAACGGTTCCCAACGCTACCCCGTTTACCACCAGCGTGGCTTACGGCCTCTTTCTGCTGGGCCAGGCTCAGTACATTCCCACCACCCTTGACAATATCACGCGGACGGTGGTGAACGAATTGGACGCGTCCCTTTCCGGTCTGCGCAATTGGGTGAATCCGGAGGTGGAGCGACTGGTGGCTGCCGGTTATGCCAAGCAGGTGGGCGACCAGTATATCTTCCTCAACACCCAGCAGCGCTCTTTTCAGGATAAGGTACGCGCCCGCCAGGAGGATCTGGTCAGCCGCTCCTACGATCTGAGCCAGGCGCTGCGTGAGTACGAGAGCGAGAACGTCTTTCGCTTTGAGCGTGTGCCGCTCTCTGGCCGCGAGATCCTGATCCGCCTTGAACTGGATGGCCGCCTGGTACGCAATCCCACCGGGGCGCAGGTGACCGTCCATGTCTATAGCCCACTCCAACGGGCGCTGGACCCGCAGGTTGGCGACGACACGGCCATGCGACAGCGTTCCGCTCAGCATCCGGATGCTATCTTTCTGCGCATGGCCGAGGTGACTGGCTTCCGCGCCGAGCTGGCGCTGGCGGCGGCCACCAAAGAGGTGGCAGAAGAGACCATGGCCTCGGCGCGCGACAACGGCGGCGAGGTGGAGATGGCCCGCCAGGCCCGCCAAATGGATCTGCCGGCGCTACAGGAGGCCGTGCGTCGGATGTTGGGCCAGTCCA
>JACFMY010000412.1 GCA_019455155.1 Caldilineaceae bacterium
GACTTCGCTGCCCTGTGCGCCGGCGGCGATGGCGACCTGGCGGGCGTGCAGCGCCATGTGCCCGCGTTGGATGCCTTCTGTCGCCAGGGCGCGGATGGCGGCCAGGTTTTGAGCCAGGCCCACCGCAGCCATCACTTCGGCCAGCTCGCGGGCGCTGTGCACGTCCAGGATCTTGAGCGCCACCTGTGCGACCGGATGGACACGCGTGGCGCCGCCGACGATGCCGGTGGCCAGCGGCAGCTCAATGCGGCCGTAAAGCTGAGCTTCTGTCTCCTTGCTTGCACTTATTGGGGCGCCGGCTGTGACTGTCCACGCTGTCAGCGCGCGGTATTGGCCGTCGCGCGCGGCATAGGCGTGTGCGCCCGCCTCGATGGCGCGCCAGTCGTTGCCGGTGGCCATGGCTACGGCATCGATACCGTTCAGGATGCCCTTGTTATGCGTGGCGGCCCGGTAGGGATCGGCTACCGCGAAGGCATTGGCGTGGGCAATGGCATGGATGACCTCATCGCCGCCAAAGTCAATGGTGCTGAAGGCCCGGGCTGGAATGGTGGCTTCGGCCCAGGCGCGGCGGCGGTCGCTCAAATTGCTGAGGATGCGTAGCAGGGCGCGGCCGCCGGACAGCTGTTCCAGGAGCGGAGCCACAGCCTCGGCGGCCGTGTTGATCGCGTTGGCTCCCATCGCGTCGCGCGTGTCAAAGAGCAGGTGTACCACGACCATGGGGAGCGTTGGCGTCACGGGCAACTGGCGCACCTCGATGTCCACGGGTCCGCCCCCGCGCGCGGCGATACCGGGGCTGGTGTTGGCCTGGGCCAGTAGTTCCGCTTTTGCCGCAAGGATAGCGGTCGCGGCCTCCTCCGGATCGGGAACATCCAGCAGTTGTACCTGGGCAATCATGACTGGCTCGGTGCTGCCAGCTCGAAAGCCTCCGCCCTCCCGGGCCAATTTGGCGGCAAAGCTGGCGCCTGCCACAACCGACGGCTCCTCCACGACCATGGGCACCAGGTAATCCTTGCCATTGACGAGGAAATTGGTGGCGATGCCCAGGGGTAGGCTGTAGCGGCCGATGACATTTTCGATCATTTTATCGGCTTGCGCCAACGACAGCCCGTCTTCGAGCACCGCGACTTCGTCGGCGCTAAGGCCTGCGTAACGGGTAATCATGGCGACGCGCTCAGCGATGCTCTTCTGATAGAAGCCGCTGAGCCGCGATGTTCTTGGCGCGTTCGATTCAGTGCTCATGGTTCAATGGTTGGATATGGCGCGGCGTGCCTGGCTGGCACTGGCCGACTTCGCTTAGCCGAAGGCGGCCAGTGCGCGGCCAATGAAGTCGCTCAGAATCTGCGGGGCCACGGCCACGGCGATCATGACGGCAAGGCTCAGAACGGCCATGGCGATGCTGAGGGGCCGTTCACGGGGCACGGCGCGGTTTTCCAGGTGTCCAAACATAATACGAGCGGCCCGCACGAAACCCAAAATGGCGCCGCCAGAAGCAGCCAGCACCACGGCCGCGGGACGCCAGTCGACCTCTGCCAATGATTGCAGCGCCGCCCAATGGCCGGCAAAGCCAGCTGTCAACGGAAACCCCACGAGACCCAGGCCGCCCAGCAGAAAGGCCGCGCTGTTCCACGGTAGCCGGCTGCCCACGCCGAACATGCGCCGCAGGTCAAGGGTACCAAGGTGTGCCTCCAGCACAGTGAGCCCAGCGCCGGTCGTAAACATGCTGATCGCGCGCAGAGCGAAGAGGAAAAGGACAAGCGTCCAGCTACGGACTCCCGGCACTGACAGTGCCAGGATAATCAGGCCCCAGTCGTGGAGTGCAGCATAGGCCCAGAGCCGGCCGGCGTGGACCGCGCCGATGGCCGCCAGTCCCCCCCAGACAGCTGTCACCAGCCCGAATGCGCCCATCCAAATGGGCCAATCGGTCTGGCTGAAGACGAAGGGGTAGGTGGTGAGTAGCTGGCCGGCCAGGTAGAGAACAGCTAACTGGTATAGCAGGGTGACGAACAGCATGGCCGCTGGCGGCGCCACTTCAGCGGTAGCGGGCGTGGCCGCATGGAGCGGGAAGGGCGCCAGCAGCAGCAGTAGACCCAGACCCAACAGGGTGCCGGCGATCTGCGTTATGGCGACATCCTGAGGGTTCAAAGGGATCTGTTCGACGTACCAGGCCGCAACGAGAAACAGGGGCGCGGCCAGCAGCGGTGGCATGAGCGTCCGTAGAGGTCCAAGGGCAGGCGCCAGCCGCCCTCCCTGCAGGGCAAAAACACCCAGCGCCGTCAAGATGATCAGCAACACCGGCGCGATGAGGGGCGGCGCGGTCGGACCCGCTGCCATGAGGGCCATGCCGGCATAGCCGGCGACAAGGATCCAGGCCAGGGCAGGGAAGTTGCTATCCAGATTGATGAGTGCGTTGAGCAGGAGCGCCAGCGCAGCAATGCCAAGGGTCGTTCCGACAATCGGCGCGTTGCCGGCCTGTAGCTGAAATGTGTAACCCGACAGCGTCAGCCGCGCGGTGAGATCCACCGTCCAGCCGGTTGGCAAGACCCACAGGGGGCGTTCGAAGTCGACCAGGCCGATCCAGGCGGCGGCGCCTGCTGCGATCCCAGAGCCGGCCAGCGCCACAAGCCGCGGCCAGGAGCGCAGCAAAAAGCTGATCAAGGCCGAGGCCACAAAAAGACCAAACAGAAGATATAAGAACGGCACACCAACCGCGGCACTGCTGGTCATCGGCTTTGCTCCGAGAGTATGTGAGTGTCGAGCGTGTTGCCACTGCCCGCTCCGGCAACGCTTTGGGTCACACCGGCTTGCGGCAGAGCAGCTTCAGGGCCCATCTGGCGTGGCGCGCGGCGAGGCAGCACCCGGCGCTGGATTTGAGCTGTGACTGCTCGCTCGGACGCGGGCTCGGCCAACGTAAGGTAGGCACAGGCGAGTGCCAGGAGAATCTGGCCAATCCCCACAATGACGGTCAAGCCCGAACCAGGGAGCAGGATCGTTGCCAATGCCTGCAGGAGCACGCTGATCAACAGCAGGCCCGCGCCCGTGAAGAGTGCATTGCCTGTGAACGCCAACATCAGTAGGCCGCAGCCGCTGATCCACAACAGCAGGTCGGTTTCTACTTGCGAGATGAGGGGAAATTTCAAGCCGGGGTCGAGAAACCACCAGGCGCCAAAGAAGAAGACGAGCGCCAGCATGCGCACGAGCCAGTTGCTGGCCGTATGGACGGACGGCGTCGATGGGTGAAAGATGCCCGCGGCCGCCAGCAGGCCAGTGCTGAGCAGAGCAGCAAGCCACTGGCTGACGATCAGAACCGGCTGCGCGCCGTGGAGCACGCTCTGTATGCTGCTCGTGCCAAGGAGCACGATGGCGACGCCCGCCAGGGTCAGCCGCCAATCCCACACAATGACGATAGTTGCGGTAACGGCCACCAGAAAGAGTAGGCCCGGCCCGCTGGCGAATAGGTCGCCCAGTGTCGAAAAGAAAGCATCCATGGTTAACGAATCAAGACCAGGCCAATCAACAAGATCACAATGAACCAACCCACATAGCCGGCGCCTTCAACGACGCGCAGGGCGCTGTTGCCGATTTGGGCGGAACGATCGATAGCCCATACGGTAAGCCGGAAGAACCACTCAAGCTGGCTGATCCGGCTCAGGCGATTGGGCCAATCGCCCAAGGCGGGCCAAATCTTTGGACGCAGCCATACCAGGCCGAACCCTAGTAGCAAGGGCGCAATCAGCGTCAGCCACACGTCACCGCCTGCCACGACTGTCGGTGGATTCCCAAGCGTGTCGGGAATCGTATTGGGAATCGCCACGAGCGTCTCCGCGAAGCGGGGCAGGAATCCGCTCACGGCCAGCGGCAATCCCAGGGCGAGACAGGCTGCCAATAACCTCACCAGGTAGCCCTGGCGCTGATCGTTGGTCGTCTGCCGGTCGACACTCCAGCTGCGCAGGAGCGCAGCCAGGAGCATGCCTTGGGCCAATACGTAGAGCAGCCAGGCAGGCCAGTAAGCGGGACCGTCGCTGAGCATGCTGGCCAGGGCTGGCTGGGCCAGGAAGCCTGGCGTAAAGGGAACCCCGGCCAGAGCCAGCGCTCCCACGCTCACGGGGATCTGCCAGCCCCATGCGCGCCACACCTGGTCCCCCACAAGCCAGAGGCCTCCGCCCAGCGTAAACGCGGTCACCGCCCAAATGATGCCAGCGGGCCCCGGATTGCTGGAGAGCACACCCGCGAGCGCGGCGACGCCGGCGGATGTAATCAGCACGAAGGTCACGTGATGTAGCTGGTCCTTGGCCATCCATGCGGCCAGTGCACTGGCAAAGAGGGTCAAGGACATCAAGGCCAGGATCTCTGGGGTGTGCAGCAGGGCGGCGCCATCGAGACGCAGCGTCCAACCCAGTAACCAAAGGCCGCCCATTACCGGTACCATGTGGTTCAGAAGGCGCTCCGAGATGTTCAGCCGCGTGTCAGAACGGGGAAGTAACCACAGATGGAAAGGATAGAGCCCGGCGCGAATGGTCGTGGCCAACAGCATGAGGACAACGGTCTCGCGCGGCAATACGCCGCGGGAGAACTCTTGGGCAAGGCCGCCTGGACCCGGCGGCAACACACCCATGAGCAGAAACATGGCGCCCACCAGACTCACAATCTGCGCCTCGCCGGCGCGGATGCGGAGCGCCGGCTGTGTGCTATGGGGAGGGGCGGGCTCCACAGCTGCACGCAGGATCAACATCAGGTCAAGGAAGACCCAAGTGAGCAGCGCAGTCAGCAGATTGCCACTGTTGACAAAGAAGAGGGTGCCGCCCAGCACAGCCAGGTCCATGGCCAGGACCACATGCAGGCGAAAAAGCTGCTGCGATCTCGGCGCGATTGAGCAGGACGCCCAGCCCTCCCAGGAGCAGGATAAGTGCCGAGATATAATAGTTCCAGCCGTCACTGATCCAATAAAGATTGGTAGCGCTTTGGAGAAGGGGCTGCCATGGCCGGCCAAAAGCCGGAACGACGCCCTGGTACTGCAGGGCGATGAAAATCAGGATGGCGCTGCCCAGAAAGAAAAGCGCCAACCCGGTTAACCAGCCGGGTCGACGAACCCACCGTCCGGCGAACAACTGTACAGCAGCACCGAGCAATAGGACGAGCGCCGGCCCGATCGGTGAAACGGCAATAGAAGCAATTGTATTCACAACGGCCGATTGTATCACAGGCGAGCGGCGAGGAAAAGGTACGGAGGTGATATGTTTACAGTAAAGCGCATTTCACCGTGAGTGCACAGCTAGCGGTAGACTGTTATCCACCTGACTTCTGTGATCGCCGGTTATCTACTATACTGCAGCGGCTATGAGTGAGAACCTGACCATACGTGGGCGGTTAATGAACCGCATCTTTGCCATCCCCACAGTGGCCCAATGGTGGGCGCGCAGGCGTGCCCGGGGCGCCAGCAACTTCGTAGATAGCTCGACTGGCATTCCATTCGTTCGCCCCGGTAAACCGCTTTCTCAGATGAAAGGGGCGCTGATAACGACAGCTGGCATTCACCT
>JACFMY010000413.1 GCA_019455155.1 Caldilineaceae bacterium
TTGACGATGGCCTCGTCATCGACTTGTCGCAGATGAATCGAGTCGAAGTTGATCCGCAAAGCCGTACTGCTTGGGTGCAAGGGGGTGCAACGTTGGGCGATGTAGACCGCGCGACCCACGCTTATGGGCTGGCGCTGCCCAGTGGCATCAACTCCTCAACAGGCATTGGCGGCTTGACATTGGGGGGTGGGTTGGGACACCTGACTCGCCACTTGGGTCTCACCATCGACAACTTGATCGCCGCCAGGGTTGTCCTGGCAGATGGCAGCTATGTGCAGACCAGTGCCGGGGAACACGCCGATCTCTTCTGGGCAATTCGCGGGGGCGGCGGCAACTTCGGTGTTGTCACCGACTTTAGGTTCAAACTGCACCCGATCACCACCGTAACCCTGGGACTTACCTTTTGGGCGATGGAAGATGCCAAACGCGTGCTGCAATGGTATCGCGATTTTCTGCCCGCACAGCCTGACGAAGTCAACGGCTTTTTCACTTTCTTGTCTGTGCCGCCAGGCGATCCCTTCCCAGAGGAACTTCATCACCGGACGGTCTGCGGTGTCTTCTGGTGCTATTCCGGCCCACAAGATCAGGTAGAGAGTCTGTTCGCCCAGGTGCGCCAGGTTGCGCCGCTGATTTTCGAGTTTGCCACATCCATGCCCTATCCAGCCCTACAGAGCATGTTCGACGCTGGTTATCCCAAAGGACAGCAGTGGTACTGGAAGGCAGATTTTATCAAGGAGATACCTGACGCGGCCATCGAACAGCACCTCAGATTTGGCAGCCGTTTGCCCACGCTTCAGTCTACCATGCACCTCTACCCCATCGACGGCGCGGCCGCCCGTGTCGGCGCAAGCGATACGGCATGGGCCTATCGTGATGCAAAGTGGGGCATGGTGATCGTCGGCGTCGATCCGGATCCAGCGAAAAAAGAGGAGCTGATCGAGTGGACTCGCGCCTATTGGGAGGCCATCCATCCCTACTCAGCCGGTGGGGCCTACGTCAACATGATGATGGACGACGAAGGGCAAGCCCGCGTTAAGGCTTCGTACCGCCACAACTATGGACGATTGGCCCAAATCAAGCGCAAGTATGACCCGGCGAACCTCTTTCGCCGCAATCAGAACATCGAGCCAGCCGCCTAAACATCCGCCAGGGAACGATGGTGCGAGCGGTGACGGTGAAGCAGATGGGGGCAATGTGGGGGGCCATCCTCTGTGGCGGACCGTCTCTACTCAGTCTGCGGAAGGTAGGACGGTGTAGGGGCCGGCCTCCAACAAAGTCGTGAAATCAGGCAATTGATGATCGTCAACGAATTCAATCATGTACATAAGAGAGAAAGAAGCAGGAGAAACCTATGTATCACCTAAAGATCTACAAATCTAGCTTGTTGGCGCTTGTAACCCTTTTCGCAGCTACGTTGCTCAGCGCCTGTACGGGCATTGTGGCGGCGCCGCCACAACCCAAGGTCTTTGAACTGAAGGCGCTCACCCATTTGGCGTTGGGCGTGGCAGAGCAAGATGTCTTTGTTGAGCGCGCTGTGGGTTCCGGCCAAGTCGTGCGTGTTCTGCCTGGTGAGGAAGCAGAGCTTTTGGATCTACCCGTGTATGCCGCCAGTGAGCTGGTGAAGCATGATCTGTTCGGCACCAGCGATGCCCCGATCGGGCCGTTTGAGAAAGGTGCAGACTTAGGCATGACGTTGGGCGAATGGCTGTCAGCGACCGGGCAAGGCACGTATTCCGTGACCGGTAGCCGCGCCAAGATCGAAATGACCCTGGAAAATCTGGTACCGAACGGTGTCTATACTGCCTGGTGTTCGCGGGTGAGCTTTCCTCCCAACGGCAATGCGGTGGACAAAGCCTGTGGCGCAGCCGACGGCACGGAGAACATCTTCACCGCTGATGCAGACGGCAATGCCCGCTTTGAGTTGGAACTAGCCGCCCTGCCTCCCAGCAGTGCCGAGACGTCAACTACCATTGCTTTCGCCTATCACAGTGACGGGAAGACCTATGGCGGGTATCCGGGCGATTTTGGGCTGAATAGCCACGTGCAATTGGCTGCGCCAATCCCAGTAGCCGAATAGATTCCATAGCCAGACACCGCCATCACCCTGGCCCCACGCTAAGATATTGAAAGAAGAATCCTCGTTGCTAATGGCTGCATGCTGAGCCGGCAACGAGGATTCTCTTATTGGCCCGAATCAACCGACGTTGAACGCATGGCAGGGCCGGCGGCGTATGGCTATCGCTTCCGGTGACCGCCAATTTCGCCAAAGCCACAGGGTCGCAGGATAGGAGACGGAGAGACTTTGACGCGTACATAGACGTGTATTTCACAGCTTTTTAGATGAAAGCAAGACATCTGCTTCGCTATGCTCACCGGCGCGGGTCATGACACCACAGCGCACGGTGCTGAGGTGGGCAGTGTGACGACCCAATGATGGCATTTGTGCAGTACGAACCAAAAGGCATGTATACGCCGGGAAGGAGCAGATGATGAATCGGCGGCAATTTCTCATTCTATTTTTGTGCAACCTCATTCCGTGGTGGGTCGGCTCAGGCTTAGTCTCTCTGCTCCCGCTTTATGCGGCAAGCCTAGGCGCGTCACCAACCGTTGTGGGCAACTTTCTTTCCTTGCTTTTTTTGGCGTTGGCGGCCGGGACGATGGCTGGAGGCTGGTACGCGCCAAAGGTGCGGAACTTCCGCCAACTCTTAATGGTATTGGGGGCAAGCAGTGGTGTGGCGATCCTACTCATGGGCTTTGTGACTTCGATCTGGCAACTCATCCTGCTGAGCATGGTGGGTTGGTTCTCGAGCGGTATCACTGGTTCTTTGGTCATAACGCTGGCGAGCGAACAGGCCGAAACGGGCGCGCGCGGGCGTACCTTTGGCCTTCTGGCAGTGGCGACCTCGCTGGGTGGTCTTCTGGGAGGTGTAAGCGGCTTCATTGTAGACCACTGGGGCTATCCCTGGCTCTTTGTGCTGGCTGGCGCAACCTGGTTCGTGCAGCTCTTGGTTGCTACGTTCTTAATCAATCCGCCGCGGATGAATGGCCAAGAGGCGATTGCACGGCCCAACCAGGCGCAAAGCCGTGAACTTTCAGCATCCTTTGCCATACCCTTCCTGCTGCTAATGGTGGGGGCGTTGCTCGTCTCCATAGCCAACTTCACAGGATTCTTGGGTCGTACACTCGCGATGGAAGCAAATGGCTTTTCCAACGCTACGATCGCACTCGTGACGGCGCTGGGGTCTGGCCTCGGTCTCGTCATCAACCCTCTACTGGGGCACCTCTCAGATCGTGGCAGGCGGCGATTGATCTTGGGCGTACTCTACGTGGCGGGTGCATTGGCATTGAGCATTTCGGCCTACTCGCGTACGGTTACAAATTTTGTCTTGGTCGGCATCTTGTTGGCCTTCAGCGGGGCAGAGCGTGGCATTTCTGTGGCGCTGGTAGGTGATTATGTACCAGCCAATGCGTTGAGCCGGAGCCTGTCGCTCTTCGATGGGGTCAAATGGCTTGGTGGTGTGGTTGGGCTGGCCGGCACCGGTTATGCCATTGAGCAGATGGGTCTGGCGCAAGCTCTACTCTTGAGTACGCTGCTGCCCGTGGTTGCCACCCTGTTGCTGCTCTTCTTGCGTTCAGGCACGGTGCACCCAGGCCATCTCCCTGCACCGCCACTTGATACAGGTTGGCAAGTACAGCAAGAAGGCACGGAGGCGCAGTCGGCAGGGTGAGATGGGCTGCTGCCAAGCACAATGCAGCTGCTCGTTTGACGCTGACAGAGATGCCAACCATGACGAAAGCAAGATGCCTTTCATACGACACTCATGGCAGCACGCCATCTGTGCCGGTGAGCGTGTGCAGCAATTCGTATCGCAACGCGTCAAGGAAAGGCTTATGCAGCGAATAGAACATGCAGAGAATAACAAATGCTTTGGAGGATAAAAATGATGTTGCAACGCAAGCGCAGATCAAACCACTTAGATGGGAGTCAGCTGAATCGGGATGAGCAAATCATTGACTATCGGCGTCGTTTGCGCCGGGTGATCATCAATGCTGCCGCACGCTTTCTTGAGTCCAACCCGCAATGGGGAGAGTATTTCTTTGATTTGCACTTCTTGCTGAATCGTGGCTTGCCCATTGTCGAAACGCACCTTGTTGGCGCGACCGCAAATGGGGCCATTGATTTGGCGTTGGCTTGGTCCGAGGAATGGCCTTCGATGAATGCAGGCCAGCGCAAGGCATGTTTGCAAGCGCTGACCGTCATTGCTTCCGAGTTGTTAAGACTCGTGACCGCGGAGATATTGCTACCTCCTCCTGCGCTTCAAGGGTTGGCCCAAGAGCGCGAGGAGAGTTGGCATGGGATGGGCGTTCCCTTTGCCTTTGTAAAATCGCACAACCCGCCGGGGCGCAATGATGCGCAACAACAACGGTTGTTGGAGAGGATGACACAACTCCGTGAGGTGTCGTCGCGGGAAAAAGGGGCTGCGTCTGCCAAAGCGTCGACGCTAAGCATACCGGCACAAAAAGATGCTCTTTAAATGGTTTGGTCGCCAAATCCGCAACCACCTTCCAGGAAGCTTCGACATCGATCTCACACTGAAAGCGACCTCAAAGCCAGCTTCCTGGAAGGTTGACCATTTCGCGATCGGATCACTTAAAGCATGAATCGTGAGGTACAAAGAACTCAAGATGTATAGAAAGGACAAAATAATGAATAGCCTTTTTCTCAACAGCACACACATCAAATCTACGATGACAAGGGCGCGCGCCGCTCACCTTCTACTCTTGCTTGCCCTCTCGCTGCACCTGCTGGCCGCGCCCGTGACAGCACAACGACCATCTTCCTCTTTGCCTACGGCAACGCCGATCGACAGTTCGGCAGAGGTGCAAGCAAAGGGTGAGCCTGATGAAGGAGCAAAAACCGCAATGGCGTGGTTTGAGCTCTCCCTTGAGCTAGTCACCGAGACGCCAGGCTTTTCGCCACCTGTCGCCTCACGCGCCTTTGGCTATCTGGGCGTGACGCTTTATGAAACGGTGCAGCCAGGGATGGAGAACCATCGTTCACTGGCGGGCCAATTGAACCAGTTGTACCGTCTGCCGCGCACCTATGATTGGGCAGAATATCATTGGCCCACCGCGGCCAATGCGGCCCTCGCCTCTGTCATGAGGATGCTCTTTCCCACTGCGGCAGAAAAGCATCAACAGGCCATTGATGCGCTGGAGCAACACTTTGCCGAGCGTTACCAGGCCGAAGTGGAGGCTACGACCTATCGCCGTTCGGTTGCCTGGGGCTTGACAATGGCCGATGCGATCTATACCTGGTCATTGGGTGATGGGGGGCATGAAGGGTATCTGCATAACTTCACCGATGACTATGTGGCTCCCGTGGGAGAGGGTTTATGGGTGCCGACGCCTCCGGAATACTCCGCTGCACTCCTACCCTATTGGGGCAAGAATCGGCCTTTTGCCCTGGTCAGTGGTGATGCCGCCTGTCCATCCGCGTTGCCGCCGGCGAGAAGCTGAAG
>JACFMY010000414.1:0-616 GCA_019455155.1 Caldilineaceae bacterium
TTCACGACGCAAACCCCGAGCCATGGTCGCGCATATGCTGCGAATCTCTACAACGTAAGCACAAGATGATTCTGGGCGGGATCGTCAATATGCCAGCGACCTGCTTCCTCAACTGGTGAAAGACCGGAGCGCTGCAGCCGGTTGACAACTGCGCGCAAGGCATCTGGCCCCGGCAGCACCAGTTCATACCATGCCAGCCGGGCAGCGTCCGCCGTGGGGGGCGGTGCGCCTACCCCAGCCCAGGTGTTGAATCCAAGATGATGATGGTAGCCGCCTGCGGACACAAAACTGGCCTGGTTGCCGTAGTGCTGCATCAGGTCAAGACCCAGGATGTCGACATAAAACTTCTCTGCGGCTGGGATATGAGCGACGCGTAGGTGAACGTGGCCGATTGTCGTGTGCGCGTCCTGACCCGGCCAGGGGGTGTTCGCCTCGTTAGCCACGGCCAGCAATCCCCGGGCGTCAAGTGGATTGGTCACCATGGCGAGCGCGCCGTTTGCCTTGGGCCACTCGGTTCGTGGGCGATCCCGATAGATCTCGATGCCGTGACCATCCGGATCCGAGAGATAGAGAGCCTCACTTACGCCATGGTCGCTGGCGCCATCGATGGGCGTGT
>JACFMY010000414.1:626-5489 GCA_019455155.1 Caldilineaceae bacterium
GTGTTCGTCACGAGCAGGTGATGCAGGACACGAGAAAGCTCACTGCGATTTGGTGTGAGGATGGCGAAATGGAACAAACCTGTACGCCCGCGCTGGACAGGTTTTGCCCCTGGTTGCTCGATGAGATGGAGCAAATCCGCGCGCCCCGCCCCCAACCAGGCGGCGCCGCTTTCGCGGCGGTGCAGGCGTAGGCCAATGCGCGTTTCATAATACTCCAGCGAGCGATCCAGATCGCTTACAATCAGCGCCACCACACCGCAGCGCGTGGCGGGATCAATTGTGAATTCTCTGACACCCATACACCCCCCGATCTTGAACGCGTTGATGTCATGCTCGCTACCATATTTGCTACCTGCTCATCATCGCCGCCGTGCTGCATGGATTCTGCTGGACAGGCTACAATTGACTATCTCAAGCAGTGAGCCATGCAACGCGCCGGCACAATGGTAAACTGTACTGCATATGTCCCGAAACATCCTTGTCATCACCCACACCTACCCCATACCTGACCTGGACGGCGCGTCGGTGCGCATCGTCCGGCTTATGCAGATGATGCACGAGCTGGGGTGTGAGGTAACCAATCTTTCCGCGGGCCGGGTCTTTCACCCAGTCTACACCGAACGCGCTGAGGAAGCGCGGGCGTTTCTCGCTGGCCGTGGCATCAACGTGCCCGTAGTTCGTTCGATCTCCACCTATTTGAACACGTACGGCCCTCACTTTGATCTGATCTTGCTTGGTGTCGTGGGGGGAGAGGAATGGCTGGCTGAAATCAGACGCGCGGCGCCGCATGCGGTCATCGTCTTCGATACAATTGAATTGACCTTTCTGAGCATGTACCGCGCCGCGCGCGTCCGGCGGAGCGAGGCCCTGGCCAAGCAAGCGCGGGACGTCCAGGCGAGCCAACTGCGTATGGTCGCCAGTGCTGACTATAGCCTGGTCGTGACCGCCGAAGAGCAGCGCTTGCTGCAGCAGTTGTCGCCGTCTGCTCGGGTACGCGTGCTGTCCAATGTACATACAGTGACTCCACAGCCGCCGGGGCCGGAGGGCCGCGCCCACCTGCTCTTTGTAGGGAACTTCGTGCACATCCCCAACCGCGATGGCGTGCAGCACTTTGTTGCCGATATCTGGCCACGCCTGCGCCAGGAGCTGTCTGGCGTCCGGTTCCAGATCGTCGGTCTGCCGGTACCGGAGATTGAGGCGCTTGCGGCTGCGGATGTCGAGGTCGTTGGGCATGTTCCCAGCGTGGAGCCATATTACCACAGCTGCCGTCTCGCCGTTGCGCCGCTGCGGTTTGGCGCGGGCATCAAAGGCAAGGTATTGGAAGCCATGGGGTTTGGTGTGCCTGTAGTCATGACGCCGGTAGCGGCCGAAGGCACAAACGCGGTAGACGGTGTCCACGCTTTGATTGCGGCTACACCAGGTGACTTTGTCGAGCGCGCAGCGGAGCTCTATCGCAATGAGCAGCTCTGGCGACAGCTGTCAACCCAGGGACAGGCGCTTGTCGAGTCGGGTTTTTCCTATGAGGCCATCAAGGCACAGCTGGCGGCCCTGTTGGCTGAGGTGTGGGCGCGCTGAGCACCGAATTCAACCAGGCTGGTACGGCAACCTTCAAGCAAGGAGATCGGAGATGTCGGAATCGCAAAGACGAGCGCTGTTGCTCGACCCCTATCCTGGCGCGCAGGCGCCCATAGCGTCGTGGCTGGCGGCACTACAGGACGCGCGCCAGCGTACGTTGAGCGCAGTCGAGGATCTGCCCGCGCGGGCGGTGGATGCCCAAGACGAGCGCGGCCACGCCGTGGGCACGCTGCTGTATCATATCGCAGCCATCGAGGCAGATTGGCTCTACACGGAGGTCCTGCAGCGCGCGTTCCCACCCGAGCTGGAACCGCTGTTCCCGGTCGATGTGCGCGATGATCAGGGGCGTTTGGCGCCGGTCCATGGCGAGTCGCTTGCGCAGCATCTGCAGCGATTGGCCACAGTGCGGTCTGCTCTTCTGGCCGACTATACATCGATGACCGCCGAGGATTTCGTCACGCCGCGGCGTCTGGCGGAGTACGACGTAAGCCCTGAATGGGTGCTGCACCACCTTATGCAGCATGAAGCCGAGCACCGCAGCCAGCTGGTAGCGCTGCGTGACCCGGCAAGGTCGTAGCTGCGCTACGGAGCAGAATCCCTACGGTTGGAGCGATCCTCCCATCAACGATCTGGCACAGGCGTCCGCGGTGCACCGCCTACCGACAGGCTTGCCAGGCCAGCAAAGAGGAGTGCCATGCCGGCCAGGGCGACTGGCGTAAGCTGTTCGTGTAGGACCACGACGCCCAGCGTGGCGGCGGTTAACGGTTCTGCCAGCGCGAGCGTGACTGCAGTCGCCGTGGGGACGGTAAGCAACGCGCGCACATACAGTATGTATGGCAGCGTGGTGGCTACCAGGCCAAGCTCCAAGGCGACCAGCAGGCCGCGCGGTTCACCCAGCCAGGACAGATCGACGATGAAGAGCAGGGGCGCTAGCAGTAGCGCGCCGCCAAAGAAGATGACGGCTGTCACCGCATCCGGTGGCTGGAACGGTAGTAGCTCCTTGCTGGCGCTGGTATACAGGGCATAGGATGCGCCCGCGCCGATGGCCAGTACGATACCCAATGGATCGACCTGAATATCGGCGCCACCGGCGCCAATGAGCAACGCACAGCCTGCTATGGCCAGCAATGTGGCTACGAGCCATCTCCGTGACGGCCGCTCACCCAGCAAGAGCAGGCCGAAGAGCCCGGCCAGCATTGGCGCGCTGCCAATGGCCACGACCGTACCCACCGCGACGCCTGTACGCGCCACCCCGCCAAAAAAGCAGACCTGATAAGCGGCGATGGTGCAGATGGCCAGGGCAGTTGGCCGCAGCGGCCAGCCCTGTGGCCGCAATTTGCGGCGGCCGATGGCCAGAAGCAGCAACCCGGCGCCGCCGATGAGCAGCCGGACGGTGCCGACAGCCAGCGGCGTGGCGCCAGACGGCGCAAAGGCCTGGGCTGTGCCGGTCGTTCCCCAACAGACAGCTGCCATCAAGATCAGCCAGTTGCCAAGGTCCTGGCGCGCGAGAACGCGACTTGCCTGCATAACAGATCCCATTTCTAGTTGCGCGCCAGGTCGTGAAGACTCCTTAGCGGGCGTAGCGTTGTTTGATATTGGGAATGAGGTATTCGCTGAAGGCGCGTTCGACATCGTAAGCGGGCGCCCATTCCCAGTCCATGCGTGCCGCGCTGTCGTCGATATCGGCGGGCCAGCTATCTACGATGGCTTCCCGTTTGTGATCGGGCTCGAAGCGGATCTGCGCACCGGAAAACGCGGCACAGACGCGATCGCGGATTTGGGCGGCCGAGAGACTGAAGCTGGTGACATTGTAAACCTGGCGCGTGAGATGCTGGCGCGGGGCTTTGGCGAGCATGAGCAACGCACGTACTGCATCGGGCATTACCATGAAGGGAATGCGTGCCTCCTCGCGCACAAAGCAGCTGTATGGTTTGCCCTGGGCCGCGGCGTGGAGCATTTCAGGCGCGTAGTCGCTGGTGCCGCCTGACGGTACAGTGAACGCGCTGATAAGGCCCGGGAAGCGCACGGAGCGGAAATCGATGGTCGGTGGCTGTTCGGCCGCCAGTTGGCGATAGTAGCGGCTGTAATAGCTGCCCAGCATCTCGCAGTAGAGCTTGTTGCAGCCGTACATGGTGCGCGGCTGGTTCCACTCGAACTCGCGCACGCGCTGGAAGTGATTCTTGGTCTCCCGATCGGGCAATCCGTAGGCCGCGATGGAGCTGGGAAAGATGAACTGGACCGGCCGTCTGCGCCATTGACTCTCTTCCGCCGCAATCTTGAGCAACTGGAGTGTTGCTTCAACGTTGACCTGGTGGGCCTCCTCCGGCTGGATCTCGGCGCGCGTGGAGAGCAGGGCGGCCAGGTGAAAAATGACATCCATCTCATACTCGCTCACCAGCCGCGCCAGCAGCCGCGCGTTGAGTAGATCTCCTTCTACGTGGGTACTGAGGCCGTGCATTTCCGGGGGCATGGGATGGAGATCGATGGTCAGGATTTGCACTCCTGGCTCCTGCGCAAGCTCTTTTAGAAGCGCCTGTCCCACCTCGCCGCTGGCGCCGGTGATAAAGATAACCTTCTTACGCATATGTTTCTCCGGACAGTCTAGGGAGGAGATTTAAGTACCGACGCGCCTCAGATCACCTCCAATTCGCGCCCAACCTGCGCGAAGATGTCGAGGGCTTGTTCGAGATCGGCGTGGGAATGGGCGGCCGAATTCATGACGCGGATGCGAGCTTTTCCCATGGGGACAGTCGGGTAGCCGATGGCCATGGCAAAGACGCCCAGATCAAAGAGGCGCCGGCTAAAGCGCTGGGCCAGGGGCGCGTCACCCAACATAAGTGGGATGATGGGCGTGCGGCTTTCGCCCGTATCAAAGCCGAGCTCCTCCATGCCTGTGCGCAGGATCCGCGCGTTCTCCCATAGTCGTTCCACGAGCTCGCTCGAACTTTCCAGAATCTTGACCGCCTCAATGCAGGCCGCTACATCGGGTACCGTCATAGCGCTGGAGAAGAGGAAGGGGCGGCCGCGCTGGCGTAGCCACTCGACCAGCGACCGGCTGCCGGCTACGAGTCCCCCGACGACCCCAAAGGCCTTGCTCAGTGTGCCGACCTCGATGTGTACGCGCCCATGCAGTCCAAAGTGATCGACTATGCCGCGGCCTCCTCTGCCCAGGACACCCTCCCCGTGCGCATCATCCACCATGAGGATCATGCCATGTTCTTCGGCGATGGTGCACAGCACATCCAAGGGGGCGATATCCCCGTCCATGCTGAAGACGCCGTCGGTCAC
>JACFMY010000415.1 GCA_019455155.1 Caldilineaceae bacterium
CCGCTGTCTTCTGGAAGACGTTCTCACCCACCGCCACCAGGGCAGGATCGAATGCGGGGTCCGCGGCTGCGGCCGGAGCAGGGTCCGCCGCAACGGCGGGCGCGGTCTCAACCGCTGGCGCCGGATCGGCCGGGCTGGCCACAGTCTCAGCCGGCGTCGCCGCCTCCGTGACGACCGCGGTCGCTATGGGCGCGGCGTCAGCAACCGGAGCGTCCGTGGGTGCTGCCGTCGCGGCCGCGGCAGGCGTCTCTGCTTCCGTGGCCGCTACAGGCGCGACGATCTCTGTAGCCGTCGCCTGCTCAGGGGCCGCGGCCACTGTCTGCTCTTCGGTTGCCGGAGCCACAGCAGCAGCCGTGGGTCGGGCAGCCGAATAGGTGACAGTGGGCCTGTTGACCAATCCAATCAGGGCTGCCAGGGAGAGCCAAATGATGACCCCAATCGCAATCGCCCATTTTTGCGTCGTGCTCATAAGTCAACCTCGGTGGAAGGTGGACACCCGCATGCATCACAGGGCAGGTGTCCACCGCAGTCATGGTGTCACGTGAACGCTAGCGAGCCCGCAGCCAGCCGCGGCTGCGGGCAGACAGATCTACTTGCCCGCGCCGGGACCCTCTGGCGTCGGTGTGGGGGGCGGCCCTTCGGTCTTGGGCTGCAGCTGCTGCAGCTTCGTGATGACAGCCCGGCCATGGAAGCCGTTGGTATCGGACAGGAGCTCGCCGCTCCAGTCTGGGCCGTAGGCTACAAACGCGCCGTTGTGGGAGCTGCCGCCATTGGGTTGCGGGACACGGTTCTTCACCTCGATGGACTTCATGTCCACGATGACGTTCTCAAAGCTGCTGTTGCAGGAGATCCACATCTCGTTCTTCTCGGCGTCAGGGTGGATGATGGCGTGATCCTGGCGCAAACAGTCCGTCACCAGCTGGCCCAGTACAGTGCCCCAGCCGCGATACTGGTCGGGCTCGGCAAACATACGTGTGTCGATATAGCCGACCGTCTTGCCCTGGTTGTGGCTGGCTTCGCCCTTGCCGATGGTGAAGAGCATCGTGTCGTCCCAGCTCAAGGTCAGGCCGTACGGGCCGATGGCGCCGGCGTTGGCCATGCCGGTCACCCGCCACATAGCCGGGTTCTCGGCGCTCATGTCGATCTTGGCCACCTTGCTGTCGTGGCCATCGCTGACATAGGCGATCTTGCCGTCACCGCTGAAGGCCACCCAGATGGGGCTGCCGTCGTGAGTGTTGATGCGCGCCTTGACCTTCCAGTCCTCCAGGCTTACCACGGCGATGCCGCCGTCGGATTCAAGGAAGCCCGTGCGCACACTGATGAGGAGCCACTTGCCGGTGGGATCGCCGAAGGCCAGGTAGCCGGAACCCTGCAGATCGGCCGGATCCACGGCGCCGACGACGCGGTTGTCATCTTCCGGATCCAGGGCAAAGAAGGTACCCCAGCCGTCGATGAGCACCAGGTCCTTGCCGGTGTAGGCGTTGTGAATCACGCGCGCATGGTGCACCCGGGTCTCGATGATCTTATCCAGTTTGAGCGTGCGAGCATTGATGATGTTCAGCACCGCGTTGCCCCGGAGCGTCGAGTCAGGATGATTTCCCTGTGTGTAGATCCACTGGCCGTCGGGGGATACGCCCAGCCCATGGTTCTCGCTGTAGGTCTCCAGCCCTGTCTCGTACTGGGCGGTGGCCACCGATTCGTAGGTGTCGGCATCGATAATGGCCAATCCGGGGGCCTTCTGAACCTCGCTCAAGAAGGCGCCGCCCACGGCCGCCGAGCCGTAGCCGGGCCCCTGCGACGTCACATAGACCAGAGGATGGTCTGCAGGGCTCCACGCGTCCTCACCGCTGGAGTCGAGCTGTGCCATGAGCCTGATCTTCAACAGCTGCGACCACTCCGTATCCCAGCCAGTCGGTGCTGCCGCCTCAGCAGCAGGCGCCAGCTCTCCTACCTGCACGATCACATTGGCCGGCGGTAGCGCCTGTTGCTGGGCGATCGCGGCCGGCGCCTGGCCAGTAGCCGCCTGGGTTTGCATGGCAGTAAAGAAGCGCCCGGCAGTGAGGATGGCCAGGGCGACGACCGCTACCATGGTCAATCGAGTCCATACACTTTTCATCGTTTGTCTCCTTTTGTAGTGCTGGTCTGAGCAAACTTGCCTACTATGAACTGCAACCTAGCGAACGCACGCACCTCTTGAAATGTGAGCTGAATCGTGATCTGCTGTGACTCCTCCTTATTTCTGCTGGCGGGCGCGGACGATCCCGTGCGCTCAGTCCTGGCCGCGGCTGGTCAAAGACTGGATCGCCTGGACCAAATCCTCTGCTTTGATGACACGGCGATGTTGCGTAGAAAAGACCGTGATTTCGGAATTGGCGTCCAGATCGATGCCGATAATCGGGATGTTGGGGCTCTGCTTGAGCAGCTGCACCAGCGAGGGCGCGCCATCCAGCGACGATTCACCGCTGTCAAAGACGATGACATCAGGTCGGAGATCGGCGATCTGGCCCTGCACGTTCGAGAATGGCTCGTCGATCTGCACGACTACCAGCTCGGAATGGGCGCGTAGCGAAGCTTCGACACCGGCAACAAATAGGGAAGCTCCCAGTAACAGAACGACTCGTTGTTCTCGCATAGGCCTGTCCTCGGTGGAAGGGCTGCGCTATAACCGCGGCCTACCGGCATCCTATCCGGGTCTAGCGTAGCTGTTCAGACCGCGCTTCACCACACCCCTGGAGATAGTGGCAAGAACAAAAATGGGGTAGTCCCTGTGTGGACAAGGACTACCCCATGAGGGTACGTATACGGTGCTGGCCTACCCAACCGGGCAGGGCCTTCTGCTATCCGCTGGCCTTATGTGTTGGGATTGACCAGCCCTGTCTGCACTGCGTAGGCAATCACCTGGGCGCGGTTGCGGAAATGCAGTTTCTGCATGATCTCTTTCATGTGGTACTTGACGGTGTTGCCCGAGATCGAGAGGGCCGCGGCGATCTCTTTGTTGGTGAGGCCCTGGGCCACCAGCTGCAGCACCTCGACCTGGCGCTCGGTCAGCGCGTCCGGGTCGCTGTCCGGCTCACCCGTGGGCTCGCCCTGCCGGGCCTGCCGCGCAAACTCCGACAGGACCTTGGCCGCCAGCTCGCTGGATATGGGCGCCTCACCGCGGGCCATACCTGAGATGAGCCGGAAGAAGTCTTTGGCGTCCATGTTCTTGAGCAGATAGCCCGAAGCGCCGCTCTTAATGGCCTCGAACAGGTGCTCGTCATCAGCCGACACCGTCAAGACGACGATCTTGATATCGGGCAGCACGGTCTTGATAAGTCGCGTGGCGGTCAAGCCATCGCAGCGGGGCATCTGGATGTCCATGAGCACGACATCGGGATGGAGCGACTGGGCCTTGGCCAGCGCTTCCAGGCCGTCACGCGCCGTACCCACGACCTCGATACCGCGCGCCTTCAATAGATTCTGCAACCCCTCTAGAAATAAGGGGTGGTCGTCAACCAGTAGAACTCGAATCGCCGCCATGTTACGAATGATTCTCTCTGTCCAAGGGAACCTGGATGGTTACTTTTGTGCCGTGGCCGGGCTGCGACTCGACTTCGACGCTCGCGCCGATCTCCGCCGCACGCTCGCGCATGAGGCGCAGACCTAGATGGCGCCCACCCTGCACGGAGACCTGGGCCGGGTCAAAGCCTCGCCCCGCGTCCTCGACGACGACGGCAAGCCCATCGCCACAGAGGCTAATGTCAATCTTGATATCCTGTGTCTCCGCGTGTTTGCGGACATTGGTGAGCGCTTCCTGGATCATGCGCATGAGCTGGGCCTCTACGTTGGGACCAAGGGTTATCTCCTGCATCTCGTCACAGACGGTCAATCTGGTCTGGATTTCGTGATACTGGTTGAAGCGACGCAGGTACTCCCTCAGCGCAGGCAGGAAACCCTGCTCGGACGCGCCCGTCGCACGCAGGCCAAGAATATACTCGCGTATGTCCGCATGGGCATTCTGGGCGACTTCCGTCAAGCGTTTCAGATGGGCATCGACTTCAGCTTTCTGACCCTGCGCCAACAGCTCGCGGACGGCCTGGCTCTGCGTGTTGACGTAGCCCAGCACCTGGCCCAGGCCGTCATGCAGCTCGCGGGCCAGCCGTTCCCGCTCCTTCACCGCGGCCAGCGCCTTCTGCTGCTGGAGCAGCTCATGTTCCAGCCGCTTCTTTTCCCGCATATCCGTAGAGATGCCCAGGATACTGTTGATGGCGCCGCTGCCGTCCCGCACCGGTGAGACCGTGACCATCACCGGGATCAGCTCGCCGTTCTTGCGCCGGCGCTCCGTCTCGAAGTTGTGGACCGTCTCTCCAGACTGGACCACGTGCTTTGCTATGCGAAAAGCCTCTTCCCGCAGCGGGTCCGGCACCATGGGCAACACACTGCCGATGGCTTCTTCCACGCTCCAGCCATAGATCTGCTCGGCGGCCTGGTTCCAGCTCACTATCTCGCCGCCGGTGGACACCGTGATGATCGCGTTGCCCGAACTCTCGATCAAGGCGTTGAGATAGCTGGCCTGCCGCTCCACCTGCGCGTGGAGCCGAGCATTCTCCACCGCCACCCCAAGCTGGTTGCCAATGGCGCTCAATAGACTCTGGTCCGCGGCCGTGTAGGTAACGTGGCGGGCGATGGCGTTCATCACCCCCACCACCCTGTCCTTCGACCGCAGGGGGACGCTGACCATGGCGCGGAAACCCTGGCTCACGATCGCGGTGGACCGGCAACGGGGATCGTGCGCCAGATCGTCGACGACTACGGCCTGTCCCGTCTTGGCGACGATGCCCGGAATGCCTTCGCCCACATGGAAGCGGTCGACTTCACCCGCTTCCCCCTGGAACAGGCCGTAGTGCACTGTCAGCACCAGCTCATGGCTCGTATCGTCGAGCAGAAAGATCTCACCGGCGTCGCTCTTGGTAACGGACATGACCTTGGTCAGCGCCCGGCTCAGAAACTTGTCCAGCTCCAGCCCACTGCTGGCTACCTGGCTGATCTCGTTGAGGGTCGTCAGGTTGCGGTTTTGCCGCTGCAGGTACGCTTCGGCCCTGTCGATCACGCGGAATACGGCAAAGGTAAACACCACCGCCCCGATCCCGGTGATGGCGAATATGATCAGGTGTCCGGTCCAGCGCCCGAACTGTGGTGCAAGGAATATTTCCTCGATGAGCTCAATGGCCACTATGTATAACAGTGGTAAGCTCACACCGGCCCAGCGCAATGCACGAAAGCGCATAGCCATTCATTTCCTTTCGTGGGTTCGCTGCTTGGGGGGCACGCGCGCTACACCGGCAATGGCAGCTGTCGTCACACTGGTTCGCCACTGATTGGCGACAGCCAGGGGAACTGGTGCGTAGCTTACAGTAGTCAGACAGATTTTTCAAGACAAGATCGCTTCGAAAGGCGTATCGCCCGCGATGTCACACCTTCCTGGAAGCGATCGAGAGCTGCCCCCTT
>JACFMY010000416.1 GCA_019455155.1 Caldilineaceae bacterium
TAAAAGCGATCAGGACGGCCCAAATCCAAAACCAACAGGAGCAAGACTGCCGTATAGCCAAGCAAGCCCGTGAGGATCGCCGGGCGCAGAGCCACATGGAAACGCTCCAGGTGAAGAATATGGACAACGGCCGCCATGGTGAAGCCAGACCCCGCAAAGGCGATCAGGCTAAAATCAAAACCAATCCAGATGCCCCAGGGATAGACGTCGTTAAGCCGGGTGCTGGCCTCAAGCCCTAGGGCGAGACGCCCGATACCGGCTATGAGTCCCGAAAGTGTAATAAATCCCAACGCGCCGGCCAGCCAATCTTGCCAGCTCACCGGTAGAAAATCCACCTGTTCACGCCATTCCGCAACTTTGACAGTCATTGCTCGTCTCCTGCCCGCTGATCGTCCTGTTGCGCCGCACCGCCGGCCTCTTCATTGGTCGAGAACTCTGCAAGGTGGTTGCGACGTCTGAATAGAAGATGCATCATGGTAGCCAGCGAGGCTACACTGAGGGCAATCAGCGGCGTCTGCTGCATGATCGCCTCGGCATATAGCGGTACCGGTTGGGTGCCCAGCGCGGGAAAGCCCAGCTCGGTAAAGGGCACGGAAGACAAATAGAGTATGGACGTGCCGCTCGCCTCGTGCTCCCCATAGATCGTGGGCACATAGCGGCCTGGATTGGAGTCGATCTGGGCGCGGGCCTGGCTCAGCAGGGCACGGCGCTCACCGAAACGCAACGCGCCGTTGGGACAGGCTGCGACACAGGCCGGCACCTCTCCTACAGCCAGGCGTTGGCGGCAAAGCTGGCACTTATGAATCAGGCCAAAGGGATCATCCCAGGCATAGGTGGGTACGCCGAAGGGGCAGGCATATTGGCAATAACGGCACCCGATACATTTGCCCGCATCGTACACGACTGGCCCTTCCGGCGTCTTGCGGAGGGCGCCGACCGTGCACGCAGACACACAGGCTGGATGCAGACAATGCATACACTGGCGCTTCACAAAGTGAGTCTTGCCGTCGGCAGTGACCTGTTCATCGACATAGCTATACGACTCACTGCTGAACCCATCCGGCGGCGTGGCGCGTTGGGCCTTATCATTGGCTACTTTGCAGGCCAGAGCACAGGAGTTGCACCCAGTGCAACGGGTCAGGTCAATCAGCACACCTACTGCGGTATCGGTTTCTTCTGGGGGGGAAGGATCTGCCGCGCTCGCCGATTTTGGCCCGACCAGCCGGCTCGCCGCAGCAGCTGCCGCGGCCATGCCGGCGCATTTCACGAAGTCGCGGCGTGAGCGGCCCTTATGGTCAAGATCGCTTTTGATTCCTCTCATGACTCGTCTTCCTTGCGCCCCTTGCGCGCGATCACAAGCATGAATATGATGCCGGCCAGGCCGCCGATGCTGATGCCGAAGCCAAGACTCATGGGATTGAGGATGGAAAGAGTCCGCTGCAGCTGCATGGCGCTGTACAGCTCCTCTTCTAGCACGGGTATCTGTTCAGCCGCATTGATGAGCGCCAGCCGTGTCGTGTAGTCCCCATCTGCAGGCCGGTGGCTGGCTTCGGTCACTTCCTGGCTGTGGCACTCCAGGCATTTCACCGAGGAAATATGGACAAAGTCGTGGCTTGGCGCAGCCAGCAGCGCCATGGCCGGGTCGGTGCTGGCAATAGCACCTGGTTCGATTGGCGACCCAGCCAAATGGCAGCTCGTGCACGGCGCATCTGCCAGCCAATGGGCGGTATGTAGAGGGTCAGTCAGCGCGTCCCGGTGGCAGGAGCGGCAAAGGGTCTGGTCAGATAGGCGGAGATTCTGAGAATGCGCTACATGGCAGCCGATACACTGGGTCCCAGCTTCGGCATGGACCGAACCCTCCCACTGCGCATAGGTGGTCTGGTGACAGGAACGGCAAATCGACGAGTCTGTCTCCAGCTGGATCATACCTTCCTCAGGATGGTCGGGCAGATAGACGCCATGGCACGTCTCGCAGGTGGCAACCGGCGTGCCGTCGGGCGTTTGCTGTGCGTGGGGAGATTGCTGCCAGGTCTCCGTTTCCGCAGAATGGCAGCTGCACCCACCATCGTCTTCTGGTTGATCCGCCACAGCAATGCAGGCTGGCGCGTAGAGGAAGACGCCCACCATGGCCACCAGGAGTGCAGCCGCGATGCTACGCCATGGCCCGCTAAAGAGTGGAAAACGGTTCATTATCCGCATAGGGCACAGTTCCTGTTTGGGTGTCTGTTCGACAAAGGGTAGGCGGGTCACACGGTCTGGCGGGTTAGACGACGGATGATCCTGCCAATAAGCCAGGTCGCCGATGCGGGCAGACCAAAGCGAAGCAACGCCAGTCCGGTGAGCACAGCTGCAATGAGCACTACCTCTGTAAGCATCATGGTGCAATCCTTTCTGAGTATGCAGACGCAGGGCTGGGTTGACAGCGCGCCTGCAATCAATACAGTGACGCTACCATCACGCTATCAGAAAGGGACGCGCGGCAGAATCCGCAAGAGTCCCCATTCCACAACCTATCTTTCTGTCTCTTGTTGGCCTGGATTGGGTGCTTTTGAGAGGCGGATGGGCGTTCAAACCCATGACTGCGTTGGGAAAACTACCCAACCACGGGCTGGGCAGTTGGGGCAAAGAATGGGTATCCGTGAGGCCACCGGAGATGTCACCGTGCCAGGCGGCCCGATCTACTGTGAGGAG
Source organism: Caldilineaceae bacterium (assembly GCA_019455155.1). GTDB lineage: Bacteria > Chloroflexota > Anaerolineae > Caldilineales > Caldilineaceae > JACFMY01. Next base: position 2,692 of record JACFMY010000416.1, read on the forward strand.
CTCCCCGCATTGGCCGTGAACTCGGTGACCTCGCGCCACCACGAGCGGCCGGCTTCGCCCGGCCAGCTATTGTGACCAGCGTGCTCGAAAACCCACAGTCGTTTGGGCCCCGCCAGCGACGCATAGAGCCGATCCGCCCGGTGCGGCGGGATAATCTCATCTGCACCCGCAATCGCGACGGCCACAGGCCCGCGATACGCACGCAGATTGTGCAGATTGTCATAGCGATCGAGTAACAGCCAGCGCATGGGTAAGAAGGGATAGATCGACTGCGCCAGCGCAGGCAGCGAATCCCACGGGGTGATCAGGACGAGACCCGCCACAGGCAACGTTCCATCGGCCGCCAGTGCGGCTGCGACGCCACTGCCAAGGGATTCGCCCCACAAATAGATGGGATCGCCGTACTGATCATACGCCAGGCGCAGTGTTGCCTTGGCATCGGCGACGATGGCTTCTTCCGTGGGCGCGCCGGAGCGACCGCCATAGCCAGGATATTCGGCCAGGATCACGCGATAGCCCAGCGGGCGCAGTGCACGCACATAGTAGTTGCGATGCCAGGCCGCGCCGGCATTACCGTGAAAGACCACGATGGTCCCCTGCGCGGTTGGCAGCGGCGCCGCGGCAGCGTAGCCCCGCAGTGGCTCCGTGGCGGAGGGCCAGGTGCGCAGCCCGGCCGCGGTCACCTGGCGCTCACTGGGCTGTGTCGTGTCAGGAAAATAGAGGAAGCGGCGCTGCAGCATAAATGCTGCCAACACCAGCACGGCATAGGCAAGCAGCAGCCACAATAGAAGGCGAGCAATGGTCTCCATGCGCAAAGCGCCGTCCCTTCACTTCGTTAGCCACTGCAGCAACCGCCGCGCGCGGCTGCGCACGGCCGCGGACGGGCTCTGCAGCGCGGACTCCAGCTGTTTGAGGACGGGAGCGCGCAGGGCCATATCTTGCACCGCCAGCGCGGCCATCCCTTCCAGGGCGTTGGCGCGCACAATTGCGCTCTTGTCCTCCAGATACCCCTCCATGATCGACGCAGCCAGCCGCCTTTCCTCCTGGGTCAGCGACAGCCGGGGCAACATCAGCGCCAGGTGCCAACGTACCTCCTGCTGGCCGCTGCCGCTGGCAAGGTCAAACAGCAGCGTCTTATGCGGCTGGAGCCATCCAGGATGCACCGCGCTCAGCTTTTCAGCCGCATCGGCCGCCCGCATACGGACGATCGGGTCAGTGTGCTGAAGACCATCAAGCAATAGAGCGTAGAGCTCGGGTGTAGCCTCCACCGTTGCCATGACCTCATCGACCCGGCCAATGGAACGGCGGTCACCGCCGGAAAGCATCCTAAACAGTTCTGCCCTGCTTTCGCGCGAGACTGCCATTGTTGACTCCCGCCTGGCCAGGCCGTTCATCTTTCCCCACGGTCGAGCGGCCAGCACCTGCCGCAGACGCAACACCGGCGCCCTGCGCGCGGCTTCTCTCCAAAGATACCACGGATCCACGAATAGATGGGCGCAGAAGGACAGCGCCAACCCGTTCCGTGCGCCCACCAGGTTGCCGCGCCCTCATCGCGCCCCTGGCCTTTGCCCGGGTGCTATCTCGTTCGTGCAGCGGTCAGGGCAAGGTCCCAATTCGCTCCGCAAACAGGTTGAGGAATGCCGTTTCATCTGCGCCAAGCAGCAAAGTCGTTTGGGCAGCCTTACCCAGGCGCCCGCGCCAGTCCACGACTGTCTGGCCGCGGGTCAATTCACCCGCGGTCTCCACGTCGATATAGACCCGCTCGCTGCGGTAGAGCTCCGGCCGGATGAGGGCCATAACCGCGTGTACGTCATGCATGCAGACGCCGGCATATCCCTGGCCATGGTAGTACTGAAGGTAGTGCTGCGAGGCGCTGGCCAGGAACTGGCCGCAGCGATTGCCGCGCTTGGCCAGCCGTTCGAAATAGGGCTCGGCCACGCGCGGCGAGCAGGTGACGTCAAGCCCAGCCATTATGATCTCCCAGCCTGCATTGAAGACAAGCCGGGCCGCCTCAGGATCGGCGTAGATGTTGAACTCCGCAGCCGGCGTGATATTGCCGCCTGCTCGCGCGGAGCCGCCCATGATCGCGACGCGGGGCACGTAGGTGGGCAGCTTCGGATCGATGCGCAGCGCCAGGGCCAGATTGGTAAGGGGACCGACAGCAACCAGGGTCACCTGGCCGCGACGCTCCCGGCACATATCCACGATGAACTGGGGTCCAAAACGCGTGTCAGGACGCTGTACCGGTTCGGGCAGCTGGACGCCTCCCAGGGCGTTGTCGCCATGTACCAGGTTGGCTCTCCCCGTGTAGGTACGCGTCAATGGATGGGCTGTACCGGCTGCCACCGGCACTTCCGGCCGGTCCCCAAGCGCGCACAGAGCAAGCGCATTGCGCGTGAGCAGCGCGAGATCTTGGCTGTTCCCAAAGACCGTCGTCACGCCCAGCACAGCTAGCTCGGGAGAGGCAAGAGCCAGCAGCAAGGCCATGGCATCGTCTACACCTGGGTCGGTATCAAAGATGATCGGTATGGGCATAGGAGAAAAGGGGCAATCGATTCGCTGTGGATTGTCGTCATTTTACTTACCAAGAGTTGGTCACGGGATTATCGCATGTCGCGATAGCATCGTCCAACTCGCTACCATGGCCACCGTATGCTCCGTGGATTGGCTTGCCGCGCGCCCCTTTGCACAAAAACACTGCGCGGTGCAGGGGCTGGCGGAGCCAGTTCTCGACCCGAAGTGGCGACAAGAGAGCGCGCGGCCGTTCGCCAATTCTGCG